>DASZZU010000115.1:0-19088 GCA_035544855.1 Gemmatimonadaceae bacterium | reverse complement strand
CAGGCATCTGGAGCTGGACCAGGGCGGACAGCAGGCGATCGTTCCGCGCCGCAAGATCGGCGTGGTGCGCGGAACAGCGAGAGCAGTAGTCGGCGTCGGCCTCATCGCCACTGCCGCATTCATGTTCTTCGAGATCGATGTCCTCACCGCCATTCTGAGCGCGGCCGCGAGCCAGTACGCTTTCGCGATCGCCGCCGTCGGCGCGCAGATCGGCACAGTGGTTCTCGGGTCTGACACCATCGCCTTCCTCCAGGCGGGTGCGCTCGGGGCCGTTCTCCTTTATCTGACACTCGCTGTCGGACTGTTCGGTGGATACGGCGCCATTCGGACCGCGGCCCACATCGCCAAGCGCAAGGCAGCGTGATGAAATCGATCCTGCTCGGAGCCTCACTTTTGGTTGTGGCAGTTTCCGCGCAGGATGCGTCCGCTCAACAGCGCGAGGGATCCCGACTGCAGTTCCTCAGGAACTACGCGCAGGTGACGACCGGCGACCTGGTCGTTCCGGCAGGAACGACGACCTCCGGTTCGGTGATGGTGATTCGTGGAAATCTCGACGTTTACGGCAACGTCGATGGCGCCGCCACGGCGATCCTCGGCGATGTGATCGTGCACGAAGGCGGACGGGTGCGCGGCGGCGCCGTTGCACTCATGGGCCACGTGCGCAACGAAGGCGGCTCGATCCTCGGTGTGATCAAGGATGTCGGCACGATTCACAACAGATCCACCGTCAGCTTTGGCGGACGACCGCGGACGACGATTCGATCGCTCGTATCTGCCGTGGTCTGGCTCGTGGTCCTGCTTCTCGTCGGCGCCTTTGTTCTCTCCTTCATGCGCGACTACTTCAAGCGCACGGTCGAAGTTGTCACCAACGAGACCGGCCGCTCACTCTTTACGGGAGTTCTGGCGGGGCTTGCGACCGTGCCTGCCGTGGTCGCACTCTGCATCGCCATGGCCATCACCATCATCGGGATCGTCTTCATCCCGATCGGCGTGGCGGCTTTTCTTATCGCCGTCGGTGGCGTTGCGATCCTTGGATTCCTGGCGGTCGCACACGTCGCTGGAATCGCTCTCTCTCACAAGTCGAAAAGTGAGACGCCTGCTGGCGAGGAGCTTCAGTACCTATTCACCGGCATCCTCGCGTTCAGTGCGCTCTGGATCATCGCCGCCGCGTTCACCTGGTTCCCGATCCTTGGCTCGATACTGCGCATGCTGGCGTTCTCGGTGACGTTCGTTGCCGTCGCCACCGGATTCGGAGCGGTGATTCTCTCCTGGTGGCGCGCGAGGCCCAGGAAGAACGCAGTAGCGGTCTAATCGCGGGCCGCGTTTACGCCGGCCGCGTCGCTACCGGCGAGCAGCCCGCTCAGCCGTCCAGCAAGATCGATTAACGCTTTTGCCGCGGGAGTGCCCGGCTCGCTCACGACGATCGGGTCGCCGCGATCTGCACCCGACAGAACTGCTGGAAAGAACGGGATTTCACCAAGCAGCGGGACACCGAGCTCCTCGGCGAGACGCTTGCCACCGCCTGTGCCGAAGATCCGATGCTTCTCGCTGCAGTGAGGACAAATGAAGTGGCTCATGTTCTCGATGACGCCAAGTACCGGCACTGCTACGCGCTGGAACATCTTGGCGCCACGCAGCGCGTCACCAGATGCGACTTCCTGCGGCGTGGTGACGATGATTGCTCCGTGGACCATCGTCGCCTGAACGAGCGAGAGCTGCGCGTCACCGGTTCCGGGCGGCATGTCGACGAGGAAATAGTCCAGCTCTCCCCACTGCACATCGCGCAGAAACTGGGTGATGATCTTCATGATGATCGGCCCGCGCCAGATCGCCGGCTGGTCGCGCTCGATCATGAAGCCCAGGCTCATGATCTTCACACCGTGCGCCTGGAGGGGGATGATCTTCTCGTTCTCGACTGGTGGCGGGGCGTTGACGCCCATCATGCGCGGGATATTCGGCCCGTAGATGTCGGCATCCATCAGTCCGACCCGCGCTCCTTGCTGCGCGAGCGCAACAGCGAGGTTAGTGGCTACTGTCGATTTTCCGACTCCACCCTTCCCGCTCGAGATCGCGATGATGTTGCCGAGATGGGGATAGGCGACGGGGGTCGGAGCCGGAACAGCGGCGCGCTGTGATTGCGTCTCCTGGCCCATCACAGGCAGAGTACGAGACCCCGCAGGCTTCGACGCCGGGGGCGCGGCCGCCGGCTTTGATGCGGTTTGTTGACTGCGACGCGGATCCGGATTCGCTTGCGACGCGTCTTTCACATCGACCCGTACATCAGTGACACCCTCGACCAGCTGGAGCGCCTGCCGCACTTCGCGCACGACGGTCGCGTTGTCCTCAGGCGAGAGAAACAAGGTTAGCCTCACGCGTCCCTCAGTCGTGGTGGCGATGTCGCGCACCATTTCAGCTTCGAGCACGTTGGCGCCAACGCGATTGTTCCTGACGTGCGAGAGCGCATCGGTGATGCGGTCCTGCAGATTTGCGCTCATCGAGAGTTGTCGACAGTCAGGAGCACGGCTCGCAGCTCGGCGACGCGCAGCTTGAGCTGAGTCTCGATCCCCCGGATGAACGTCACCGCGGATGCGTCGCAGTCCGGGCAGGCGCCGGTGACGTGCAAGGTGGCGGTCCCGGTCCCCGAATCGAATCCCTCCAGCTCGAGAGCGCACTCTTCGATTCTGAGGATCGTCAGGATACCCTGCAGCTCGTCCCGGATATGATGCTCGACATCGGCCTGGGGACGGGCGCGTTTGCGGCGGAGAACGCTCATGTGCGCAAGTTAGGCTGGTGCGGGGCTTATGCCACCCCTTCCTTATCCTCCGCCCGCAGAAACTCTCTCGCCGCCTGCACGACGTTGTGCCGGACATAGTCGAGCGATCCCTCTATCAGCGCTCCCGCTGCTCGGGCGTGACCGCCACCGCCGAACTGCTTCGCGAACTTATTGACGTCGACCGTGCCGGTGCTGCGGAAAGAGACTTTTACCTTGTCATGTCCGAGATCGCGGAAAAACAACGCGAGCCGCGTTCCGCCAATCGACCGAGGATGCTCGGCAATTCCTTCGAGGTCTTCCGATTTGAGCCCGTACTCTTCCGCTGCGCCCGCCGCGACAGAGATCCACGAGATGCCGTATTCCGGGTCGACCTCGAGCGTGGCAAGAGCATCGCGCAGCAGATGCAACCGGCCTACCGGCATCGATGCGTAGAGGCGTCCATACATCTCCTCCGGCTCGACTCCCGAGGCAATCAGCTGTCCGGCTATGCTCAGGCAGCGCGCGGTCGTGTTGCTGAAGCGAAAACCGCCCGTATCGGTGAGAAGGGCGATATAGAGAGCGCGCGCGACGTCAGGCGTAATCTCGAGCCCCAGGCAGGTCGCGAAATCGTAAATCAGCTCACCAGTCGCGCACGCCGTCACATCCGCCAGCATCAGCGTACTCGGCGGGTCGTCGGTGGGAAGGTGATGATCTATCACCAGCTTCGGAATCTTGAGCCTCCGCACTGCCTCGGCCAGACCACCAAGCCGCTTCACGTCTGAGATATCGAGAACCACCAGCACGTCGGCCTCGTTCAGAGCCTTCGCGCCAAGGTCGCTGGAATCACGAACGTCGTCGCCGAGGAGAAACTGGTACATCTCGGGCCAGGGCGTCGGATTCACTATGCGCGAGCGAATCCCCATCTGGCCGAGCAAACGCGAGAGGGCGGTCTCGGATCCGCACCCGTCGCCGTCGGCGTTGATGTGAGTGGACATTGCGACAGAGCGTCCCGCACGAAGCTCCTGCGCGAGACGCTCGATCGACTCCCGTCGCTGCTGGGGGACGCTTAGAAGGTCAAGCACTGCCTTCCGCGCGGGCCAGCTTCGAATGCGATCTGCTGTAGAGGAAATAGATCGCGAGTCCGATGATCATCCAGACGATGAGCCGCTCCCACGTTGCCCTTGGCAGACTCGTCATCATGTAGCCGCAGATGAGGATTCCAAGAATCGGAACCACCGGGACGAACGGCGTACGGAACGGCCGGGCGATGTTTGGCGACTTGTAGCGCAGCACGATGATGCCCGCGCAGACGATCACGAACGCCAGCAGCGTTCCGATCGACACCAGCTCGCCGAGCAGCCCAATGGGGAACAGTCCGGCGACGACGCCGGCAACGGCGCCGGTGAGGATCGTGGTCACGTACGGCGTCTTGAAGCGCGGATGAACCTTTCCAAACACCGGCGGGAGCAATCCATCACGCGCCATCGAATAGAAGATTCGCGGCTGGCCCATGAGCATTACGAGAACGACCGACGCCAGTCCAGCGATCGCGCCGATGTTGATGATCCCTCCGAGCCAGGCCAGTCCCGGCCCGGCTTTTTCAATTGCGACGAACACCGGATGCGGAACATCGAGCTCGGTGTAGTTCGCGAGTCCCGTCATCACGAGCGCCATCAGGATATAAAGAACGGTGCAGACCGCCAGCGAGCCGAGAATTCCTATCGGCATGTCCCGTTGCGGATTCTTTGCCTCTTGTGCCGCTGTAGACACCGCGTCGAACCCTATGTAGGCAAAGAACACCACCGCTGCGCCGCGCACGATTCCGCTCCAGCCGTAATGACCGTACTCGCCGGTATTGGGTGGTATGAACGGATGCCAGTTGGCCTGGTTTACATACATAAATCCGAAGCCGATCACGAGGAGTACGATCGTGACCTTGAGAATGACGATGAAGTTGTTGAAGCGCGCGGATTCCTTGATGCCGATGACAAGAAGCGTCGTCATCGCCGCGATCAGCACCATCGCGGGAAGGTTGATCACCGCGCCGGTATGAGAGAAGCCAACGGGATGGAGAAGAGCTTTCGTCACGGGATCAAATTCCGCCACGTCGGTATAGTGGTACGGCGCGCTCGTGAACGATGTCGGCAGATGTATTCCTATCTGCTCCATGAACGCCGAGAAGTATCCGGACCAGCCCACAGCGACGGTGGACGCGCCGAACAGATACTCGAGGATCAAGTCCCACCCAATGATCCAGGCGACGAATTCGCCGAGCGTCGCGTAGCCGTACGTGTAGGCACTGCCGGCGATCGGGATCATGCTCGCAAACTCGGCGTAGCACAGACCCGCGAAAAGGCATCCCAACCCGGATACAATGAAGGAGAGGACGATTGCCGGCCCCGCGTACTTCGCCGCTGCCGTTCCGGTCAATACAAAAATACCGGCGCCGATGATGGCGCCGATGCCCAGCGTAGTGAGATTCAGGGCGCCCAAAGCGCGCCTGAGGGTGTGGCCTTCCGATTCGCCCGCCGCCTCAGCTTGCAGAACAGCGATGCTCTTCTTCGTCCATAAGCCCATTAGGAAACTCCGAAAACGTGGGTAGACTGACGACGGGACACTGAAACATTCGACACTGCAGAGCCGCCAGAAGTTGTGTTGACGCTCGAAGCAATGTCAAGGAAACCGCTAGACCGAGTAGTTGGGCGCCTCGCGGGTGATTGTAACGTCGTGGGGGTGCGATTCGCGGAGGCCCGCGGCGGTGATCCTGACGAATTCGGCTTCAGTCCGAAGCTGGTCGATGTCGGCGCAGCCGACATAACCCATCCCGCTGCGCAGGCCGCCTACCATCTGGAACAGTACGTCGCTCACCGGTCCCTTGTAGGGAACGCGTCCCTCGATCCCCTCAGGCACCAGCTTTTTCGCCGACATCTCGCCTTCCTGAAAATACCTGTCGGCGCTTCCATCCTGCATCGCCGACAGACTTCCCATTCCGCGTATCATCTTGAACCGCCGGCCCTCGAGCAACAGGGACTCGCCCGGACTCTCCTCGGTGCCGGCGAGCATGGATCCCATCATCACGCTCGAAGCGCCGGCGGCAAGCGCCTTCACGATGTCGCCGGAGTATTTGATCCCTCCGTCAGCAATGACGGGGACATCCCCGGCGCCTTCGACTGCATCGAAGATGGCCGTCAGCTGCGGAACGCCGACGCCGGTGACGATGCGTGTCGTGCAGATCGAACCCGGCCCTACACCCACCTTCACCGCATCCACTCCCCGCTCGACAAGGGCGCGCGCGCCAGAGCGCGTTGCAACGTTGCCGGCGACGAGTTGAACATCGGGAAACATCTCGCGAACGACGGACGTTGCCTCGAGAACACCCTCTGAGTGTCCGTGCGCCGTGTCGACGATGAGTACATCTACTCCGGCATCGACCAGCGCGCGTGCCCGATCACGGTAATTCGCCGCTCCTATCGCCGCGGCGACGCGCAGGCGCCCGTGCTGATCCTTGTTGGCATCGGGAAAGTCGCGGCGCTTGTGAATGTCCTTCACCGTGATGAGTCCGCGGAGCGTTCCCTTTTCGTCAACCACCGGCAGCTTTTCGATCCGGTGCTTCCCGAGGATCGCCTCGGCCTCATCGAGAGTAGTTCCCAATGGCGCGGTGACGAGATTCTTCGACGTCATCGCGTCCCGCAGCGGACGATCGAGATTCCGCTCGAACTGGAGATCACGATTGGTGATGATTCCGACGAGCTGTCCGTCGCGGTTCACGATGGGAACGCCCGAGATCTTGAATCGCCTCATCAGCGCGACGGCTTCGCGGAGCGTTCCATCCGGCGAGAGCGTGATTGGATTGAGGATCATCCCGCTCTCCGATCGCTTCACGCGGTCGACTTCGGCCGCCTGGCGGTCGATCGACATGTTCTTGTGGATGACGCCGATCCCACCAGCGCGCGCCATCGCCATCGCCATTTCCGACTCGGTGACTGTGTCCATTGCCGCCGACGCGAAAGGGACGTTGAGCGTGATTCCGCGAGTGAACAGCGAGGTCGTGCTCACATCCTTCGGATGTACGAGCGAGTGCCTGGGTGTCAGCAGGACATCGTCGAAGGTCAAGACGACCTCGGCCCGAACCCTTGGCGTGCTCGTTTCCGGAGGCGTCGACCCCTTGATGCGCGAAAGCCCGCCGCCGGCTTTTGCCGGAGTGGCGGGCTTACTCGATGGCCGAGTCGTGGTTGCCATAGCTAAATGTATGGCATTGTGCGGGTTGCGTCCAGAGGGAAGCCCACCCTAGCAGGCATCGCGGCCGCGACGAGAAACACAGCGGCTCTAGATGTCCCGCCCAATCGTCCTGAGCCGCCGCCGCACCCGACGCGGCAAGAAGAACGCGGCTGCCACCAGCACACGCTCCAGGTCCAGCGAGCGAAGCTGCTTCGGATCGCCCATCCAGTGCTTGAGCACCACCGACCGGTCGGTATTCGCAATCAGCCTCTGGAGAGCAAGCACCAGCAGAAATACGTCGTCGATCTCGCCGATGAACGGAATGAAATCCGGAACGAAATCCATCGGCAGGAAAACGTATCCGATCGCGCCGGCGACGAGCAGCTTGTCGGTCGTCGACACACGGACGTCGGTTAGCAGTCCCGCAATGAGCCGCAGAAAATTGGGCAGCTCCTTCATCGTCGAGATGACCGTTCGCTTCGGGCTCGGTCTTGGTCCCGCCACTCGTGGCGCTTCCGCCTCCCGAGCGCGTGCGGACGAACGAGCCGCGCCAGCCGGGCGAGCGCGATTTGCGCTTTTCTTTCGCGATGATCCCGCGCTCCCGCGCGCCGATTGAGCTCTCACTTGCGCTGATCTCCCGGTGGCTGTGTTGGCGGAGTCTGTGTCGATGGTGACGCAGGCGGCGCGGTCGATGAAACAGAACCCGACTGGGGCGGCTGCGCCTTCGGCGAAGTCACCGACGAAGCGACCCCAGCGATCCCCGTTGCAACTGACTTGCCAGCGTTAGCCACGTCTGTGAGCACCCCAACCGCCTTGTTCATCACATTCATCGTCCCGCCGATCACATTCGCGGACATTTTCCCAGCGCGAAGCGTGTCTTCGACACCCTCGGCAAACCGCTTGAGCGGGTTCGGCGCCGTCGAGAGCTTCGGCGCGTACTTCGACTCCAGAAAGTCGATGTAATCGAGAATCTGATAGACCTTCTCCTCAGGGAGCGTATCCAGCTTGCGAATCAACCTCTCGCGCAGAATGTCGTTCATCCCTTTCTCTCTCCCGTAGTCGTCAGCCGCGGCCGCGCCAGCGCGCGCGCCGGCCGCGCACATCGATATGTACGTAGTTGGTGCTCGAGTGACCACTGGTGTAGATGCCGAGCCCGCCGACCAGATCCGGGTGCTTCAGCTCGACGATCTCCACCGCCAAACCTACCATACGGCTGTCGATCGCGGTGAGTTTTCCGTCGCCGTTGGCATCTATCGCCACATCGGCTGCGTCCCCGTACTGGTGCTGACTGTCACGGGCGGCGCGGCGGATCTTCCGGTTATGCTCGGGCGCGCGAAATCCGGAATGCACATCGAGCTCGATGTTGGCCACCGCCTTGTCGCCGTGCCAGCGCGCGATCTCCTGAATCACCAGCTCGAGCTTGTCCAGCAGCTTCGGGTTCACCGCCGCATAACTCGGCCAGACTCCCGGCTGATCGTGATTTAGAAAATCACCTACCCGCAAGTGCTTCGTGATCGGCAGGTCGACGTCAGCGGGAGTGATCTCCAGAAAACCTTCGGGCGGAGGCCGCCGGCCGGCAACCCGCTCCGCGATGTACGTCCCAATGCGGTAACCACGCAGCATTGCGCCCTCCTTCTCCTCGAACGGGACAAGCACCGCGAGAGTGAGCCCTTCTATCTCGCGCTGCTGGCCGCTCTTGAGCAGAGCCAGTCTGTAAAAGCCGGCCTTGGGTGGCGCAAAAACCTTGTCGCTGGTGAGTGTCTTCGCCACGGTCGCGAGAGCCGTGTCGCCATTTCGAACCCAGGCGTACTCAAGCGCGGTCGGATCACCGTGCACGTCGAGCGGATAAGAGATCTCCTGCGAGGGCATCGCGAACGCTAGCTTCACTTCCCCGCTTGCTCCGAAAGCGCTGGCGGATGGCTCCGCTAATGGAACCGCGGTGGTGAGATAAATTCCGATTGGTTTCTTGGTGCCACTCGCAGCTTGCAGAAACTGGAACGCGCCGACGGCCGCGATTGCCGCCACGGTGGTCCACACAATCCGCGTTGTGTGGCGCTTTCGAACGGGAAGCTCGTCGGGGAGCTCGAGCTCTTCACCTGTCGGGTGGCGCCGGTCCCCTACGCCTGCAGACTCCAAGGGCCTTTCTTAATAGATGTAAACCGGAGTGCCGACCGGGACCATCGGGTAGAGCTTCTCGATGTCCTCATTGCGCATGCGGACACAGCCATGGCTCACAGACTGTCCGATCGACTCGGGGTGATCGGTACCGTGGATTCCGTAGCCATCGCCGAGCTCGAGGCGGCGCGTTCCCATCACGCCCATGTACCTTCGGGCGGTGGTGCCATACGGCGGAACGACGATGTTCCCATTCACGACGATCTCCTTTCCTTCGACACCTCCACCCAATGACACGGTGCTGCCGTTGTGGTAACGCTTGACGACTTCGCCGTTCTGAGTCGTGATGACGCCGTCTCCAGTGGAGAGGGCCTGACCAGGACTGAGGTGGACGATGCCCAGACCTTTCTTGTGCGCCTGCTCGACGTAGTGCCACTCAGGCGGGACCCAAGCGGGATTCTCGTCCTTGGCCTTCACGGTGAGACGCCCGCGCGGGGTCTCGAAGCGCCACTGTCCACTAGATCCTCCCACCAGCTCCTTGCCGCTGCCGGTCGCGACAGGCGCTTCGTACAGCACTTCCTTGCCCTGCTTGTACCATAGTCGGTGATCCGCCATGCTCACAACTATGTACGGCTGATTGGCGGCCGCCGCTGGTGATTCGGAAAGGAGTGCCTTGAGGCTGTCGCCCGTCATCCCGAGCTTGGACTTGATCTCGTTCAGTACGCCGAGGTTGTCGTTGTACACCATGCGATTGACATCTCGCTGGTAGCGAAGCTCGGCAGTTCTCGCGAGCAGCATGACGCTCAGGATCGCGGCGCCGACAAAACCAACTATCAGCATCCAGACGGTCTTGCCGCCGTACGAAAAGATTCTGCTCACTCCCATCTCGTTACCCCTGAAAAGTCAGCGATGCGTGGAAAACACGCGTCGTCAATAGAAGTATACCTTCATGCCGTTGCTAAGGTTCGGCATGATCGCCTTCAAGTCCTCGAGGCTGATTCGCAGCGAGCCTGGTGGAATGGCGGTGGTGTCGCCAGTGAGCTGCGGGGACTTGGTGGTGAGGATGAGAGCGCCGCCGTCGAGGGTAATCTTCGTGTCCGAAAGATCGGCGATCGTTCGCTCTCCACGCGGCACCGCGGCGGGTGGCGCATCGGATGATTCGGAAGTCCCGCGCTCGGGTCCAAACTGCACCGGCATCTCGCGCAGGAGAGCTCCCTCGCGCGTTAGGTACATGCGGGAGCTGTCGATAGATACGTTCAGGTGCAGCTTCTTGTCGAACTTTGCCTGCCGTTTGGCAAGCTCGATCGCTATTCGCAGCTTGTTCTGCTCCGCCTGGACTATCGCATCGGTGCGCTCGCGCTCGGCTACGGTCATGTGCGCCCTGAGCTGAGTGACGTCGTGATTGTATTTCACCCGCTTGAACAGGAGCCAACCATCGACGGCGACCATCGCGGCCAGCCCTAAACCGAGCACGAATACAAATCCCGGATACGCGTGCCGGAAATCGCGCCAGGTGCCACGACGGCGGTCGCCTTCGCCTTCTCGCTCGGGCCGGCGTCGCGTCTCGGGTCCGGGTTCTTTCGGTCTGAGGATCTCCATTGTCGCCCTTCGTGCCCCGCAAGTCAGGGTGGGATTACATTACCGATATAATGGCCATCTCACAGCGCGCGCGGCCAGTCGCGCTCATCGTCCTCGATGGATGGGGCTATCGCCCCGAAACTGACGGCAACGCAATCGCACTCGCCAACACGCCGACCTGGGACTCCCTCTGGAGTCGCGGCTCGCGCACGCTGCTCGAAGCATCAGGACTCCGAGTTGGCCTTCCCGCGGGGCAGATGGGCAACAGCGAAGTCGGACATCTCAATCTCGGCGCGGGAAGAGTGGTGATGCAGGACCTGGTACGCATCTCTTCGGCCATCGCCGATGGAAGCTTCTACACCAACCCCGCGCTTTTGGACGCATGCCGCCAGGTAAAATTCAGTGGCGGGACCTTGCATTTGATGGGATTGATCGGCGCGGGCGGAGTTCACGCGATTGACCAGCACCTGTGCGCGCTGCTGGATCTCGCCAAACGATACCGCGTGGAGCGCGTCGCGATCCACGCATTTCTCGATGGGCGCGATACGATGCCCAAGTCCGCACTCGGGTACATGCAACAATTGCTGGAATACATTCGAAAAATTGGAAGTCCAGCCAAAATCGCCAGCGTCTCAGGCCGCTATTACGCGATGGACCGCGACCGGCGCTGGGACCGCACGGTGCTGGCGTATCGCGCCATTGTTCTCGGTGAGGGAACGCCGGTCGCCGATCCGCTCGATGCCATTCGCAAGGCGTACGAATCGGGAAAGACCGACGAGTTCATGCTGCCGGTGGTCGTCACCGAAAATGGAAAGCCGGTTGCGCCCATGAAGGACGGCGACGCCGTGATCTGCTTCAACTACCGCTCGGACAGAATGCGGCAGATCGTGCGCGCTCTGATCGATCCGAACCGCCACGGTGATGACGACCTTCCCCTCGACGGGAGCTACCGAGAGGTCGATGGCTTTGATGCCTCTCGACGCCCCGAGGTCTGGGTCACTACGCTCACGAATTACGACAAGACCTTCCCCATTCCCGTCGCTTTCGAGCCGACGTCAATGGAGAGCATTCTGGCCGAGGTGTTGTCCGAGCGCGGCCTCTGCATGCTGAAGACGGCGGAAACCGAGAAGTATCCGCATGTGACTTACTTCTTCAACGGCGGTGTCGAGCAGCCGTATCCGTGCGAGAGCAGAGTTATGATTCCGAGTCCAAAAGTGGCGACGTACGATCTCAAGCCGGAGATGAGCGCCGAAGGGGTTACCGACGCGCTTTGCAAAGGGATCTCATCGGGCGAACAGGATTTCATTCTCTGCAATTACGCGAATGCGGACATGGTGGGCCACAGCGGATCGATTCCCGCGACGATCAAAGCCGTCGAGACCGTCGATCGATTGCTGGCGCGCGTCCTCAGGACGGCCGAGAGCGCGGGGATGCGGCTCATCGTTACCGCGGACCATGGTAATGCCGAAATGATGATCGATCCCGAGACCGGCGGGCCGCACACCGCTCACACCACGAACCCGGTACCTTTCGTCCTCGTCGATTGGGATCAGGAGCAGCGGCTCCGCTCCGGCGGCGCTCTCTGCGATGTCGCGCCAACTATATTATCAATGCTCGGAATCGAGCAGCCGCCAGAGATGAGCGGCGTCAATCTTGGAGTTGATTAGTGAAGCATTTCATGGGCGCGCTTGCGCTTGCTCTCGTCGCGACCACCGCTCGCGCGCAGGTCGGACATCTTCCTGAAAACAGCCCGTACCGCGACCTCGAGTCGAGCCAGGAGGTCACCTTTTTTGGTGGCCGGAACTCGGCGGGACTGGATCCGATTGGAGTCGCCCCGCGTGGCGGCCCGATGTATGGTCTGCGCTACGAGATCCACGTCGGCGGCCCTGCGCTGCTCATGGCGCGCTGGGCGCACGTCAACAGCGAGCGCTTTCCAATCGATCCCACAAAGAGCGGAGCCGCGGCGCAACTGGGCAAAAAAAGCGTCTCGCTCAACCTCTACGACATAAACCTGGTTCTCAATCTCACCGGCCAGAAGAGTTTTCATAACATCGTTCCAGTAGTGAATTTCGGTGCCGGCATCGCGAGCTGCAGCTGCTCTATCAACCTCGATCCGTACACGTTCGGCACCCCGTTTGCATTTTCCTTTGGTGGCGGACTGCGCTACGTACCGGGGGGACGGTTCCAGTTGCGGGCAGATTGGGGGGACTACCTCTATCAGTTGAAGTATCCGGCCGCGTACTACTTGACGCCTACTACCGGGACTGCCGCGGTGGGCGGCGGACAGGCCCGATCATTCTGGAAGAACAATCGGGCTCTCACGCTCGGCGCATCACTCCTGTTCTTTCGGTAACCTGAACCGCTCCAGAGGGCGGACTCGGAGGAACGGTGGAAAAGGATTACGAGGACATCGATGGGATCGACGAGCTGAGTGATGGCGAGCTGCGCGCGCTCGTTCGCGATCGCCTCGACGAACAGCTCGCTTTCGACCCGAACGATGTGGATGTCGCGGTGCGCGGCGGGGTCGTACACCTGTCGGGGCGGGTAGGCACCGAGGAAGAGCTCCGCATCGTCGAGCACGTCGTCACCGACCGGATCGGGATCAAGAAAGTGAAAAACGACCTGGTCGTTGATCCCATCCGGCGCGCCGAGAGCCCGGTCCCCATCGATGAGCATATCGTCGACGAGGAGCTGCACGAGGGTCTACTGCTCGGTGACCGACCAAGGCCAGAGGACCCAGAGGCCGGGCGTCTCCACGAGGACCTCCGCGCCGAGCTGTTCGGGACGACCGACGTCCAGCAAGCGATAGAGGAGGGGATTCCGTGGAATCCACCGGACGGACCGACGCCGGAAGGCGTAAGCGGCCCGGACGCAACTCCCAACGTGATGAACGACGATCAATAGGTTGCCGAGCGCTTCTCTCACCAGACGCATTTCGTTTTCCGCCGCTCATCGCTACAGCCGTCCTGACTGGAGCGATGAAAAGAACGCTGCGACCTTCGGGGCGTGTGCGTGGCCCAACTACCACGGTCACAGCTATGTGTGCGACGTCACCGTCGGTGGCCCGATCGACGAGATCACCGGGTTCGTGGTCGACCTCGGAGTGCTCGACGATATTCTGAAAAAGCACGTGAAGGAGCGGTTCGATCACCGCAACATCAATCTCGACGTGCCGGAGTTCGCGGACGGGAAGCTCGTCCCCACCGGGGAGAATCTCGCGCGCTTCATATTCGAGCGAGTCGAGCGGGAGCTGCCGAAGCCGGCGAAAGTGATGCGCGTGACCGTCGGCGAAGACGACAGTCTTAGCGCGACCTACAGCAGGGAGTAATCGAAAAAGTGTCTGTTTCTTTTACACGCAGAAACGCGCGTGCATTTGTCGTCGCGATCGCGCCATTTGCGCTCACGGCGTGCGTGACAGTGATGAAGACGGCTCATCTCAACTCGCCACGCTCGGAGCTGCGGCATGAGATCGACTCGCTGACCTCGCAGCCCGTGTTCAGGAATGCGCAATGGGGTGTGCTGATCGTGAATCCGCGCACCGGCGATACGCTCTACTCGAAAAATGCGGGCAAGCTCTTCATGCCCGCGTCCAACATGAAGATCGTGACGAGCGCGGCCGCACTGACCCTGCTCGGACCCGAATATCAGTACCGCACCACCTTTCTCACCGACGGTGAGGTGCGCGACTCGCTCCTGGATGGAAGCCTTCTCGTGATCGGCCGCGGCGATCCGACGGTGAGCGATCGGATGCGAGGCACAGCGACAACCGTTATGGATGCTCTGGCCGATTCACTTCGCGCGCACGGGATCAGGCAGATCAGCGGCTCCCTCGCGCGAGTGGGGAACGCGTTCCCCGATTCCATTTACGGTTACGGCTGGGAATGGGACGACCTCGGTGAATACTACGGCGCTGGCGTGGACGAGCTGATCTTCAACGAGGGAATGGCGCCAACGAAGCTTCGGCCTCTCCCGGACACGGTGCGTGACAGCCTTTACTCCGGTCCGGCAAAGAATCCAGCGAAAGCATATCTGGATGCCCTCCACGACGCGCTCGTGCGGAAATCCATCAGGATGGACGGTGGAGTCAGGGACAGCATCCTGCCGACGCCATTGAGGATGGACACGCTGTTCGTCCTCGTCTCTCCGCCGCTCCGCGAGATTTTGCCGGCGCTGATGAAGCCGTCGCAAAATCAGATTGCCGAGATTCTGCTGAGGACGATCGGATTGGAGCGAGGCGGCCTGGGAACCGCGGACAGCGCGCGCAAGATCGTCGGTCAGCAGTTACTAGCCTGGGGTGTGCAGCCCGATGGATTCGTCATCCGTGATGGAAGCGGACTCTCCGATCAGGATCTGCTCACGCCGGAGACCATCGTGCGGGTGCTCGACAGAATCCAGCGCGACACCGCGTTCGCGACTTACTACAACTCGATGCCGATCGCTGGAGTCGACGGCACGATCGACACGCGCATGAAGGGCACGCCCGCCGAGGGCAACGTCCACGCAAAGACCGGAACGCTGGCCAAGGCGCGCTCGCTGTCAGGGTACGTAACCACGGCAGATGGCGAGCGGCTCATCTTCAGCATTCTCGCCAACAACACAACCGCTCCGGGCTCGGCGGTCACTCGCGTCGCTGACCAGATTGCGGCTTCACTGGCCGCGTACCGCGAGCACTGACCAGTCCATGCTGAGCGTCGCTGAAGCAAGTGAGCGCATCCTCGCCGAGATAAAGGCGCTCGCGCCTGAAACGGTGCCATTGCGCCAGGCCCTTGGTCGCGTGCTGGCTGAGGACATCTCGGCGACGGTGACGATGCCTCCGTGGAGCAATTCCTCGATGGATGGATACGCGGTCCGATCTGCCGACATCACGCCGGTGATGAAAGGCGAGCCGGTGAAGCTGCGCGTCATCGCGACGATTGCGGCCGGAGAATTTGCGCCAAGAGCGCTCAAGCGCGGTGAGGCGATGCGGATCATGACGGGCGCGCCGATTCCCGGGGGCGCTGACTCAGTGATCCGGAAGGAGGACACCGACGGTGGAAGCGAGAAGGTCGAGATCCGCGAAGCCCGAGACGTGTGGAAGAACATTCGCGGCGCGGGAGAGGATTATCAGCGCGGTGATCTCCTGGCGAAGCGCGGATCTCCAGTAAAGCCGGCGCTGCTTGGCGTACTCGCGTCGAGCGGGATTGCGACGGTTCAGGTTTTTGGGCGGCCGAGGGTCGCGATAATCAGCTCCGGCAACGAGCTCGTGGACATCGACGATTTCGACGAGGTGATCGCGGCGCGGCGCATAGTATCAACCAACAGCTACACGCTGGAAGCGCTGACGCGCGTGGCAGGCGGAATTCCCGAGGATCTCGGAATAGCCAGCGACACCAAGGCGTCGCTCAAGAAAAAACTCGACAGCGCCACCGGGTTCGATCTCATTCTTACGTCTGCCGGAGTCTCCGTCGGCGATCTTGATCATACGCGCAATGTATTCGCGGCCCTTGGCGGTAAGCAGAAGTTCTGGAAGGTGAAAATGAGACCCGGTGCGCCGCTCGCGTTTGGACTCCTGAAGGACGTTCCGTGGCTCGGACTTTCCGGCAATCCGGTCTCGGCGATGGTGAGCTTCGAGCTTTTCGTCAGGCCCGCGCTGAGAAAAATGCAGGGTTATGCGGCGCTGTTCCGACGCCCGGTTAACGTAACTCTCGAGGAAGAAGTGAAGATCGCGGCCAAGCTCACGCACTTTCTCCGCGCGTGCGTTACGAGGCACGAGGATGGGACGCTGACGGCGCGACTCACGGGTCATCAAAGCTCTGGCGCACTCACGTCAATGGCGAAAGCCAACGCACTTCTCATCGTGCCCGAGACGCAGCCGAAGGTGCCCAAGGGCGGGCAGCTTCACGCGCTGATGCTCGATCACAGTCTCGAAGAGACATCGGCGTTCTCGCTGTGATCGACAAGGGCGATCTCTCGAATGTGGAGCGCCCGGTCCTCGCGGGGGACGCTCTGGTCAGCGCGCTGAATCGTCGCTTCAGGACCTCGGTCGAAGATGCGACAGTCGAAGCCCACACCTTTAGTATCCTCAGGCCGGCGAACTCCGACGATCTCATTCGTGAGGAAGATTTCGTCAAGGACGAGAGACTTCCCTATTGGGCGGACGTATGGCCCTCTTCGCTGATCCTCGCGGGGAAACTCCTAGGGCTCAAGGGCCGGGAGCGGACAGCGCTCGAGCTGGGGTGCGGAGTGGGACTCAGCACGCTCGCGGCAACGACGGCCGGCTACGACGTGCTGTCGACTGACTATTACGAGGACGCGCTCGATGTCACGCGCGCCAATGTATTCCGAAATCTCGGAACGTTGGCGCGGACGCGACTCGTTGACTGGCGACACATGCCGGACGACCTCGGACGATTCGATCTCGTCTTCGCGTCGGACGTGTTGTACGAGAAGGAGTACGCGGCGCTGTTGCCGATGATTCTCGAGCGCGTGCTGGCGCCGAGCGGAATTGCCCTCGTTGCCGACCCGGGACGCGTCGCGGCTCCAATCTTCGTCGAAGCGTGTGTTGAACACGGGCTCGTCATCAGACAAAAAGAAACCCGTCCGTTCGAGGCCGGGGAGATCAAGCAGAAGATCGATATTTACGAGATAGCGCGCCGCTAGCGGTTGCCCGTGCGCGATGTTCCGCGCAACCCGGACACATTACATCTGACCGTACTTCGGTCCGCTTCCGCCTTCTCTCGGCGTCCACCGCGGCGCCAGAACGTCAGTCGCCTTACAGTCGATGCAATTGGCAGGACTCACGACGAGCCTTTCACCGTCGCGCTCGTAGACTCCTGCCGGACACATGTGCGTGTACAGCTCCGCGACGTCGGGCGTTATGTCTGGCCCGATGATGAGGTGCGAGGGGATGTCGTCACGCGTCGCGTTCCCTGATTTGAACACCGCGTCGAGCTTGCTGAACGTGAGCTTGCCGTCGGGCACAAACGGCTCGGGCGCAGTAACCTCCCGCGAGACATCGGCGTCACGGTGCGAGTGTATCTTGCCGCCGGGCAGCGCTCCGCCAGTCACCGTCATCAGGCCGGCCTTGAGTCCCGCCACGTAGAAGTTGCTCTCCTGGAACGCGAGCCGCATGTTGCGGCGGCGATAGAGATCCTTCACGATGAAACTGCCGTCCACCATCGCATCGTACTCCTTGAGCGAGGCGGCAGACGTGTCGTTGCGCTTGAGCGCATCGAACGCCGCGCGGGCGGCGAACATTCCGGACTGCATCGCGTAGTGGATGCCCTTGAGCGACGCGACTTCGACGTAGCCGGCGGAATCACCAACGATCATCAGGCCGTCACCATGCCGTCGCTTCGGGAGAGCGTAGTAGCCGCCCTCGGGGATCGTCTTCGCGCCCCACTCGACCATCTCTCCGCTCTCCAGGAGCTCGCGGAAAAATGGATGCAGCTTCATCCGCTGAAGCATCTCGTGCACGTCGTCCGATGTGCGCTTGTAGTCCAGGCCGACGACCAGGCCGAGCGCGATGAGATTCCTGCTCAGCGGATACATAAAGCTGCCGCCGAAGACATCACTCGGCAGCGGCCAGCCCAGCGTGTGAACGATTGCGTCGAGTGGCTTGAGCGTCTCCCAGATTTCCTTCACGCCGAGCGCGAAGATCTGCGGATTGTCGGAACCGATCTTCTGCCACTCGAGGTACGCCTGCGACAGTGTGCCCCTCGTTCCCTCGGCGAGAACCGTGATCTGGGCGGTGATATCGGTTGGCGGAGCGTAGCCGCGCCCGGGCTCGCCCGTTCTGCCGAGACCTGTCGGAGTCGTCCGGACGCCAGTCACCCTATTCCCTTCAGTCAGCAGCGATGCGGCGGGAAACCCGGTGAAGATGTTGACTCCGAGCGCTTCGGCTTTTTCCCCGAGCCAGCGGACGATCTCGCAGATGGACCCGACGTAGTAGCCGTGGTTCTGCATCGTCGGCGGCGTGGGAATCCGTATGGCCCGGCTTCCGGTGAGGAAGTACACGCGCTCGCCACCCACCGGCCCGCGAAAGGGGAAATCCTTGTCCTTGAGCTCGGGAAAGAGAGCACGCATCGCGATGGGATTCACGACCGCTCCCGACAGCGAATGCTCTCCAAGCGCCCCCGCCTTCTCGAGCACGCCGATCTGAACTTCACCGAGCGTTCCGCCGGCTTCGTTATCAGCCTTGATCAGTCTCGCTAGCTCGATTGCTCCGGCAAGACCCGCCGGGCCGCCGCCAACGAACAGAACATCCATCGGAACAGCTTCAGCATCGGGCGCCTCACTCAGTATCAGTCGCTCGAGCGGAAGCGGCGCCTGATGCCGACTCGGTAGAACGCTGAGCGAGCGATCGGGCATTAGTGGTGCTTCTTCGCTTCGCGCACCGCCTCGGTGAGCGCGGGAATCACCTCGAATACATCGCCAACGATTCCGT
>DASZZU010000114.1:0-5869 GCA_035544855.1 Gemmatimonadaceae bacterium | reverse complement strand
TCACGATCCGCATGTTGCTGACGCACACTTCCGGGCTACCGGCGGGCCGCGATATATGGCGCATTGCGCAGACTCCACTCGAAGCGAGAGCGCTGGTTCTCGGCACTTCGCTCGAAGGTCGTCCCGGCATGCAGTACATCTACTCCGACCTTGGCGCCGACGTTCTCGGACTGCTGGTCGAAGTCGTGTCCGGCGAGCCGTTGGACAAATTCCTCGAGCGCCGCGTCTTCGAGCCGCTTGGGATGAACGAGACGATGTACCGTCCTGCCGATTCGCTTCGCTATCGTATCGCTCCGACCGAAGTCACTCCTCCTCGCGGCTACCCGCTGCGCGGTGAAGTTCACGACGAGAATGCTTACGCCCTGGGTGGCGTCGCGGGGCACGCCGGCTTATTCAGCACGGCCGCGGACCTCTCGGTCTTTGCCCAAATGATGCTCAATGGCGGCGAGTACAACGGCGTGCAGATCATCAGCAAGCCGACCGTCGAGCTGTTTACGCTGAGGGCGTTCGGACACCGCGCCCTGGGCTGGGACACCGCTGACGGCGATTACGGCTCGGGCCGTTATCTCGGACCGACCGCGTATGGTCACACCGGATTTACAGGGACATCGATGTGGATCGATCCGGAGCGGCAGATGTTCGTGATTCTGCTCACGAATCGCGTTCACGCAGCCCGTGCGCTCCGACCGGCGAAGGTGATTTCAGATGTGCGCGCGGATCTCTCCGACGCCGCGGTTCTGTCGGTGCTCGACGGACCCGAAGTCGCTTCACGCTCCGGGAAGTTCCGCGCTGATCGCGAAGTGGGCTGGAATCCTGCGCCGCGCCGCGCCTCGAGACGCCGTCACGGATCGTCCAGACATCACACGATCGCCAGCGCTACATCGAAGAACCGCGCCAGCTCAGCGAAGAAGAGCAGCTCCAGCAAGAAGAAGAGCAGCTCGAAGAAGCGGTAAGGCCTTCTTCGCCAACAATCTCTTTTCCGAGCGGGCGCTAATTGGCGCCCGCTCTTGTTTTGGTGAGTGCGACCGGGTGATTATTCAGTCAGTGAACGCGGGATCAATTATGAGCGAAGAGAATGGAGCCACTCCGCCCGTCACCGCCGGTGGTACGGAACCGGTTGCGACGACTGGTGTGGTGAGCGAGGATCAGGTGAAGCTCGCGCTACGGCGCGTGAAGGATCCGGATCTTCAGCTCAACATCGTCGACCTGGGGCTCGTCTACGGGATCGCGGTCGATGGCAGCACTGTGAAGATCGACATGACCCTTACCTCACCCGCATGTCCGTCCGGCCCCGAGCTGATGACCAACGCCGAGTCGGAGGTGAAGACTTTACCGGGTGTGGAGAAGGTGGAAATGAACCTCGTATGGATGCCCTTCTGGACGCCCGAGAAGATGGAGCCGCGAGTGAGGGCATACCTGGGCTTCTAGGTGCCGGGTAGCCTAGCCATCAAATTCAGCAAGTGCCGTCGTCATCGTCGGGCTGTAATTCTCGCGCCATTCGCGTTCGTCCTTGCTGCATGCGCGGCGAATCCCTCCCCAAATCGCAGAGCCTCTTCAGCTCGCCGCCCTGCTGCAGCGGATAGCATCGGCTGTCTCGACACTCTGCACGCGAGCGACTCGGTCGCGACGATGGTGAAGATGAACGTCGCTCCGCAGGACCCGAAGACGAAGGCTCCGCCCGATTTCGAAAATCTCTTCGTAGAGGCGTTTCGCCCGAGCTTCAAGGTTCCGTCAAAGCTGCCCCTGCGCGTGGTCATGGGTTTGGAGCCTTGCGATTCACTCGGCTCGCGCTGCGTTGGAGGCGTGCTCAATCTCGGTGCTGTCGCTTACGTGACTGCGTACAGTGACGGCACCCTCTCAGATCCAGCGGTGGTCGACGTAGGGCTCACGCAGAGTCTAGCCGACGGTGTGCGTTCGGCACTCAAGAGGATGTCGCAGAACAAGGCCGTGCCGTGGATTGGAGATATCGATTCGATTCCACTCGTACTCACCCTTGCTCCGGAAGAGCAGCCGGACACTGTCCCTCCGTCGCGATACGTTTTCAAGGCCCAGGTCCCGCGGTACGACGTGCCATTCAGCTACGCGGTGATGCCTCTCGCCGGTGTTAACGCGCGGTATCCGGTCAGAGCTCGGCTCGTTGGAGCCGAGGACAGTGTTACACTCGCCTTCACCGTCGAATCAGACGGCACGATCGCGTCCGAGTCTATCGATCTGGTGAGCGCCAACTATCGCGACTTCGTGACCTCGGTAGTCGAGGCGCTGGGCAATACCCGGTACCACCCTGCACATCTGGGAGATTGCGCGGTGGCGACGAGAATGAAGCAGAGATTCGTTTTCAAAGCGCCGCAATAAATCCGGCACCCATCTCCTCGATCTGCCAGCGTCGCAGATCGGGAACTGAAGCGAGGTCGTCGATAGCCTTCGCTTCGCTGCGCGCGATGTTCTCCAGCCTCTCGCGCGAGCACAACACTCCCGGGTCGAGCTCCAGCCTGGTTGCAGCCGAGTCCCGAACAGCTTTGAGTCGCGCGACCCGCTCATCGAAATCGCGATCCTTGTTCCAGCGCTGACCGCGCGGAAACTTCGGGAGCTCGGCCTCCGGCACCTCGACGCCTCGCCTCACTAGCGCGACAATGTCGGCACCTCCGCGCTCGATCATTCCCTTCGGCATCCCCTTGATCGCACTCAGCTCGGACACGCTCTTCGGAGCGCGCCGCGCGAGCTCGAACAGCACCTCGTTGCCCATTACGCGGAACGTCGCGCGATCCAGCTGCGCCGCAACAGTGTCGCGCCAGTTAGCGACCTCACGCAGAACTGCCAGCTCGCGCCGCGACAGATCGCGGGCGCCCTTCAACCTCAGAAAGCCTTCCATGCTTTCCTCGGCTTCCCACCGCGTGCCTTCGAGCTTTGCGAACTCCTCCTCGGCCCAGTGCAGCCTGCCGCGACGCGTGAGCTCTGCTTTCATGTGATCCTTGAGCTGCAGCAGGTAGCGTGTATCCTGCGCGGCGTATTCGAGCATGTCGGGCGTGAGCGGGCGCATCGACCAGTCGGCGCGCTGGTGCTTCTTGTCCAGTTTGACATCGAAGAACTGCTCGAGCAGCGCGGCGAGCCCGAACGACTTGATCCCGAGAAGCTGCGAAGCGATCCGGGTGTCGAAGATGTTCGTGACGTGCCAGCCGTAATCCTGATGCAGGAGCCGCAGATCGTAATCCGCATCGTGGAAGACCACTTCGACCGACTTGTCCTGGAGCAATTGACCCAGGCCGGCGGGCGAACCGATGGGAAGCGGGTCGATGATCGCGCTCTGCTTGCGCGAGGAGAGCTGGAGGAGATAGATGCGGTCGAGAAAGCGATGAAAGCTTGCGCCTTCGGTATCGAGCGCGAGCTCCTTCACATCTGATATTTCATTCAGGAAGCGGTCTACCTGCTGCGGCTTGTCGAGGTAGAGGGCGCCGTCCGAGCGGGCTGGAGGCATCACCGAAATCTAGTGCCTGAATGGTGTCGCGCCCCGGGCGGGTTAACTTTTGTGGGCGGCGATTCCCCTCTTTCCACTGCCTGATGCCTGAAGATTTCAAGGTTCATATCTACCCGAGCGACTGCGACTCGGTGGGGCACGTGAATCATGCGCACATGCTGGTTCTGCTCGAGCGCGCGCGATGGTCGGCGCTGGAGCGGCACATGTCGTACGCCGAGTACATGAGAACGAACCTGTGGGCGGTCGTGCGCAAGGTCGAAGCGTCCTACCAGGCGCAAACATTTCCTGGCGACGACCTGAGCATTCGTACCGGGCTCCTCTCGGTCGGCAACACCAGCTTCATTGTGCGGCAGGTCGTGCGCAATCAGCGGGATGGTGTGGTGTGCGACGCCTCGATCGTCTACGTCACGGTCTCGCCGGATGGAAAGCCGATACCTGTTCCCGATCAATGGCGGACGCTCTTTTCTCCGTGGGAGGAGGACACAGGCACGGAGGAGCGAGGACGGAAATGATCGAATCTCAGGTCAGCGCGGCTGAGCAATCGATTCCGGCACAGATAGGCGCAGTATTGTTCCGTCACCGAGGTTGGCTCCCGCTTCTATTCCTTGGTATCCCACTAGTACTGCCGGGTGCGGCTTCTCCGTTCCGATGGGAAGTCGGACTCGCGCTGATCATCATCGGTGAGGCGATCCGTCTAGCAGGCGTCGCGGCAGCCGGCACCGTCACCCGCCGACGCTCACGCAATGTGCAGCGGCTGGTCACATACGGGGTTTTTTCCTGGAGCAGGAACCCGCTTTACAACGGCAACTTTCTCATCTGGATGGGGTTCGTCACCATCTCGGGGGTGCTCTGGTTTCTACCGATCGCTGTGCTGCTCTTCGCCTTGGAGTACGAGCTGATCGTCCGATACGAGGAAGGAGTGCTCGAGTCGACCTTCGGACGCGAGTATCTGGATTACAAGAACGAGACACCACGCTGGATTCCGCGCCCGCCGCGCGGCGAAAAACCGATCGGCGAATACCACTGGAGAGAAGCGTTCAGGAGCGAGATCAGCACTTTCCTGCAATACGCGGTGCTGCTGCTGGCGTTCTGGGTGAAGAATCGGGTGCTTGCGGGAGATGTGCAATTCGGGGCGGCAGGGTTCTTCAAGCGGTTCTAGTCGGTCTTGAACTGCGAGAAGAGCTAGGTAGTGGGTGCGAGGTGATGGGTACGAGGCGTGAGGAAATTCACCTCCAACCTCACACCTATCGCCTCGCACCTTCCACCTACCTCTTCTCGCAGTTTCAGTTCAGCCCCTTACCCGACACTCGAGACAAATGCGTCTCTCACTCGAGAACCGCGCCTTCATCTTCTCGAAAAACGAGCCGTACAGGTGGGTATCACACAAAGCCCGCTTGCATGAAGCGCACACCCCGCCCTTTCCTGCTCCGAAAAAGACTCCGCACTTGTCGCATTGCCACTTGAATGCAGACGGGCGGAAGATCGGCACTTATACGAGCGCCAGAGTTTGCGAGCCGCCCCACGACGCGCCGGGCTTTAGCTCCACCGGCGAACCGATCTGCGCCGCTTCCACGCAGATCATCCTCATGTAGTCATCCGTGTCCAACCCGATAAAGCCAGTAACCTTCTCGGCCCACGGATTCCACACGACGGCATCCTTGAACCCGGCGGACCGCACCTCGATGCGACGATCGTTGCCCCGATCCTCGACTTCGACCTTCTTCGGCGCCTTTAGATAAACGCGATCGGTCTCGTCGGATATCACCAGCTTCTTCGCTTCGTCCTTCGTCTCGTTTCCGCCCTGCGTCTTGTCGAGGTACCACTTGCCGGTGAATCCGCGGATCGCCGCTTCCCGGATGTCGGCAACAGCAATGTAGGTGTGCAGCGCGGAGGTGAAGCTGAACACCTCGTCTCCGGTATTGAAGACTTCGAGCTTCACCTGAAGCGAGTTGTCGTCGATCGTCGCGATGAGCTCGGTACGGAAGTGATACGGCCACAACTCTCGAGTGCGGTGATCGTCGGCGAGGACGAGCTTCACCGAGGATGGATCGTCCGATGCGTCGGCATTCTCGGCGAGCTGCCATTCGCTTTTGCGTGCGAACCCATGCTGTGGAAGCGGCCCCGTGTTCGCGAACTGCGGAAAGACAACCGGAATTCCGCCGCGTATCGGATCTCCCGCCGCGAACGTCGCCGTCTTTCCCATGAACAGCACTTCCTTGCCGCCCGCCGGAATCCAGGACGTGACGTGCGCGCCATTCAGATAGACATCCGCCGAGCTGCCCGAGGGGTGCGACAGCAGTACGGTGGCCATTCCGTTTTTTCCTGGAACGATGGGAGGAGTCATGGGATCAGATATTGAGGTACGAGCAGCGGATTCCGCCAGTCGCTCGCGCTGGA
>DASZZU010000113.1:0-4262 GCA_035544855.1 Gemmatimonadaceae bacterium | reverse complement strand
CGCCGGAGACATTGTTCGGGTTGTACAGCATCGTCGCGAAATAAGCAGCCTGCCCTGCGATCGTCTGCTCCGATAGCATGTGTCCGTTGTAGCGTCCGCTGAAGAACGGAACGCTGCCTTGAAGTTGCTGAAGCAGGGCAGCGAAATACCGTCTCAGCTCTGCGCGCTCCGCGGTAGCGGCGGGAGTCGGCCACTCACCGGCCGCGATGGGCGACGGATCTTCGGGATGATAGCTTCGCCGCCAACGCAGATGCGTCTGGAGCGCAGAATCGAGCAGCTCCTTCAGGAGCTGCTCGTTTTCACCCTTGGGACCAAGGAACCATGAATGAAGTGGATTCGACACGACCGTCAAAGTTGAGGGATCGCGGTACGCAGTTGACGGTCAAAGGTGCTGCGAATCGGTCATCCGGACGATAGGAGATATGCCGAAGCCAGGTAAGGTATTCCCTTAAGTTGGGTGGAGAGGAAGGGGGGGAACTGCTACGAAATCTTCTGGGTCTTCTTCTTCAGAAAATCCATCAGGATGAACTGACCGAGCGTCATCGTGTTGGTGAAGTACGCCTTGCCCTTGCTGATCTCCGAGACCCGCTTCACGAACTCCACCAGCGCCCGGTCGCGCGCGAGCATGAACGTATTGATGAGAATACCGGCGCGCCGGCAGTTCGCAACTTCCCGCAGCGTCGTAGCGATGACCGTGCTGTCGAGACCCATCGAGTTCTTGTAGATCTGTCCGTTCGGCATCGTCATCGCGCTCGGCTTGCCGTCGGTGATCATCACGATCTGCCGCATGTCTTTCTTCTGCGCCATGAGGAGCCGCCGCGCGAGCTTGAGGCCTTCCGCGGTATTCGTGTGATAAGGACCGACCTGCGCCTGAGGCAGCATCGAAAGCGGAATCTCCTCGGCCGAATCGTGGAACAGCACCACCTGGAGCGTGTCGCCCGGGAACTGGGTGCGAATGAGATGCGTGAGCGCCAGCGCGACTTTCTTGGCGGGAGTGAAGCGGTCCTCGCCGTACAGAATCATCGAATGCGATGTGTCGAGCATCAGTACGGTGGCGCACGACGAGCGGTACTCCGCCTGTCGCACCATCAGGTCGGAGTAATCGAGATCCATCGGGACTTCGATCGAGCCCGTGCGCGCGAGCGAGTTCCTCAGCGTCTCGTTTACATCGATGTTGAGCACATCTCCGAACTCGTACGCCTTGCTGTAGCCATCGGCTTCGATGCCGGTGGCAAGGTGCGGGGTATCGTGCGAGCCGAAGCTCGATTTGCCGAGCGAGCTCAGGATGTGACGGAGGCTCTTGTATCCGAGGAAATCGATTCCCTTGTCGGTGAGATTGAACTGGACGCTCTTCGAAGCGCCATGCGCGAGTCCTCCGCGACCTTCTACCTGCTGATGACCGGCAGGCATCTGCGGCGGTGCCTGCAGATTCAGATATCCCTCGGCGGCCAGCTTCTGAATGAGGCTGTCGAGCAGCTCGCTCAGCTTTTCCTGCGATTCCTTGGTCCCGTCGCCACGCAGCGCTTCGAGAAGCTCGGGCGTGAATTGCCCGCTCTCGATCAAAGCATCGAGAATTGCCTGACGCAGCGCTTCGACGGAGCGATCGGGCTCCGAATCGAAGTCGTCGAAGTAGGGATTGAAATTCTGTCCGCCCGCGAACCCCGATTGCAGCAGAAAATCCGCGAGCTTGTCCAGCAGCGCCTGGAGATCGACCGCATCAGCAGCTTCCGGGCTGAACTTCGAGTAGGTGTGGAAGCGCATGTCTCTAACATACAACCCGGGCATGGGGCGTGTATAATCCTCAGGAATGCCCCTGACCCCGGCGCGGCCCACGAGAAGATCCATCAACCCGTTCAGGGCGCTGCAGGTCCACCGGAACTTCAGATTGTTCTGGACCGGCCAGACTGTCTCGCTGATCGGGACCTGGATGCAGCAGGTGGGGCAGGGCTGGCTCGCCCTCGAGCTGACCAACAGCGCGTTCATGGTTGGACTGGTGAGCGCGGCCGGGAGCTTTCCGGTGCTCCTCCTCTCGCTCTACGGCGGGGTCGTGGCCGACCGGCGCAGCAAGCTCCGCATCGTCATCATCTGTCAGGCGTTGTTGCTCGTCGAGGCCGCCGCGCTCTGGTGGTTCACCTGGGCGGGCCGAATCAACGTCGAGTGGCTCCTGGCGCTGACGACTCTCGGCGGTGTGATCTCGGCGTTCGAGATTCCGGCACGACAGGCAATGATCGTGGAGCTGGTTTCTCGTGAAGATCTCGTCGACGCCATCGCGCTCAACTCGGGCGGCTTCAACCTCGCGCGAATTGTGGGGCCTTCAATCGCGGCAATCATTCTCGCGAAGTTCGGATTGGCCTGGTGCTTCGGTATCAACGCGCTCAGTTATTTCGCGGTGCTCGCCAGTCTTGCGCGAATCAAACTGCCGGCGTGGACTCCCGTTCAGCACCTCGTTTCCCCATTCGAGCAGTTGAAGCAGGGACTGGATTACATCCGCAGCTCGCGCGCGGTGTCGGGGCTGATGGGAGTGATCGCGGTGTATTCCATATTTGGATTTCAATATCTGACGATGATGCCGGTCGTCGCGCGGGACGTGCTGCACACGGGGGCGAGCGGCTACGGATTGCTGCTGACTTTCGTAGGCATCGGCGCGCTCACCGGAGCCCTCTCACTCGCCGGTCTCGGAGCCCGCATTCGCCGCGGGAGGTTATTCAACGCGACGGCTTATGCGTTTGCGGGGCTGACGATTCTCTTTTCGCTGATGCGCTCGGTTCACCTCGCGGCGCTCGTGTTACTCTTCCTCGGGCTTACGATGCTGATCAACGGCGCGCTGGCGAATGGAATCCTCCAGTCGGTTGTGCCCGACGAGCTCCGCGGCCGCGTGATGGCGACCTATGTCTTCGTCTACGTCGGGTTCACGCCGATCGGCTCGTTCATCGCGGGAGCGATGGCGCGATTCGTCGGCGTCCAGTGGGCGATCTTCACCGGCGGTGTGGTGATGCTCGCGTACTCGCTATGGGCGTTCTGGAAATACCCCGAGATTCGCGCCGTGTAGGTCGTTCACTGCGCGCGCTTCTATGCCTTCACCCAGACCCTGATCGCAATCAATACTAGGAAGATCGCGAACGCTTTCTGGAGCTGTGGGCCTGAGAGGTTCTGCGCGAGTCTCGCGCCGGCCCACGCCCCGAAAAGGAGACCAAGCGCAATCCAGAGAGACGCCGTGATGTTGAGATGTCCGCGCCGGTAGTATTCCCACGCACCGAGCGCGCCGACGGGAAGCAGCAACGCGCCGAGCGAGGTGCCCGTCGCCGTTTGTGGCTGAAACTTCGCGAGAAGGATGAGCGCCGGCCCGATCACGATCCCGCCTCCGATTCCAAATATCCCGGCGAGCACACCGGCGGCCAGTCCGATAGCAATGAACAGGATCATGCAGGTATCCCTTTCTTCACCGCGTCGAGCACCTTGTCGGCGAAGACGTCGATCTCGTCGAGAGTGGTGTACACGTTGGGCGTGATGCGAATCCCCTTGAATTCGGGATGCACGATCGGTGTGTTCACAATGCGGTGTTGATTGAACAGCCACGCGCCCAGCTTCACGTTGTCGATTCCTTCAACCTGGAAGAGCGCGATCGCCCCCGACTGCCGGTTGTCGAGCGGAGTGAGAACTGAAATGCGCGGGCTTTCCGCCAGCAGCCGTTTCGCCCACCGATCACGCAGATAGCGGAGACGCGCGATCTTCCGGTCGGCGCCAATTCCATGATGGAACGCGAGCGCGGCCGAAATCGCATTGTGATTCGCGGCGGGGTGAGTGCCGATCTCCTCGTACTTGCGGATGTCGTTGTCTTGGGTCGCCGCCGCGGCCATCAGCGGCCAGAGATTCTTCTGCTTGTCCTTGCGCACGTAGAGGAAGCCGGTGCCTACCGGTGCCAGCAGCCACTTGTGAAGACTGGTTCCATAGTAATCGCACTTCAGATCGTCACGCCTGAACGGGAAGTGGGCGAAAGCGTGCGCCCCATCGACGAAGACCTGAATTCCCAGCGGCTGCGCCATCTCTATGATTTGACGCACCGGCATTATCTGCCCGGTGAGATTGGTGATGTGGGTGACCTCGATGACCTTCGTCCGTGGGGTGATCGCCGCCCTGAACTGCTCGACCAGATAGTTGTCCGACGGGGGCGGCACCTTGAACGAGACCTGCTTGACGACGATCCCTTCGCGTCGCGCCCGCTGGTCCCAGGCGGTGATCATCCGGCCGTAGTTCTGATTCGT
>DASZZU010000112.1:0-40214 GCA_035544855.1 Gemmatimonadaceae bacterium | reverse complement strand
GAGCGCTTCCACCAGCTGCCTCACGAGGTCCGCCTGCGCGCGCGCGCCGGCATCCTGACGCTCCTTTGCCGACCGCTTGCGATAGTTGTCGTACTCGGCAGCGAGACGAAGGTATTTGTCCCGCTCGGTAGCCAGATCGTCGGTGCCCGAGCCTCCGGGCTCGCCCACCGAAGTATCCGTGCCGCCTGCTCCCGCATCGGTGCCTGTGCTGCCGTCGAACGCGGCGCCTCGCGCCTGTGCGCCGTCGCCGCCACCGCCACCGGGAGCAAAATCGCCCTCCGAGCCCATCACATCCTGCTCGGTCAGTGGGGTCTGATCACCCTTTTTCCTCGAGTGTCTCATGTCGGAAACTTAACCTTTTGCAAGAGCGCGCCGCACCATCTCGAGTGCAGCCTGAGCCGCGCGCTGCCTGATCTCTGCGCGATCTCCACCAACATGGAAGCGCCGTGCCTTCGCGTCTAAACTGTGCACGGCAACCCAGACGAGCCCGACAGGCTTTTCTGCCGTGCCACCTCCAGGCCCGGCAATCCCTGTCACCGAAACCCCGACATCGGCTCCGGTTCTTTCACGAATCCCCGCCGCCATCTGTAGCGCCACCTGCTCACTCACCGCTCCGTGGCGTTCCAGATCTTCGGCGCGAACGCCGAGCAGCTCTTTCTTTACATCGTTGTGGTACGCTATCACGCCGCCGAGGAACACATCGCTGGATCCGGGAATGTTGGTGAGCCGCTCGCCCAACATCCCGCCCGTGCAGCTCTCGGCCACTGCTAGCTTGAGCTTCAAGGCGCGACACCGGTCGAGGACAGCCGCGGCGAGATCGGCGTCATCCTCTCCGTATGCGTACGCTCCTACTCTGCTCCGCAGTTTCACGATTGCCTCTTTGACGAGCTTCTGCGCGCGCCCCGGAGGCAATCCCTTCGCCGTGACACGCAAGTCCACCCCCGCAACGCCGGGCAAGTACGCCAGCGGGAGAGATCCGAGCTCCGTCTGAGGGTCGCCAAGAAAATTCGGGCCCAGGAGGTCGGCGATCGCTGATTCCGCGATGCCGGTCGTGCGTAAGGTGCCCGAGAGAACCACACTCTCAGCCCCTTTCATCCGCGACTGGATCGCCGGCAACAGCTCTTCGGCCAGCATCCCACGCATCTCTCGCGGCACACCCGGCATCATCGCGACCCACCGGCCCTTTTCGTCCTCCAGCCAGATGCCCGGAGCCGTGCCATGACGATTGACGAGTATTCGCGCCCCTTCGGGGATCTCCGCCTGTGTTCTGTTGGTCGCGGGAAAGACGCTGTTGGGAAATCGCGCGCGCCATCGTTGCTCGATCTGTGCGGCAATCGATTCATCGAGCTTCATCGCGCGGCCGAAAATTCGCGCGATCGCCGGCTTGGTGAGATCATCGCTCGTCGGTCCGAGACCACCCGTGGTGATCACCGCCCCCGTCCGATCGAGAGCTTCCCGCACCGCCTTCGCAATCCTTTCCGCTTCGTCGCCGACGGTTGTGCGACGTACGATCTCGATTCCGTTCGCCGCCAGCGCGCGCGCGATGTGCGCCGCGTTCGTATCTACCGTGAAGCCCAGGAGGAGCTCGTCACCAATGGTGATCAGCTCGACCTGGCGAGAGTTCAAAGGGCGAACACGCCGGCGTAGCGCCGGAGATAGAGAGCGAGTGAATAAATGGTTAGAACCACCGAAATGACCATCGTGACCGTTCCAACGATACCGTTAAAGTAGGCGAACGCGCGCCAGGCGGCGCTGGTCCACCCATGGCTGGCAGCAAGACTCGCCGCGAAGAACCAGAAATACGCAGAGCCAACCCAGACGGACTGAAAACCGGTTTTCCATTTCGCGGGTCCGATGGCGGAGATGACGACCCCGCGACGCGCCGCCGCCTGTCGGAACACCGTCATGAAGATCTCCCGACCGATGACGATCGCCACTACCCACCACGGAAGCTCGACGGGTCCGAATGGCGTCAGAAATGGGAGCCGGCCCGCGTCCATGCTCTCGGCCCGGGTCGGAATGAAAGGATCGTTCGGCGGCGCCATCAACACGAACATGGGAATCAGAGTCGCGAAGAGAAGCAGCTTGTCCGCCAGTGGGTCGAGCAAACGTCCGAGATCGGTGATGAGATTCCGGGTGCGCGCCAGCTTGCCGTCGAAGTAATCGGTCACAGCGGCAACGATGTACAGAACGAACGCGGTGAGGCGCGCGCCGGGTGAGTTGATGAAAGGCAGTGCTGCGATGAAGGGCGCGGCGAGAATCCGGCCGGCCGTGATGGTGTTGGGAAGATTCACCGGAGGCTCCCCCGCCCCGTTAGGCGAGCGCCTTCAGCACCAGCTTACTCACGGCCTTGAGCGTATCGAACACGCCATCTCCTTGAACGGCAATCGCTTCGAAATAGGGCGCTTTCTCCACCCACTCTCCACCCGGAAGCTGCTCGATCAGGTTCTCGCCGGCGTGGTACGGATCCGGAGTAACGCGACGCTTGCTCGGCTCCTCCACTTCCCAGCCCGGATTGAGGGCCGCCTGTAGATCGTCGATTGGAGCGGCGTTCGGCAGGTCGCGCTTGTTGTACTGAATCACGAACGGCATCTGGGTCAGATCGTACCCGTACTCGGACATGTTGTCGTAGAGATTCTGCATCGACTCGAGATTCGCTTCCATTCGCTCCGCCTGGGAATCACCGACGAAAACTATGCCATCGACGTTCTTGAGAATGAGCTTGCGGCTAGCATTGTAATAGACCTGCCCGGGCACCGTGTACAGGTGGAAGCGCGTCTTGAATCCCCGAATCGTGCCGAGATCGACGGGCAGGAAGTCGAAGAAAAGGGTCCGCTCCGTCTCGGTGGCGAGAGATATGAGCTTCCCCCTCGTCTCGGGCTTAACCTTGCCATAGACGTGCTCGAGATTTGTTGTCTTTCCGCCAAGTCCGGGACCATAGTAAACGATCTTACAATTGATCTCGCGCGAGGCGTAGTTGATCATCGACACGTCTAGCTCTTCCTCACCAGTTGAAGAGTTTGTCGATCTCGTCATCCGCGCCCTTGAGCAGTCCCGGGGGCGCGGCGGCGTTCCGACCGCGCGAGAACACGCGATCGACCAACAGCGTCAACTCTTCGATCTCGGCCTTCATTCTGAGGCGGACGAGACCGACAGTCGTGCGTGAATCGAAGATTATTACGACAAGGAGGCGCCGGGCGACGTCGGCGACGTAAATGGATTCCTTTTCGCCCTGATGAAACAGGCTCGAGAAATCGTTCTCGCCCACGAGTTTCGCGAGCTGGTCGTTGGCGCTGTAGTCGGCGGCTGTGAGCGTCGCGAATGCGGTCGTGTCGAGACCGGGTGCTTCACCTACCGTCGTAACCAGCTGTCCCGACCGGTCGACGAGAAGCGCGCAGCGGGAATTGGTCTCGCCAAGAAAGCGCTTCAGCGAATCGGTGATCGCGGTGAAGTCGTCCTGAGTGAACGACCAGTTTGCCGTGCCGGCAGTCATCGTGCTCCGGTCACAGAGTAGACTCGAGCCGCCTGAGCATCCGCGCGCCACGCTGGCGCAGAATCGCCCTCGGCTCCCACGCAACGTACTCGCGAAGAAGCTGCGCCGTGTTGACTGTGGGTCGAGCGCGCAGATAGCCAAGCGCGGCTACGCGATGCAGTGCCGACTTGCTGAAAAGGTTGCGGCGGTATTGGCGCTGCATCCTGCTCCAGACAAGAGTGCCGGCAGTTATGCCGCCAATGAATCCTACCGCTACGAAGCTCGTGCGCTGTCTGCTCACGACATCGCCCTCCGCGCGGTCAGCGCCTGGGCGATCGTCACTCCATCGGCGTATTCGAGATCGCCACCGACGGGCAGCCCGCGCGCGATGCGCGAGACGGTGAGGGGATAGCGAGCAAGCTTGCGCTGAACGTAGAGAGCGGTCGTCTCCCCTTCGATGCTCGGGTTGGTGGCAATTATCACTTCGCGGACGACTCCAGCCGACACTCGCGTCTCCAGCTGTGGAATGGTGAGATCTTCCGGCCCAATGCCGTCGAGCGGTGATAGCCGGCCGCCCAGGACGTGATACACGCCCCGGAACTCGCCAGACCGCTCGATGGCTCCGATATCGGAAGCCTCCTCTACTGCGCAGATGACTCCCGTATCCCTGCGCGCGTCACGGCAAATGGAGCACAAATCCTCCTCCGTGAGATTGAAGCACTGGGGGCAGGGACGCACCTTCTCCGCGAGCGTCTCGAGGGCGGTAGCCAAGCGCTTGGATTGCTCCGGCGACTGCTTGAGAAGATGGTATGTGAGCCGGAGCGCTGTCTTTCGCCCGATGCCCGGCAGCTTGGACAGCTCGGTGGCCAGATCGTCTATCGCTCCCACGCTAGAAAGGCAGCTTGAATGGAAGGTTGAGGCCGCCAGTGAGCTTGCCCATCTCTCCTTTAGCGAGCTCGCCAGCTTTTTTTTGGGCCTCGTTAACGGCGACCAGCACCAGATCCTCGAGCATCTCTACGTCCTTCGGATCCGCGACGCTCGGGTCGATCTTGAGGCGGGTGATCGTGCCCTTGCCGTCTGCTTCGACTGTGACCATGCCGCCACCGGCGGTCGCCGTCACCGTCTGCTTCTCCAACTCCGACTGCATTTGATGCATGCGCGCCTGCATCTGTTGCGCCTGCTCGAAAATCTTCGAAAAATCAGCCATTGTCCCAGGTTGTGAATGAGGCTTGTGCGTCAGTCGAGGAGCTCGAGGTCCAGCTCGTCGATTGCCGCGCCCAGCGCGGGATCCTTCTGCCGCAGCATGCCGATCCGCTCTTCCTTGAGAGCCTCCGGCGTCATGCGGCTCCGATTCGAATCCTGTGCCGTCGTCTCCATTGCGCGCTTCATTTCGCGAAGCTGTCCCTCGTTTGCTGGCGTCGGAGTTCTTGCGGGCGTCTCCACCGACAGAGTATTCGGCGTGCTCAGCTGCGGGGGATAGCCCGGACGCGTGACCGGCCGTTGCACCGTTCGCGCCACCGAAGCCTGCGCCGATTGAGCGCGGACCGATCCGCTCGGCGTTTCTCCCCGCTCACCACTGGGGGGCGACTCACCACCCAGACCCTTGAGCAGGTCCTCGAGAGCGACGGTCCTGTCGAGCAGTGCCACCCTGACGAGGAGCATCTCGATGAGTAGCTGCTGCTGCCCGCTCTTCCGGAAGGTTGGCTCGAGCGCGTTGACGGCGCTGATCATCCGAAGCAGATCGCCCGCGGTGAAGAGATCCCTTCTGTCCCTCAGCGCAGTGGCGGCGGTGGCCGACACTCCATCGGCCTTTCCATTGAGCACCACCGCGAGCTGGCCGCGAAGCATGTCCGCGAAGCCCGAGAGGAACACTCCGAAGTCGACGCCCGCGTCCGCGAGCCTGGTCACCGCGGTGAACACTTCTCCGGCGCGGTGACCGGCGATGATGTCCAGGATCGCCAGGAACTCGTCCTCGGGGACGAGCCCGAGCGCCTCGCGAACGCGGTCGGCGGTCACCGTCCCTTCACCGATCGAAATAACCTGGTCCGTGAGGCTCAGGGCGTCTCGCATCGAGCCGTCGGCCGCGCGCGCGATCATCGCCAGTGCGTCCTCGGAGACCTCTACTCCTTCCTTCTCGAGCACGGTCGTCAGACGCCGCGTGATGTCACCGAGTCCTATGCGCTTGAGATCGAAGCGCTGGAGCCGGCTGAGAACCGGCGCCGCGGCCTGGGCGATCTTCTGCGGCTCGGTGGTCGCGAAAACAAACACGACGCGCGGTGGCGGCTCCTCGAGGATCTTGAGGAGAGCATTCCATGCCTCGCGCGTCAGCATGTGGGCTTCGTCGACGATGTAGACCTTGAAGCGGTCATCCCCCGAGGGAGCGTACATCGCTCTCTCCCGAAGATCGCGCGCGTCGTCAACCCCGCGGTTCGACGCGGCGTCTATCTCGACTACGTCGAGGCTCGACGATCCGCTCCAGATGCGCTGGCATGAGACGCACTCGCCGCACGGCTCACCATCGTCCCGCCTGTTCTCACAGTTGAGCGCCATCGCCAGCACCCGCGCGAGCGTTGTCTTCCCCACTCCGCGGGGACCGCAAAGCAGGTATCCGTGCGCGACTCTTCCTCTGGCGATGGCCCCGCGCAGCGTATTGGACACGTGCGACTGGACGGCAACGTCAGCGAAGCTCTTTGGGCGGTATTTGCGGGCTAGTGCGAGAGACATTGCGAGGCGGGAGTACCCCAGGCCTGACGGAGCAACGAAAGACACCGCATGCCGCTGCTACCTTCGGGGTCCTGACGGAGTTAGTGGGCTTTCGCCCTCCGGGACCTGGGGCACCCGAAATATAGCCAACGCCTACGTATCACGGGAAGAAAAAGGTTCGTGATAAATCTTAACTGAAGACTACCTGCCTGCGCGGTCGGTCTGCAGGCTGTGGGCTGCGGGGCTTTACCAGCACGGAAACAGCCCCCGGCAGGTAGTCTTCGGTTGAGACCTCGCATTTGAGCAGAATTGAAAAAAGCCCCGCCATTTCTGGCAGGGCTTTCCGCTCGGCGCGCCGGAGGTGCACGCGCCCAGTAAGTGAGGAGTTAACGCTTCTTCACGGTGATCGTTGGGGTCTTGATCTTCGTGGAATCCATCTTGACCTTGGGGACCGCGACCGTTGTGGTCTGGGTGCCGACGTCGATTGTCGGCGTGTGAATCGTGTCCGTCTGTGTTCCGATGACGGGCTTCTCAACCTGGTATTGCCCCTCTCCTGTCTTCTTGCATGCGGAGATCGAGACGACGGCCATCACAGCCGCGACTGCTGCTAATTTGCGCACGAGACGCCCTCCAAAAAGTGTGTTCGCCGGAAGACCCGGCAACATCCTAATGATACTCAATCCTCGAACGCCTCGCGCTGCTTCTTCCGAACGCGCCGAAGCTCGTACACCTGTGCCACTTCGCCGCCAATGATGAAGAGGAAGGAAGCGTAGTAGACCCAGATAACTGTCAATACCAATGCAGCGACCGTGCCGCTGTAGAAGGAACCGGGGTTGAACGAGTGTACGTAGGCCGAAAAGGCCCGTTTGGCTACCTCCAGCATCACGCTCGTGAACAGGGCGGCGGTGAGGGCGGTTTTCCAGCGGATTTTCCGGTGCGGCAAAAATTTGTATAGACAGAAGAACATCGTCGCTATGAAGGAAAACGCGAGTATCTGGCCGAGATTGTACTCTAGCTGGCCCATCAGCTCCTTCCGGATGCCAAGATCGGCCAGGACGAGCACCCCGCGGGTGGTAGCAATCGCCAGATACGCGCTGAGCGCGGTGTACGCTACGAGAAGCAGGCTCGACACCAGCGTCATCTCGATGTCGAAGATCTTGCCGGCGATGATTCCTCGGTCGGTGTCGATGTCGAAGATCGTCGCGAGCACGGTGCGGAGCGATCCGAACAGGCGCGTCGAGAACCAGATGAAGCCGATGGCGCTGTATATGGTGAGGGAGCCGCTTCGCTTGATGACTTCGTTCAGGATGGTTGCCGCCGGTCCTGAATCACCTGGCGGATGCGGAGGAAGAAACTTGTCGACGATCTGGAGCACTTCCGCCGAAGTGGTATCGGGCGACTGGTTGAGGAGATTGACGAGACTCGTCGCGAGGAGCAGGAAAAAAGGGACGGCGGCGAGCAGAATGTTGAAGGCGATTCCGCCCGCGAGAAAGAAAACGTTGTCCTCGCCGCTGTTGTCCCAGACCCGCTTCGCGTAGTCGCGGAGCAGCCAACCGAGCCGGGCCGCGAGCCCGCGCTGGGGCACTAGCTGTTTTTGTACGCCGCTTTTCTTTCGGCGATGCGGTGCTCGAGCTCTCCGCGCGTCTGACGCGCCGCGGCGCGTCCGGCCTCGACCGCGTTCGACACCTGCCGCTTCTTGGCGTCGACCGCTTCGAACGTCGCCTCAATTCGCTCTCCGACGGACGCGCGCACCTCGTTGAACTTGTCGGCAACGGTGCCGCTCACGTCCTCGACGAAATCCTGCGCCGCTTCCTGAGCACGCCGCGCTCTTCGGGCGATCACACGCCGCGTCTCCTCGCCACTCTGCGGGGCGAGTAGCAGCGCTACGCCGGCGCCGAGCGCGAGTCCGATGATGAACGAACCGACTCCCGCCTCGCGTCTCTCGACAATGACGTACGGTCGCTCGACGACATAAGGGTCGTCATCGTACCAATCCTGCTCGTCCATTCAGGTCCTCCGCTGGTTAGCGCTTCTTCGCTTTGGAGCCCTTCGACACCGGCTTCACCGATTTCGACGGTGCTGGTGACTCCGCCGCTTTGACCGGGCGATGCGTCCCGTTCGCCGTGCTCGACGCGCTCACTCCAGCGCCATCACTGCCGTTCAACAGCGATGCAATCTCCGCGCGCACGTCGTCCGGCGTCATTCCCACTATGGTGGCCGTGCGGGCGTAATCACCGTTGGTCGAAGCGAAAGCGCGGAGTACCATCTGCCGACGGGTATCGGCGAGCGTCGCGCCCGGCGGAACCGTGATCGACGTAGTGCCATCCTGCCCGCGACGGAGGTGTCGGGGCATGATGTCGGCCGCCTTGATCGTGTCGCCGCGGGTCATGATCACCGCCCGCTCGACTGCGTTCTTCAGCTCGCGAACGTTGCCGGGCCAGTTGTAGGAGAGAATCCACTCCCAGGCGGCATCGTCGAAGCCCGTCATGGGCTTCCCGTTCTGCTCGGCGAAGCGGGCGAGGAATTCGGTGGCGAGGAGCTTGATGTCGCCAACACGCTCACGGAGCGGCGGCAGGAAGAGCTCCACGACGGCGAGACGATAGTACAGGTCCTCGCGCAGGTCGTTGTCCGCGAGCGCCTTCTGCACATCTCGGTTCGTCGCCGCTACGATCCTGATGTCGACTTCGATCTCCTTCTTGCCGCCCAGACGCCTGATGATTCTCGACTCGAGAGCACGTAGCAGTTTGACCTGGATCTCAGACGGCATCTCGGCGATTTCGTCGAGGAAGATCGTTCCGCCATCGGCCATTTCGAACGCGCCCGGCTTCTCGTTGGTAGATCCTGTGAACGCACCCTTCTCGTGCCCAAACAGCTCGTTCTCGAGGATGTCCTTGGGCAGCGCGGCGCAGTTCAGAGCGAAGAACGGGCCCTTCGCGCGCTCGCTCTTGGCGTGGACCGCACGCGCGACAAGCTCCTTGCCGGTGCCGGATTCCCCGAAGATCAACACGCTCGCGGTCGAAGGAGCTACCGCTTCGATGATCTGATAGACCGCGCGCATCTCCTCAGACTGGCCAGTCAGCTCGCCGAAGTGCGTGAGTCCCTCGAGCTTGGACGACAGCTCGCGGTTCTTCTGCTGGACGTTGAACTTCTCGAGCGCCTTCGGAATGAGCGCCTTGAGGCGATTCAGTTTGTCCGCGGTGAGCGGCTTCTCGACGTAATCGTAGGCGCCTTCGCGCATCGCCTGCACAGCCGAGTCGACCGTAGCCTGACCGGTGACGATGATGCACTCGGTAGGAATCGCCCGATGCTGAAGCTCCTTCAGCAGCGCCAGGCCATCGACCTTAGGCATCTTGAGATCGGCGAGAACGACGCCAAAGCTCTCCGCGGCGAGCTGGTCGAGGGCCTTTTGCCCATCGACGGCTACCGCGACTTCGTATCCTTCGTCGCGCAAAATGGCGCTCAACCCTTCTGTAATAGAACGGTCGTCGTCCGCTATAAGAATTTTTGCGTGCTTCGCTTCAGTCTTTGGAATGGCTATTACCTTCGGGCGTGACTGTTAATATAACCCGCGCGGCACGCTGCTCGACCCCTACGCCGATGCGGTCCGCCAAGCGTTTGATATCGGACACGACGACACTGGCCCGATCACCGTAAATCATAAGCTCGATTCGACTTCCGCCGCTACTTCCGCGCGCGGAGCTGAGCGCTCCCTGGGCCTCAGCCGCAAGCACAGATCCGACTAGCGCAAGTAGTCCGTTCGTCAGCGCGGTCGCCTCCCCGATTTGTGAGCCGGCCCGCTCGGCGAAGGACGCAACCTCGGTGGCGGCTCCTTCGCGGGCCACCCTGCTTCTCACCACTTCGACGTTTACCGCCACGCCGTTCAAGGCGTTTCGGATCTCGTGGCCAGCCCGCCGAATTATCTCGCGAACGATTTCGAGGGCGTCCGCTTTCGCGCGCGCCGAATCGTCAGTCACTCAGGTCGGCATCGTCTGGCGCCGCTTCGACCGCAGCGAGATCGGGGTGCGGCTGCGGCTTGTGCTGTTCGACCGGCTTCACGAATCGATCGACGATCTCGCGCGTGTTGACCACCGCCAGCTGCGTGAAGAGAAAGCTGAACTTTTCCTCGTACGCTCTGGCGAGCTTCGCCTTTACATCCGGTGAAAGATCCCAGAATCGCCTCTTGAAGGGGCCTAGCGCCTTCTTCCGGGTCTTGTAGAAGAACTGCTCGTCGGTGTCAGTCGGCTTGCGCTCATCCTTGGCGTTCTGCCTGAGCCACTCGTAGATCTCCTTGCGAAGCCCTTCCGAGATGTTGTCGTACAACATCGTCTGGAAGTTGGTAGCGAGATGAATCTCCGCGGTCTCGGTGCGCGGAAAGTTGTGGAACGCGCTGTCAGGAAGCGTCGACGCGCCGTGCTGGACCGCCCCGGCGAGTCCGTATTTCTCGCGGGCGACTTTCGACAGCCGCGCCAGGGTGTCGAAGTCGATCTTCACGTCGGCAATGCTGCCGTCGGCAAGGACGACTCCGCCGTGAGTGGTTCCGGATTGCACGCTGATCTTGGACAGGCCTTCCGTGCCAGGAGATCTCTTCCTGAGAGTCTCGTTGAAGCCGTCCATGTACGTCTGCAGCTCTTCGACCGTCGAGTTCTGTGTTCCGACTTCACCGATCTCGCCGCCGATCGAGATTGTGACCCCTTCCGGCTGTAGCTGCCGAACGGTGAGCGCGAGCTCGACTGCCTGCTCGTAGTTCGTGCGCTGCTGTTCCTTGAGTGTGGGCTTTGACAGATCGACCAGAGTCGACGTATCGACATCGATGTTGTAAAAGCCCGCGGCAATCGCTTCGCGCGCGAGCTGCTTCACCCCATTCACTTCCGTAACCGGATCTACGGCGAACTTCTTGGCGCTTACCTGGAAGTGGTCTCCCTGAATGAACACCGGACCGCGAAATCCTTCGCGCATGGCCGCGGCAAGCATCGCCGCCACGTATTCCGACGGACGCTGGTCGGTGTATGCAATCTCCGACCGCGCAATCTCCACTATGAGAGCACCGACTTTCAGCTTGACCGCCGCGCGGAATAGAGCGCGCGCGGTATCGTAGACCATTCCGCGGATGTTCATCGCGGGAACGGTGAAGCCGCCGGTCTCTCCTCGTCCGCGCGCCAGATAAAGATCGTGAATGGACCAGGCCTGGACGCCGACGGCCTGCCCGATTTCCCAGATCAGCCAGCGCGCATCGTCACGCTCTTCCGGCTCGCCGAACACCGCGGTGTAGACGAGCTTGTCCATTGCCGGCGATGCTATCGCCGACTCGTCGTGAACAGTCACTCGACCGTCGAGGACGGTCACGGATTTGTTGAATGGATTGTCGAACATGTGTGTCACAAAGTCGTTTGGGCCCCGCCCCGTCGCAAGCCCGCAGCCCCGAGCCGGCTCGCCGACCGCCCCCGGCCGGTAGTCTTCAGTTCTTTTTAGATCAACTAGCCTGTTATACGCTCCAGCGCGGGTCGCTCTTTGGGAGCGACTCCCACTCCTTCTTCGCCTCGTCCGCACCGGGCCGGCCCAGCAGGGCATACGCAAATTGTTTCCCCAGCTCGACGCCGGGTTGGTTGAACGCGTCGATCCCATAGAGCTGTCCCGCGCAGGCCGTCGCGATCTCCAGCAACATCATCAGCTGCCCTACGTGACCGGCATCGACGCGATCGAGATGAATCGTCATGTTGGGCCGACCCCGCCTCGCCAGTGCCCCAGCGGTCGCCCGCTGCTCGATGTCGATAAGCTCGCCGAGCGAATGGCCGGCGAGATAGCCCAGCTCCTTCACGTCGGGGAATGCGGCGGGGATTTTCACGTCAGTGGCGCGTTCGCGCACCGAAACGAATGTGACCGTCTTGTCCGCCGGTCCTTCCATGAACAACTGGACCTGCGCGTGCTGGTCGGTTGCCCCAACGGCCGCGAGCGGTGTCGACCCGACCGATGGGCCATCGGGTCGCTTCTTCCCCAGGCTCTCCGCCCAGAGCTGCACGAACCAGCCCGCGAAGTCGCGAAGCGGATCGGAATAGGGCATGAAAACAACGATGCTCTTTTTGAGCTGTGTATCCGCCAACCACTGGAGCGTTGCATAGACGCCCGCCGGATTGGACGCGAGGTCACCGCTCTCGCATCGCTGAGCCATCTCACCGGCGCCCGAGAGCAGCGACTTCACATCGATTCCTATGAGCGCCGCGGGGAGTGTCCCCACCGGAGTCAAAACGCTGAAGCGTCCGCCGATGTTGGGGGGAATGTCCAGCGCCGGAACCTTGAGGCGCTCCGCGAGTGGACGCAGCGCTCCCTGCTTTGGATCAGTGACGAAGGCGAGGTGCTTGCTGAGATCCAGCTTGTCGCGCACGAGCCGATCGTGTACGATGAGAAACTGCGCCATCGTCTCGGCGGTGCCGCCGGATTTCGACGTGACGATGAAAAGCGTGCGCGACAATCGGAGTCGACCGAGCAGCGCCGCGATTGTTTCGGGGTCGACATTGTCCAGCACATGCAGTCGCGGATAATTGTCACGCGCCTTGTCGTCCAGCATGTTCCAGCCGCCTGGCCTGAGCGCGGTTCGCAAGGCAATCGGCCCCAGGGCGGATCCACCGATTCCGAGAATCACGACGTCGTCGTACTTGCCGCGGGCGGACCTGGCAAAGCTCGTGACCTGATCGAGCAGCTGCGTGGCGCGCGGCAGATCGACGAAACCGACCGCGCCACCGCCGCGCAGCGCGTCGAAGCCGCGCTTTGCCGCGGTGAACTGTTTCGGCGCATCGCCCCATGTCTTCTGATCGATCCCGCCGGGCGAGATCATCATGTTCGAGTAATCGAGACGGAGCGTCATTTCAATCGATCTGCACAGTGAGACCGTCGAACGCAGGAGCAATGCCGCGCGGGAGCTCCGCTTCCAGCTCAGCGTGACCGGTGCGATGAGTGAGATGGGTCAGCCAGGTCTCTCGAGCCCCGACTTTCTTCGCGGCGGTCACCGCTTCGGAAATGCTTAGATGGGTCGGATGCGGTGTCCGGAAGAGCGCATTGAGAACGAGCACAGTCACGCCACGAAACGCACGCAACGCTTCCTCCGGCAGCTCCTTCGCATCCGTGACATAGCCGAGTTTCCCGATCCGGTACCCATACACCAATGCCTTGCCGTGAGGCACTGCAACGGGAATCACGTCGACGTCGCCTACGCGAAAACTTTCGCCAGCTTTGACTGGATGCGCGCGACCTTCCGGCTTGCTCGTTCCCGGCAACGCCTTGATCGAGTCATCGAAGATGTACGCGAACCGTTTCGCCAACCTTTCCATCGTGTCGGGCGGGCCGTACATGTCGATGGGGAGATCGCTGCGATCGGAGAGCGCACGGATGTCGTCGATTCCGTGAACGTGATCGGCGTGATCGTGAGTGAAAAGGATCGCATCCACGCGGCTCACGCCTGCGGAAATCAGCTGCAGCCGGAGCTCGGGCGGCGTATCGATGAGGATGTTCGTCCCGCCATCCGTCTCCACCAGTGCACCAACCCGCGTCCTCTTGTCCCGGGGATCCGTCGACCTGCACACTTCGCACGCACATCCAATCTGGGGGATGCCAAAGCTGGTTCCCGTCCCCAGTAATGTGAGTTTCAGACGGTCTCCACCTTGAGCAGATTTGTGGTGCCCGGCATGTCGAACGGGACGCCAGCGGTGACGATGATGCGATCCCCCGTGGAGGCCAGCTCTCTCTGGGTGACGACGGACTTGGTGCACTCCATCATCTCGTCGTAGTCGGCGCAGTGCGGCACCAGCTCGGGCACTACGCCCCAGACCAGCGCAAGCTGCCGGAAAGTGCGCGGCTCGTCGGTCAGTGCGAGAATCGGAACAGGCGGCCGTTTCGACGCGACGACGCGCGCCGAGAATCCGCTCTTGGTGAAGACGACGACGAGCGGGGCGCCCAGCATGTCCACCGCTGCCACCGTGGCCGCGGCGATGGCGACCTCGGTGGTGACCACGCCCTCGCCCTGCTCTGCTCCCGCAAATGGAGCGACGGGCGGGTGCGTCTCGATCTCCTTGATGATGCGCGTCATTGCCTCCACGGCGAGGCGGGGGTAGGCGCCGGCGGCCGTCTCAGCGGATAGCATCACGGCATCGGTTCCGTCCATGATCGCGTTCGCAACGTCGCTCGCTTCCGCGCGCGTCGGGCGCGGATGCTCGATCATCGACTCCAGCATCTGTGTGGCAGTGATAACCGGCCGACCGTACTTGTTGGCGAGGCGGATGATCCGCTTCTGCGCGCCTGGCACCGCCTCGAATGGAAGCTCGACACCGAGGTCTCCTCGGGCGACCATAACGGCGTCGGAGGCGCGAACGATCGCTTCGATGTTCTGGAGCGCGACATCCTTCTCGATCTTGGCCACCACGAGCAGCCACGTGGGGATCATCTTGCGCAGCGACTCGATGTCCTCCGCGCGTCTGACGAAGCTCAGCGCGAGATAGTCGACCTCCTGCTTGACGGCGAATGTGATGTCGGCTTCATCTTTTTCGGTAATCGAGGGAGCCGACACCTGGACGCCGGGAAGATTGAGTCCTTTGTGACTCTTGAGCTCACCGCCATTGAGCACTCGCGCTTTCACGCGCCCGTTGCCGACTTCGAGCGCCACAAGCTCGATCAAGCCGTCATCGATGAGAATCCGGTCGCCGACGCGGACGTCGTTCGCGAGCTGATCGTATGTGACCGGGATCTCTCCCTTCTTCCCCTGCCCCTCGTGCACGAGGACCAGGTCTTCACCGACTGCCAGACGAAGCGGCTTAGGAAGATCCCCGATCCGAATGCGGGGGCCCTGCAGGTCACCGAGAATCGCGATGGGTTTATGGGATTCGTCAGCCAGTTGGCGGACCATTTTGATCGTTGCTACGTGTTGCTCGTACGTGCCGTGCGAGAAGTTCACGCGAGCGACGTTCATTCCGGCGTCGATCAGCCCCCGAATGGCGTCAGCGCTCGCGGTTGAAGGACCAAGTGTGCAGACGATCTTGGTGCGCGGTGTGTAGATGCCGGTCACTTCCCGCCGGGTGCGAGTGAGCCGATCTTTGCCTCGAGTCCCGCAAGCAATTCGTCGAACGACTTCTGGAAGCTGGCGATCCCCTCGACGAGCAGCTTCTCGGTGACTTCACGCATCGAGATTCCGACAGCCTCGATTTCCTTGAGCAACGCCTCTGCGGCGGACACCTTCTTGTCGACCGTTCTCGCCACGACGCCATGATCCTGGAACGCCTCGATCGTCGCGGGCGGCATCGTGTCAACGGTGTCGGGTCCGATCAGCTCCTCCACGTACATGACGTCACGGTAGGCGGGGTTCTTGGTGCTCGTGCTCGCCCAGAGCGGGCGCTGCACGCGGGCCCCTTGCTTCGATAGAGCTTCCCACCTCGGTCCGGAGAACTTCTGGGTGAAGAGACGGTACGCCAGCTTGGCGTTTGCAATCGCGGCCCGACCCTTGAGCATCTGGAGCCGTTCCTTCTCCAGCTGCGGTGCCTTCGCGATCAGCGCGTCGAGCCGCTTATCGATCTCCGTGTCTACCCTGCTCACGAAGAAGCTCGCAACCGACGCGAGGCCGTCGATGGGCTTCCGCGCTTTGACCCGGTCCTCGAGCCCCGCCAGATATGCTTCGATCACGCGCTCGTGCGCTTCGATTGCAAATAGCAGTGTGATATTGACGTTGATTCCTTCGGCGATGAGCCGTCGCACGGCTATCGCGCCTTCCGGCGTGCCGGCAACTTTGACCATCACGTTCGGCCGGTCCACCGTCTTCCACAGTCTGCGCGCCTCCTCGACGGTCGCGTCGGCGGTGCGCGACACGCCCGGCGATACCTCGATCGAGACGTAACCGTCGGCGCCCCGCGTCGAGCTGTAAACGCCGGCGAAGATGTCGCAGGCGTCGCGCACGTCCGTAGTCTCGACGAGCTCGAACAGCTGCATCGGGGTGAGACCCTGCTCGACGGCGAGGAGCTGTTCATCGTAGGCATCGCTCGATGCGAGTGCCTTCTGGAAAATCGTCGGATTGGAGGTCATGCCGGTCAGCGCGTCGTCGCGGATGCGCCGCTCGAGCTCGCCATCCGTCAGCATCCTGCGATCGATGCTGTCGAGCCAGATGGATTGACCCATGTCATGAAGCTCTCGGAGTCGATTCTTGGCCATAACTATCCCCCTCTCCAATTCTAACTATCCTCGCCGCCGCGCGCTCCTCCCTGTTACCTCAGCGAAATAATTGCGCCAGCGCTCGCATTCGGGCATCAAAAAAGGCGCGCCTCGAAGCCGAAGCGCGCCGGGAAGCCAGTCGTTAGCGCCCGACTCGCCAGTCAGTCGAGAGCTCGACGGTGCCCCACGCAAATTTGAGAGCGCCGTGCGGAAATGTCGTGGAAGGCTGATTCTCGAGCGCAGGTACGAGCCAGAAGGTGAGGCTCTCGATCGGCTCGGTGAGAGAGCGGGATCTCAGATCGATCCGCGCGAAATCCTGCTTCGGATCGTAGTCGGTCCCCCACTGGAGCACTTCCTTGCTGACGATCAGCTTCCAGCCATTTCTGGTTGGGAGCGCGAAGAGGGTGTAGATCCCGCGCGGGATGAATGTGTTTCCGATAGTCATGTCGACCTCGGCGGTGAGCTGCGTCGACATGTTGGCGCCAGCCCGCCAGACACTGTCCCATGGAACGACACCAGGCATTCCGATGACGTTTCGGCCGCGAAGGTGCGGCTGACCGTAGTCGATCGCGATCCGTGCGGGGCCAGCGACGCTTGCCGCGTTTGCCCACGACCCCTCGAGCTGGCGCCGGTCGATCAGGACTTCTACCGCGGCGCGAGTACTGGGGGCGGCGCGAGGGATGGGCGCGGGACGCTGCGCAGGCTGGGCAGTCGCGGCCGGCTGGCTCGCGGGCGCCGGTTGCGACTGGGCGCGCAAATCGGCGGCAAATACGACAAGTGCGCCGAGAATTACGAATCTCGCCAGCATCAGAATTCCCTCTTCCGCATTTCTTTGAAAAACCGCTCGTGCTCCTGACGCTCCTTGAGCGTCGCCTCATCGGTCGGCAGATCCGAGAGATTCTTGTCGTACTTCTTTCCAAACCCTTTCCGACCGCTCGACTTGGCTGCCTTGGCAGCGTTCTTCTTAGCGAGCGCCGCGATCTTCCTGTCGTCCATAGCCCTCCCTGCCCGGTAAGAGGTAAACGTACGCTTAAATATGTCACCCGTTCGATGCCTCCGTCACGAGGCTCGTTTTGACTAGCTTTCTGAGACATGAAAGGAGTACGGGCCGCCAGATCTCGTCGAAAAGGGAATGAAGCGTGCGCGCTGGTTCGGTGGTGTGCGCTAGACAGGATCCTTAACGATCACTCAAAAGAAAACGCCGAGCAGTTTTGCTCGGCGTTTTTTCTCTCTGAGCGCAGTTTCAGCTCACCCGCACTCGGAGAAGCCGCACACATGGCACTTGGCGCAACCCTCGGCGAACTCGAGCGACGAGCCGCAATCGGGACAGGTGCCAATGAAAGACTCGCTCCGATTCAATGCATCGAAGCCGTATTGCGCCTGTCCGCTGTCGCCCGAGTTGGCAATCGGCGAAGGCCGAGGCTGCACAACGTCAACCGGCAAAGGAGCTGGCGGTGCCGCGCCAAGCAGATCCTGCTGGACGCCCTGCTTCTCGCGCATCCACTTCTCGAGCGCAATACCTATTGCATCGGGAACAGAAAGTACCTTGTTCGGGCCGAGGCCGATCGCCTTGTCCGACGCGATTCCGCGGAGCTGGCGATGCACTTCGCGAATCGGGATTCCTGATCTCAGCGCCAACGAAATAAGGCGTCCCATTGCCTCGGCGTCAGCCATTGCCGCCCCGCCAGCCTTGCCGAGATTTATGAACACCTCGAAGGGCTGACCACGATCGTCCTCGGTGATGTTGAGGAACATCGTGCCGAGCGGCGTCTCGATTCGGGTGGTGATTCCGCGAAGAGTGTCCGGCCGTGCGCGCTTGGCGCGGCGCTGGAGGTTCTCGGCTTCCGTATCGAACAGCGCTTGCTTCAGTCTCGCGTTATCGGCTTCCAGCTCGGCGATGGTGCCGTGGAGCTCGCCTCTCTCGGCGCGCGCGTCGGCTTTGCCTTCACGCTCGGCCTTCGCCTGCACCGTGGCGCCGGTCGATAGAACCTGATTGTCGCGCGAGCCGTCGCGGTAGACGGTGACTCCCTTGCACCTGAGCGCGTAAGCGAGCTCGTAGATCGCTCTCACATCTTCCACGGTCGCGGCGTGCGGGAAGTTGGTCGTCTTGGAGATGGCGGAATCGCAATTCTCCTGGAAGGCGGCCTGCATGCGGACGTGCCATTCGGGCGTGATGTCGTGCGCGGTGACGAAGACACGCTGCCATTGCTTCGGCACCTCGTCGAAGTGGATGTGACCTTCCTTCGCGATCTTCTCCATCAGCTCATCGGAATACCAGCCATCCTCCTTCGCGACCGCGACGAAGTCCTCGTTCACATCGGGCATCAGCGCGCCCGCCTGATTGCGCATGAATGCGACGGCGAAGAGCGGCTCGATGCCCGACGAGCAGCCAGCGATTATCGAGATGGTGCCAGTGGGCGCGATCGTGTTGACGTTGCAGTTACGCAGCAGCTGCATCGGGCGAATGCGATTGCCCTTGGCGTCGCGCGCGCAGGTCTCGTCGGGTCCCCAGATCGAGCGCGCCCATTCGGGGAATGGACCTCGCTCATTGGCCAAACGCTCGCTCTCACGCTTCGACTCGACGTCGACGAACTTCTGAAGCTGACGTCCGAACTCGACGCCCTCGGCGCTGTTGTAAGCGATGCCGAGTCGAACGAGCGCGTCGGCGAATCCCATGATGCCGAAACCGATGCGGCGGATTCTCTTCGAGAGCGCGTCGATCTCGGGCAGCGGATACTTGTTGACGTCGATGATGTTGTCGAGGAAGTGGACCGAGAGATGGGTGTCGCGTTTGAGCGCGTTCCAATCCATCTGACCCTCTCTCACGTAGTAGCCGACGTTGATCGAGCCAAGGTTGCAGACGTCGTACGGAAGGAGCGGCTGCTCTCCGCAGGGATTCGTCGCCTCGTACTGACCGACGTGCGGCACCGGATTATGGCGGTTCGCTTCGTCGATGAAAAAGCAGCCTGGCTCACCCGTGCGCCAGGCGCCGTCGATCATCTTGTCCCAGAGGGCACGCGCGTCGAGCTGCCCCGTCACCTTGCCGTTCGAAGGATCGACGAGATCGTAACTCGTGCCCGCCTTCACCGCATCCATGAACCTGTCGGTGACGGCGACCGAGATATTGAAGTTCGTAATCTGCGTCAGGTCTTCCTTGCAGGTGATGAAGTCCAGAATGTCGGGATGATCGACGCGGAGAATGCCCATGTTGGCGCCGCGGCGCGTTCCGCCCTGCTTCACCGCGTCGGTCGATGCATCGTAGAGCTTCATGAACGACACTGGACCCGATGCGACGCCGGTGGTCGAACGGACCATCGAGCCTTTGCCGCGCAGCTTGGAAAAGCCGAAACCGGTGCCGCCGCCTGATTGATGGATCAGCGCCATCGACCGCAGTGTGTCGTAGATACCATCGCGTCCGTTGGAGAGCGCGTCTTCGACTGGAAGAACGAAGCAGGCGGAGAGCTGACCAAGGGGACGTCCAGCGTTCATCAGCGTCGGAGAGTTGGGCTCGAAGCGACGCTCGACCATCAGGCGGTAGAAATCGCTCGCCATTTCGGTGACTTCGCTGTCGGTAGATCCATACCGACGATCGGCTTCGGCCACGGTGCCGGCCACGCGCCAGAACATGTCTTCCGGCTGCTCCACAGGCGTGCCCGTGGCGTCCTTGATCAGGTATCGCTTCCCGATCACGGTCCGGGCGTTGTCATTGAGCTGGGCGTCGCCCTGTGGGGGCACGGCTGGTATGGGCATTAGTTACAACTCTCCGCAGGATGAAACGGTTGTCAAGAACAAGACGATGGAGTCAGGACTGCACGCTTGGGCATCGGATAATTTCGATGCGGGACGGATACTACCCGTATTCGTGAGTCCGCGCCAGTCTGGAGTTATCTTCTGTTCTGACAACGACTTACATAATCCACATCACGAATAGATATCCGGTCCCCAATTTTCCACCTGAGCTTCGATCGGGGCACCGTCATCTTCAGTCGCATGGTGCGCGCCCAGTGCGACGGAGCCTTTGCCCGGATACACGACGCCTCGGGGCGTCAGAAAGATGCTCCGAAAGTCCCGTAGAGTTGGGCTCGAGCAGCTCCGAGCCGGTCGCGATTCGCGAGTGGAAACGCTACTCCCAGCCGGATTCTGGCGGCGACATCGAGCTGAATCCCCGTGTCGATATTGAGCTCAGCGCCCGCGGACCTCATGACAGGATTTCCAGCATCGGACGCTCTGCAAACTCCGGTTCCCGAGGCGGAAGCGCTCGCGGGGCAGAACGCGCGGCCCGTCTCTCCGAAGAGTGTGAGCGAGGTCTTGTCGATGAAAACGGGGATAAATCGGAATCCTCGTGACGGGACTGTGAGAGGTGCTCGATACTCCAACGCAGCCGAATACGCGCGAATTCCGCCTTCTGCGCCGGCTGGATATCCGCGCACGCCGAAGGTGCGCCTTTGCTCTCCTAGAGGGATTCCGGGAAACACCTCAAGCGATGTACCGCTGATGCCGCCCGCGAAGAATCGGTTGGGGGATCGTTCGTCCGTCAAGCCGCCTGCGCCGCGAATCGCGAGGACGTGGTGGGCGAAACCCGGGAGGTCGAGCGATTTGTACAGCATGCTCACGCCAACCACGCTGCGCGTCGAGCTTCCCGTCGTGCCGCGCTGCCAGCGCTGACGTCCGCTTATGCTTGCGCTGATTCCATCCTCCGCCGAAATGCTCAGCTCGGGGCGTTGCGCGTTCGACCAGCCAACCGACCCGACGATCGCCGGATAGGTGGGGGATATGCTGTAGAACGACGAAAGGTACCGTAGCAGCGTGTCGGGTGTGGTCGAGTACGAGAGACTCTCGATCTCGCCACCGATTGACGCGAGTGCATAACTGCGGAATCGCGGGCGGATGAATGTCGCCTGGAGAGAAGCAATGCGATCGCGCTCGATGAAGTTGCCGGCGTTGGTAAAGTTTCCGGCGGTTCCGCTGAAGACGACGTCGTGAGAGAAGTTCTGCGATGCGTAGAGGTCTAAAAGCGGCAGGCCCAGTCCGGCGTAGCGGTACCACAGCCACGCGGAATTCTCATGAAAGCGATTGTTGCGGAGCACCTCGACGGTGTAATCGTGACGACCGATGATGTCGTATCCACTCGTCGTCGCGCCGAACGAGGTTCCATCAGTCGTCGTGCTCGCGAACACCGGCAGCCAGTACCGGGGCAGAAGGGACAGCCAGGGCGAGTATCGTGTCGCTTTCGACGTGTCCACAGCGCCCAATGGCGGCAGCCCCGCCACGATCGAGACGCAATTAGCGCATCCTGCTCGAGAACCGACTTGCGAGCTGTCGGTATCCGGACGGCTCACCGGTTGGGGAATCGGCGCGACGCCGATGTGATCACCATCGGCGAGAAAGAGAACTGTCGCGAGTTTCGTTTGATCGGGCGACACTTCCGGCGAGAAGACTCCGGTCGCGGCATCCGTTAGACGCGCAAGTCGTACTGGCGCAGCGGATATTTCGGCTACGTAGATCTGGGGCATCCCGTTCCGCTCGGAGGAGAAATAGATGCGCGCGCCGTCAGGCGACCAGCTCGGTTGCGAGTTTATCGAGCGGGAGGCGCCGAACGACATCTCCAGTCGTCCATTTGCGTCGAGCACAGCGATCTGCGAGATGCCGCGAGTCTGCTCCACGGCGACGATTCGCGATCCATCGGGCGACCATCGCGGATCCATCCACTGTGTGTCAATGGTTGCCGACGTGATGGGAGTGATTGTTCCGCCGCGCGACGAAATCCGTACGAGCCTCGTCGTCGCCGGAACATCCTGCACCGCCACGATCTCGCCATCTGCCCTGGCATCCGGAGAAGAGAGCCTCGCTCCGCGTGTCAGGCGGATCTGCCGATCACCACGCTGCACGTAAAGATCCTGGCGCACGTGATACGGATCGAGATAATCCGGCTGCGAGAACAAAATGCTTCCGTCTGGAAGCCGCACATTCGGGCTCGTCCCATTTCTGCGACCGAGGTTTTTTTCTCTTCCGTTCAGAAAAACCTCGTACGCCGCCGGCATCTCTCGACCCTTGTCGCCGAAATACAGGAGCGCGGTATCCCCGAGCCAGCGAGGAAACAGCGCGATGCGCCCCGCGGCGGTAACCTGCCGCCACGCGGGCATCACCTCATGCGGCGTTTTCATCTCCCGAACAAGCGAGTCACGCCACTTCTGCCACGCGGTCTGAAATGATTCGCCGAACGCACCGCGCGAAGTCGCCGTGAGGACGAACGGGAATAGAGTCTTTGACCCGCGCTCAACGAAATCCCTGATGCTTCCCGGGCCGCGTGTGCGCGAGAGGTAGTCGAACAGGAGCGACCCGTACACGTACACTACCACCCCGCCGGGAAAGCGCGACGTTCCAGGTGAAAGCTCCTGCAACGTCGGAACCCGGTTGGCGAGCGCGGCCGCGCGCGCGATCATCGAGTGCTCGGAGCTCTCCAGCCGGCCGACTCCGGTGAGTCTGGACTCGTAGTAGACCGCCAACCCCTCGAGCACCCAGCGCGGCTCGTACAGATTCGGAAATAGCAGCGGATTCCTTCCGAAGATCGCCTGCCCCGCCCGCCAGATCCCGCGCGCGCGGTCGAGATGAAAGATGTGGGTGAGCTCGTGAGTGACAACGAGCGCGTTCCAGTCGGCATAGTTGCGCAGCCCGGATGCATCCGTGGGTGGATGCGCGAACAGTACGATGCGATTGGACGGGAACGGCGTCGCGTATCCATTCACGTAGTCGACATTGTCCGACACCACCAGGTCGATCGTGCCCCGCGGAGGCACCAGCTCAGTCGACAGCTCCGCGTAAGCCCTTTCCGCGTTGACCGCGGCTCTGCGCGCTTCGTCCTCGAGCGGTGGAGTGAAGTGAACTCGAAAATGCCGAGTGTGCAGCGTGCGCCAGTCTTCGTTGGGAGGAAGCTGCGCACCAGTTGCCCGCGCCGCGCAAAGCATGAGCGCGGCGGCGAGCGCAGCTCTCTTCACGGAGTCTGAGCCAGCGAGGCGAAGTAGCTCTGAAGCCCGCGGAGTATCGCGGTGGCGTACGCCTCCTGAATCGTCGGGGTTCTCATCGCCGCTTCCTGGTCCGGCATTATGGCGAACGCTCCCTCGGTGAGAATCGATGGCATCCATGTTCCGCGAGCGACCGCGATGTTCTGGAACTTCGTTCCATTGTCGCGAAGTCCCAGCTCCGCCAGCAGCGCGGCCTGAGTTGCCAGGCCGAATGGAATGGACTGCGGCCAGAAGTATAGCGTCAGCGATCCATTGTTCACGAATGGATTCACGCCGTCGGGGAAAGCGTTCAGATGGATCGAGACGAACGCGTGCGCGTTGGCGCGCCGACTGATGATGGGGCGAAGCCCGAGCTCCACGGGATCCGGGGTGGTGCGCGTCATCACCACGTTGGCGCCGGCCCGAGCCAAAAGATCACGCAGCCTGAGACCCACCTGAAGCACCGCATCGCCTTCGTAGAGACTGGTGGGTCCGGTCGCGCCCGCGGGAGGGTGGCCCGGGTCGACGGTGATGGTGAGACCGCGAAGCGGATTGGCGCGATCCGCGATTTTCGGCGGGCGCCGCACTCTGAACGTGAGCGTGTCTTGTTGCCAAAGCGCGAGATATCCATAGGGCGGGCGATTCAGATTGATTGAATAGCGCACCCTGGTAGGCTCCGGCGTGGAGCTGATGCTATTGAGGTAGGCGTCCGCCGGCTGGGGCATCGTCGAGACCACCGGCGCTCCGCTCACTCCATACAGGAGCAGTGAGACCGTGCGATCACCTTCCTCTACCAGATACGCCGGCGGTGGGCCCGTCATCGGGATCACGATGTCGATCCAGTCGGGGCCGGGCCGGATCCGCACTTCGCCGACGCGCCGACCGGGCGCGACTGTGTCGCCGATGAATCTGTGAAGCGAGTCGGGAGGGATGTACTGCGCCTGAAGCTCGCTTCTCAGCACCCATGCCACCTGTCCGGAATCGAGCTCAATGCGAACAAAATCATCGCCGCTCGCCTTCTGAGAGCCGGTGAGCTTTACGACGGTGCCGGGGAAAAGAAACCACTTGTACTCCTGACCATTGCCGGGCGCCGGACGCGCAATCGTAACGCGATCGGTGTCGTCCACAGTCGAACCCGGAGCGCCGAGTGCGACGTAGATGTTCGAAGGAACGGGAAGGAGAGTGTCGGGCGAAGGAACGGGTTTCAGAGTATCGCCGACGAGATTGTTGCGGTAGGCCGTGTCGGGTACCGGTGGAATCTTGATCGGCAAAACCAGTCGGGCGCTTCCGGTCGAATTGCCGGCAATCAGCTCGTAGCGCGGCGCACTATCGGGAGGCACGGGCAGCCATCCCATGAATGCGCCATTCGGCCAGACCGGAACGGGCACGCCGTTGATGCGAAGAGCGGCGTCTCCGCTACCGACGCTGCCGAAAATGAAATTCGAATCGCGAACCGTGAGGAGCTGCTCGGGCTTCGGATACACGACGCTTATCTGAACCGGGCCGCGCACTTCGGGCACGGGCGGAAGCTTTGGATTCCCGGGAGGTAGCGGCGCCGGCACGAGAGGCGGAACGACAGCGGCAGGTGCAGGGAGAGCCGGACGTCCTGGCGCGGTGGCACAGGACGCGCCCACGAACACAAGGCAACAGGCAGAAACCCTGATAACCGAAGCTTTCATCGTCAGAATGTAGGTTGCACGTTGATTACAAAACCAGTCCTTACAATACGCATGGGTAGTGCCTTTCCTGATTTGCTTCTATCTTTGAAGCCCGGGAGCGCGATCGGCTCCTGTGACTATAAAACAACGCTCTTTTCGAGCCACAATTGCTTGCAGAAATTTTCGGGAGTTCGAATGTCGGGCTGATCAGGCACGACAATCAGGACTCCTTTATGATTGCGAATCTGGAGACGGGCGACATCGCGACGATGAGCGCGCCAGCGCTCGTTTCGGTCCACACCGCTCCCTTCATTCTCATCGTTGCTGATGGCGTGGGTGGCGCGGCATCCGGTGCGCTCGCGAGCTCGATCGCGACCGAGACGATACTGAGCGAGATGCACCGATGGTGGCACAAAGTGCCGAAGCGCACGCCGGAGTCTATCGAAGCAGCGCTCAAGCGCGGCATCGAAGTCGCCAACAAGGCGATCTTTCAAAAGGCGAATTCATCACCCGAGCATCACGGGATGGGAACCACGACCACCCTCACGCTCGTCCTCGACGGCGAAGCGTTCATCGCCCAGGTAGGCGACAGCAGGGCGTATCTGGTGCGGAAGGGCACGGCAAAGCAGCTGACAAAGGACCAGTCCTTCGTGCAGCGTCTGATCGACGCCGGCCGCATGACGCAGAAGGAAGCGGCGCAGAGCGAGCACCGCAACATCATCCTCCAGGCGCTGGGGCCGGAGGAAAAGGTCGTTACCGACCTATATCGCGTTAAGCTCGAGAACGATGATTTTCTGGTGCTCTGCAGCGACGGGCTCTCGAATCAGGTTTCGGTCGAAGACATCGGACGCATCACGCGCGGCGTCGGACGACCGGAAGAGATCTGCGAGGCGCTGATAGAGGAAGCGATGCACACCGGAGCGCCTGACAACGTGACCGTAGTCGCGGCGCGTCTTCGGACGCCCGAGGCGGATCAGGTCCGCGCTGCCGACGGTGGCTGAGCGCCTTTAGCCGGCACAGTTTCGCCGGTGTGAGGTGCTGCACCGATCGGGACGTCGCGCGACCATGGCGCGATGAATGGCAGCAGCAGGAGCGGTGGGATCGCCATCGCCACAGTGATCAGGAAGAATCCCGGCCACCCGATTGATTCCGCGATCTTTCCGGCAGGAGCGACGAGTATATCCCTGCTCGCGGCCATGAGGCTCGAGAGCAGTGCGAACTGTGTGGCGGTGAAGCGCTTGTTGCACATGCTCATCAGATAGGCGGTCATCCCCGCGGTGACGAGACCCAATCCGAAGTTCTCGGTAACGATGGCAGAGACCATGAAAGCGTGGTTCATCCCAGCGAGAGACAAACCGTAATAAGTGAGATTGCTCAAGCCCTGGAAAACCACGAAAATCCAGAGCGAGCGGTTGATCCCCAACTTCCCGATCACTGCCCCCCCGACGACAACCCCCACAATCGTCGCGATGACCCCCACACCCAGAAAGACAGCGCCCACCTCGCTTTGTGAAAAGCCCGCCTGGAGCAGAAAGGGGGTCGTCATGCTCCCTGCCAGGCTGTCGGAGTATTTGTACACGACTATGAAGAGCAGAACGAACACCGCTCGCACTACGCCCGCGCGCTGAAAGAAATCGGCGAATGGGAGCACGACCGCTTCTACAAGAGTTTTTGGCGGCGCGTCGCTCAAGACTGGCTCGGGCGCGAAAAAAGTGGTCGCGACGCCAACGAGTATCAGCATCGAAAGAAGGAGATACACCGTGGGCCAAGGCATTCTATCGGCAAGAAAAAAGGCCAGGGCGCCGGTTGTAATCATGGCGATGCGATATCCCATCACGAATACCGCGGCGCCCGCGCCCATCTCTCTATCCTGTAGCACGTCTGTTCTGTATGCGTCGAGCGAGATGTCCTGTGAGGCGCTAAAGAAGGCAATGGCTATCGCGTTGATCGCCAACATCCGGAGGCCCCGCTGCGGATCGTGAAGCGACATGGCGGCGATCGCGACGAGGAGCAGTATCTGGGTGATGAGCACCCAGCCGCGGCGACGGCCCAGGAAGGGCGGTATATAGCGATCCATCACCGGAGCCCAGACGAACTTGAGCGAGTACGGAAGGGTGACGAGACTGAAGAACCCAATGGTTGCGAGATCGACTTTCGCAGTCGTCATCCACGCCTGAAGCGTTTTGCTCGTCAGGTAGAACGGAAGCCCGGAGGAAAAGCCAAAGAAGAGGAGTATTGCCATCTTCGGCTGACCGAAAATGCGGAGCGGCGAACTTTTCACAGTGGCCTCGCTCATCGGACTTCCCTCGGTTGAAGCACTATCGTGCGGTGCCGATACTCCGTTCCATGCCTGCCGCCGCTGCTTGGCGGAGCAACACGCGCGCAGCCGCCCGCTGCATCACTGCTTCCCCGCCCCACGCGCAAAGGATTGGAGCATCGACGTCCAGCTCATCGGCCAGTCGCGGATGGCTGAACTGCACGATCACGCGATCTGTCTGTTCCGCGCGGCTCAACGCCTGTCGCACGGCGTCCTTTGCCGCGGCGGAATATCCCGGTCGACCCTTCCAGGCACGGATATCACCGAAGAGCGCGACAACCGTCGATCCGGATCCGTTGACTGGGGCATCCGCATCGAGGACGATATCGATCCCGGCAGCGCGAAGGGAGGAGATCAGCGGGTCACGCGACGGCGCCGGATAAGGGCCGCCCACATCGTCGTCAACGATCGTGAGATGCCACGGTTGCGGAAGCTGAGGCATCCGCTCACGCACCATGTGCACGACACGCTCGGCAATCTGACTCGACCACCCGCTCTCATCGCGAGTCGGACGATTCGTTTCTTTCGATAGCGCCGCCCAGCGCGCCCATCTCCGCCGGCGCTCGAGAGAATGCTGGATGCTATCGGCGTCGAGACGCTTGTCATCGATCGCCTGTTGTACCGATCTCACGGACTCGACGACGTTCGAGGGGTAGAGAAGGCAATCGCATCCGGCGTGCAACGCGCGCACGACGGCTTCTGCTTCTCCGCCCGCCAGGACGCCCTCCATTATGAGCGCATCGGTGACGACGAGACCGGTGAACTCCATCTCGTTGCGGAGGAGATCGGTCAGAATCGGCCGTGATAGTGTGGCGGGTGCGCCGGTCGGGTCGAGCGCGGGAAACGCCACATGCGCCGACATGATTGACGCGACCCCACCCTCGATCGCGCGCCGGAATGGAACGAGGTCGGTCTCGCGCAGCGTCTCAGCCGACTCCTCGACTCGTGGCGTCTCCTTGTGGGAGTCTACGGTCGTGCGGCCGTGGCCCGGAAAATGTTTGGCGCAGGCGAGCACTCCTTCCGCCTGACAGGCGTCGATCCACGCCGCGGCGTCCTCGGCCACGCGCTCGGGGTCGCTGCCGAAAGAGCGGGTCCCGATGATCGGATTATTCGGCTCGACGTCGATATCGCAATCGGGGGCGTAGATCCAGTTTATGCCTAGCGACCGTGCTTCGAGGGCACTTACTGCAGCCGCCCGGCGAATGGATTGCAGATCCTCGAGCGAGGCAATCGCGGCAAGAGGAGGAAGCGCGGTTTGACCCGCGAACTGCTGCCCGGCCCCCCGCTCGAGATCCGCGCCAATCAGGAGCGCGACCCGCGATTTGGAGTGAAGATCTTCCGTCAGAGACGCGACGTGCTCGGAAGGACCTCCAAAGAGTATGAAGCCGCCAACGCCGAGCTTGAGCGCCTCGTCGATGGCGCCGCGCTGGCCCTCGTAGCCGTGCGTCGCATCCCAGCGGATGGCGGGATAAAAGAGCTCCGCGATCTCACTCATGCGGGCGTGAGCTTTCCCAGGATGCGCCGGCCGCGCGCACCGGTCGCGGTTGGGACGTTTCCGGGTCGGTTGGTCACGTAGAGATACCCAAGCAATGCAAAGGCCACGGCCTCCTTCGCTTCTCCATCGAAATAGACTTCGTCGAAGTGGCGAACGCGAATCGGTGCCGCCGCTTTCTCTATTGCCGTGAAGAGCGCCGGATTTTTTGCGCCGCCACCGGAGACGAGAACTTCTCCTATCGGCTCGACAATGAAGCGCCGATACGCATCGCCGACGCTTTCGGCCGTCAGCTGCACGGCGGTCGCGACGATGTCTTCGTCGCTCGCCCCGTCGGCGCGCGACCGCGCCATGAATTTCATGACGTAATCGGTGTTGAACAGCTCGCGCCCGGTCGATTTCGGCGGAGGCGATGCGAAATACGGCGCCGCCAGAAGCTCCTTCACGAGGCGCGTGTTGGGCCGGCCGGCTCTGGCGAGTTTTCCGTCGACGTCGTACGGAAGATCCGGCCGCAGTGCGCGCGTCACACCATCGATCACGGCGACGCCCGGTCCGGTGTCGAACGCGCGGACGCCTTCGATCTCGCCGTGTGGCGGCACCACCGTGATGTTGCCGATGCCGCCGAGATTCTGCAGTCCGCGCCACTCCGACCCCGAAGCGAAAAGCATGGCATCGGCGATCGGAACGAGAGGCGCACCCTGGCCGCCCGCGGCGACATCACGCACCCGGAAATCGCTGACTACATCGATTCCGGTTCGCTCCGCGATTACTGCCGCCTCGCCAGTCTGCCACGTCGAGTGACCGGGTTCGTGCCAGATGGTCTGCCCATGCGATGCGATCGCTGAAATGTCATCGCGGGCGATTCCCGCTTCTGCCATGACTTCGATCGCCGCGTCCGCGAGCCAGCCGCCGAGATCGAAGTTGAGTCGGCAGTACTCGGCGGGAGTGCCACCGCCGAGGGCTGCGCTGAGCCGGGATCGTTGCGCCGCCGTATACGAGCGTGACGTGTGGCCCAACAGGTCGACTTCGACTCGCCCATCCGTCGAGTCCCTGAAGCGCGCGACCGCTGCGCTGATACCGTCCAGCGAAGTGCCCGACATCAAGCCGACGACGACGCCCGAGGACACTTCAGCGCTCCCGGATGGGAGGCGGCTCGTCCTTCGTGATGCGTCGGATCACACCCCCGTTCTCCGTAAGAAGTCGCTCGGCTTCTTGGCGCGACACGCCTTTCTTCTGCATGACGATCGCTGTCTTGACGCTCTTGTCAGCGTGCTCGAGCAGCTTCTTCGCCTCATCGCGCGAGACACCGCAAACCTCCATTACGATCCGCTGGCTCCGATCGACGAGCTTGTTGTTGGTCGCGCGGAGATCGACCATGAGATTTCCATACGTTTTTCCAAGCCGGATCATCGCGCCAGTGGTGATGGTGTTGAGCACGAGCTTGGTCGCAGTTCCCGCCTTCATCCGCGTCGAGCCGGTAACCACCTCCGGCCCTACGATCGGCAGCACGGTCACGTCGACTCTGGCGACCAAATCCGCGGGCGGTGGTGAGCACGCGACTATTCCCGTAGTGGCGCCGATCTCGGCGGCGCGCTCGAGAGCCGCGCGGACGTATGGAGTCGTCCCGGAAGCCGCGATCCCGATCACGAAATCCTTTTCGTTGACACCATGCTCATCGATTGCGCGAGCGCCGTTCTCGACGACGTCTTCGGCGCCTTCCTGGGAGCGTGTGAGAGCGGGCAACCCCCCGGCAATGATTCCCTGCACCATTTCCGGCTTGGTTCCGAAAGTTGGCGGACACTCGCTTGCGTCGAGCACTCCGAGTCGTCCTGAGGTACCGGCTCCGACGTAGAACAATCGTCCTCCGGAGCGAAACGTCGCTTCGGCAAGCTCGATTGCGCGCGCGATCTGCTCGCGCTGTGTCGCAACCGCGTCCGGAACTCTGCGATCTTCCGCGTTTATCATGTCCACGATCTCGAGCGGGGACGCGAGATCGATCGAGGCGGTACGCGGGTTGCGGCGCTCCGTTTCGCGAGGATCCAACATTAATGCGCTGCCGAGCGGTGAGCCACGATCTAACTTACCCGACGCATCGCGCGTATTGCAAGACAACTTGGAGCAAGATGATGAGACGTTTTTTCTTTGCGTTATTGGTGTTGATGTCTGCTGCCGGATCGCTCAGCGCGCAGCGCCGCCCGAGAGTGTACACGACCAATGACCCGGGCGTGTGGGTGACCGCGGGTGTTGGCGCCTTCAGAGCCAATCGCGTGAATGACGGCGTGACGGCGAGCGGCTGGGATTTCGGCAATGCCACCAACTTTCAGTATCGAGGGTCGCTCGAAACGGGAATGGACAACGGATCCTCCTTTGGGATCGCGGGAAGCTATGCCAGAGTTCCGTTCGCTTACACGGCCGATCTGACCAAGCCGCTCCCAGCGGGCACCAGTGGAACGAGGTGTGACACCTGCGATGCGCATCTGGACATAACTACGCTTGTCGCGACGTTCCACGCCGGATCGCGTATCGGATTCCATCAGGTCGTGGAGCTCAACGGTGGAGTCGTCATGTACAGGAATCTGAAACGCGACGCGGACAAGGCGAAGCTGGCGCCCGGCGGGGGTAACATCGATCCTCTGTTCTCACTCGGATGGGGATTCGGATATGGCCTCAGCAATCGCACGAACATCGATTTCATTTCGGACTACACCTTCGGGCTACACGAGCGAAAGGGCTTGTCGAACGGCACGAGCAATACGAACAGCATGCCTTCGCTGCGGGTTTCGTTGCGCATGGGATTCGGCTCGCACACCATTAGCCGATAGCTGACGCGACCATGCGATGCCGATAGAATTCAGCATCGCACTTCCGGAGTCCCCCTGAAAAGCAGAATCGTTGTCGCGGGCGTAGTAGCTGCCGCTTTCGTCGCACTGGGCGCGGCGCTGCCGCTCGATCGCGCGGAACAGGCGCCGGCAATTCCCGCGCGGATTCCCGCGACGTTTCCGCCCACCTGGAGCTACCCGGCGGGATCGCGCGCAACGTTTGGTCCGCACGCGATGGTTGCCAGCAACAACCGGCTCGCCGCGCAAGTTGGTGCCGAGATCATGAAGCAGGGTGGAAACGCGATAGATGCGGCGGTCGCCACCGGCTTCGTTCTGGCTGTCACTTTCCCTGAAGCAGGGAATCTCGGCGGCGGAGGATACATGGTGATCCGCCTGGCCGATGGACGTGTCGCCGCGCTCGATTACCGGGAGACGGCGCCCCTCGCCGCGACGCGCGACATGTACGTCGGCGCCAACGGGAAGCTCACGGGTGAGAGCCTGATTGGCCCGCGCGCGTCCGGTGTGCCCGGCGCAGTCGCCGGGATGCTGGAAGCGCACCGGAAGTACGGCGTCCTACCGCTGGCGAAGGTGCTCGCGCCGGCGATCCGCCTTGCGTCGGACGGATTCCTCGTCGACAGCACGTTATTTCGCTCACTCGCTGACGAAAAGTATCGGATCGAAAGCTTTGCCGGAAAGTCGGTGTTTTTTCCTAACGGCGCCCCGCCGCCGATCGGATCGCGGCTTCGCCAGCCACAATTGGCGCACACGATAAAGCTGATTTCGGACAGCGGCGCGACAGTGTTTTATCGAGGAAGCATCGCCGATTCAATCGCCGCACAGATGCGGCGGGACGGGGGACTCATCACCAAAGCCGATCTCGCGCGATATCGGCCCGTCTGGCGCGAGCCTATCCGGAGCTCTTATCGCGGCTACTCGCTCATCTCGATGCCGCCGTCATCGTCGGGCGGAATTACCGTGACGGAGATGCTGAACATTCTCGAGGCGTATGGCCCGCCTGCCCCATTCGGGACCGCCGAGCGAGTCCATGCGGTCGCGTCAGCGTCGCAACGCGCGTTCGTCGATCGCAACTCGAAGCTCGGTGATCCGGCGTTCGTGCTCGTTCCGTTGTCGAAGCTGACGAGCAAATCGTACGCAAGGTCCGTTGCCCGATCCATCTCGCGAGACCACGCTGACCCGACCACGTGGGTCGCATCGCGCATGGGCGAGGGAAATGAGACGACGCACTACTCGGTGGTGGACCAGTGGGGCAACGCGGTCGCCGCTACCACGACGCTCAACGATCTGTACGGGTCGGGCGTGTACGTGAGTGGAGCGGGCTTCTTTCTCAACGACGAGATGGACGATTTCACGACCAAGCCCGGGACGCCGAACATGTTCGGCCTGATTCAGGGCGCGGCGAACTCGATCGCGCCAGGCAAGCGGATGCTGAGCGCCATGGCGCCGACGATCGTGCTCGACCCCAAAGGAAATCTGTTGCTTGTGACAGGTGCGCGCGGCGGGCCGAGGATTATCTCCGCGACGTCGCAGATAATACTGAATGTGATCGACCACCGGATGTCGCTGGCGGACGCGATGAGTGCTCCACGGATGCATCATCAGGCGCTGCCCGATTCGATCCGGCTCGAGATGGGCGGCTTCGATCCGGCGGTGATCGCGCGGCTCAGGGCCATGGGGCACTACGTGTACGAGCTGAGAAGCGGGATTGCCTCAGCCGCGTCGGTCATGCGCGTGAAAGGAGGTTACGAGGGAATGGACGACCCGCGCTCACACGGGGGCGCAGTAGGGTTCTAGCGCGATCTTTGGCCTTATGTGGCGCCGGTAGTTTCGCGCGCAGTCTTTGTTGCATCGCCGGTACGTCGGGCGGGGGTATCCTCTTCGGGAGCTCTCGCCTGCCGCTTCGCCTTGCGGCTCGCTGCACCGCGCCGCCTTGTGGCGGCGCTGGCTGCGGCCGCTCCCTGCGAGGACACCCCCGCCCTCCTTCCCTCTAGATCCTTAACTGCGCCGCGGCGACCCTGCGCCGCGAAGGCGTGCGATCACCGCGCAGCGCCTTCGCGCCGGCGTGAGTGGCGTCGCCATCCCACGCAACCGGCGGCACGGACTTGGCCGCGCGAAAGCATCGTCGCATCGGTCTTTTTTTCTCGCGCGCGAAACGTGAAGTGCGCGCGCAGTTAAAGATCTCGATCAGGGAGGCGAGGGGTGTCCTCAGAGGGAGCGGCCGCAGCCAGCGCCGCTGCGAGGCGGCGCGGTGCAGCGAGCCGGAGGCGAGCGTGCAGGCGAGAGCTCCCGAAGAGGACACCCCCCGCCGACCACACGCGATGGACCACAAGAAAGCGCGCACCACGATGCCAAAAGCGCGGACAAAAAAAAGTCCGGCGCGATGTGCTCGCGCCGGACTTTAGTTCGTGACCGCCAAACTCGCGATTAGATGTTGACCTGAGTCGCCGAGTTGAGCGTCGCGGTGATCTTCCCGCCCGAGTATACGCAGCCCTCATAGTTGGCCGTGGCCACGGCAGCTCCAGCTCCAGCGGCGCCACCCACGGCGGCGCCAATCACAGTGGCTTTGGTGCTCCTGCCGAGGATCTGTCCGGCGATCGCGCCGATAGCGGCGCCACCGACGACCTTCTGAATATCCTTGCTCTTCGGCTGATTCTTCACCTTGTTGACCTGCGCGTAGCTCGTCGTCGCGCTCACCGGATAGGTATGTCCGCCAAACCTGACCGAAGTCACGCGGAAGCCCATCACGACGTTGTCATTCGCGTTCTCGCTGCGCTTTAGCTCGGTCACTTCGACGTCGGCGGTTGCGCCAGCGGGAATCACGGCGCCGTTGGAGCCCGTGATTGCGTCAGTTAGGGTGGCGGTGAAGTGATCACCGACCTTGTTGGTGTTGGTGCAAACCTTTGAGCCCGACGTCAGGTGGAGGGTCGAACCCGCGGCGATAGTTCCCACCCTTGCTGCATTACCGCCCGCCGTGCGCGTCACCGTGTTTCCACTCGATGTTACCGAAGTGGTGGGCCTGCGCGTTGTGGTCGTCGGCGTGCGAGTGGTCGTGGTCCGAGTTGTCGTCGTACGCGACGCCGTTCCGGCGGGAACGTCGGTAAGCGCGGGTTGCGCCGCTGTGTCGCGGTTCGCGAGCTGGATGTCTTTGTTAAGAGCCGAGTCTGCGGCGGCGGTGTTGTCTTTCTTTACCGCGCACGCACCAAGAAGCAGCGCGAGCGAGAGCGCCAGCGACGCATTCAACCGGGGAATATATTGAACCATTAAGCCTCCTCCATCGTGTGACGAGCGCCTGGGAATGCCCAAGCTCATGAGTAATTGTGGAGTGCAATCCACGTACCAAATATGAAGAATCTCAGGATCGCTGCGCCATACTACAAACCGTACTGGATCCCGTTCACAATCGGGCTGCTGATAGTTGTCGCGTCATCGGCAATCACCAGTGTTATCCCCTGGTTGCTGCGGCGCGCGATCGACGCGATTACTGCCGGCGCCCCCTTGAGCACGATTTGGAAGCTGAGTGGCCTCATCGTCCTCGCCGCGATCGTTGGCGGCGCCTTCAGATACGGGATGCGCGAGCTGATGAACGGCGTCAGCCGCTGGATCGAGTACGACCTGCGAAATGATCTCTTCACACATCTGGAGACGCTCGACACGGCGTACTTTGCACAGACGCGGACTGGCGACATCATGGCGCGCCTTACCAACGACCTGGGCGCGGTGCGCACTGCAGTGGGGCCAGCGGTGATGTATCTCGCCAATACGATCACGGGAGGACTGTTCGCGCTCTTCTTCATGCTGCGCATCGACGTCAGACTCACGCTGCTGGCGCTCGTTCCTATGCTCATCCTCCCCGTGCTCACCATCCGCATGGGCAAGGCGATCCACGATCGCTTCGAGGCAGTGCAGGAGCATTTCTCGACACTCACGACGCGAGCGCAGGAAAATCTGAGCGGAGCGCGGATCGTGCGCGCGTATCGGCAGGAGGCAGCCGAGATCGCGCGCTTCGGCGCCATCAATGAGCAATACCTCGCGCTGAACATGTCGCTCGTGCGCCTGTGGGGAACACTCAATCCGCTGTTCGCGTTCTTTGGCGGACTTGGCGCTGTGATTGTGCTGGGTGCCGGCGGGGCACTCGCGATCAGAGGCACTATTTCAGTCGGCTCGTTCGTCGCTTTCGGGATGTATCTCACCATGCTCACGTGGCCCATGATCGCGCTGGGCTGGGTTGTCAATCTGTTCCAGCGCGGTGACGCGTCGATGGGGCGACTCGCGGAGATACTCGACGTTCGTCCGGCGATCGCTGGTGAAGAACCGGTACAGCACCTTCCGCCCACCGCCTCCGGAAGGACCATCGAATTCAGAAACATCGGATTTCACTATCCGTCGGACCCCGCGGGCCAACCGCGCTGGGTTCTTCGCAACGTGAGCTTTACCGTTCCCGCCGGCGCGACGCTCGGCGTAGTCGGCGCTACCGGCAGCGGCAAGAGCGCGCTCATCGATCTGATACCGCGCATGTACGATCCACAGGAGGGGGACATACTGATCGACGGGGTGCCGACGCGCAGAGTTCGGCCCGACGAGCTACGGCGCGAGATCGGCTTCGTTCCCCAGGAGAGTCTGCTCTTCAGCGACACGGTCGGGGCCAATCTCTCCTACGGCACCGACGATTCCGAGTCGGCCGAATGGTCAGCGGGAGTTGCACAGCTCGATCAGACGATCGAGGAATTTCCCGGCAAATACGAGACGATTCTGGGCGAGCGCGGAATCAATCTTTCCGGTGGGCAAAAACAACGCGCTTCGCTCGCACGCGCGCTGGCGAGGAAGCCGAGCATCGTGCTGCTAGATGACGCGTTGTCCGCGGTGGACACCCACACGGAAGCCGAGATCCTACGCGCGCTTCGCGAAGCCATGGCGGGAAGGACGGCGCTCATCGCGTCGCACAGAATAAGCGCGATACGCGACGCATCGTGGATCATCGTGCTCGAGAAGGGCACCCTGGTGGAGCAGGGGCGGCACTCGGAGCTGATGGCGATGCGCGGACGTTACTGGTCGCTGTTGCGGCGTCAGCAGCTGCTCGACGCAGTCGAGTCCGATACGTTGGCAACCGATGTCCCAGCAACTACAATATGAGCATGTCCGACCGGCTCGATCCCGCCGCCCTGAAAAAGCGGCTAAAAGCGCTTGAGGCCCAGGCGAAGAAAGCGCAGAGCACGATCGACGAGCTGAAATCGCGCGACGCGCTGAAGACGCAATTTCTCTCCAACATATCGCACGACCTGCGGACGCCGCTCGCGGCAATCATCACGCACGCCGAGATACTGCGCGATGGGATGCTGGGCGAGCTGAATACGAAGCAACGCGAGAGCGTGCGTGGAATCATGAACGGCGGCCAGCAGCTCCTCGACATGATCGACGAGATTCTCACCTATGTGCGCGGCGCGAGCGACCAGGTCAAGCTCGCGCGGACCGAATTCTCGATCACCGAAGTCGTCGATCAGGTGCGCATGCTCAACCAGCCGCTGGCGGCAAAGAAGCGCCTCACGATCGAGCGGCTGAACGGGGACGACCTGCCCCCTGTTTACGCCGATCGCGACAAGCTTAAGCACGTGCTCGGCAACCTGATAGGAAACGCGATCAAGTTCACAGCCGACGGCGGGCGAATCTGGATAAGTCTGTCGCGTCGGGGACGGAACGGAGAAGAGCTGTTGGTGGAAGTCGGCGATACCGGACGGGGCATTGCGCGCGATCACCACGAGCTCGTGTTCCGCGAATTCGCCCAGGTCGACGCTTCTCCGTCGCGTCCGCATCACGGAACGGGACTGGGACTCGCGATCGCGCGCAAGCTCGTAGAGCTCCATGACGGCACCATCTGGGTAGACAGCGAGCTCGGCAAAGGAAGCCGTTTTTTCTTCACCGTACCTCTCGACGCACCGCGGGAATAAGTGTCCGCGCGCATTCTCATCGTGGAAGACAGCTCACTCGTGACGGACGCGTTCCGCATTCTTTTCACCGAGACCGGCTACGATGTCGACGTGGCGGCCACAGTCGCGGAGGCAATCGAGCGCGGAACCGCGAACACCGCCGACATAATGCTCCTCGACCTCTCGCTTCCCGATGGCAGTGGGCTGGAAGTACTCCAAGTGCTGCGTGCGCGGGGCATTCCTCCCCGAGCGACGCTGGCGATGACCGGTCACGACGACGCAACGACGCGCCGCACCTGTCTCGACGCAGGGTGCGCGGAAGTCCTGCTCAAGCCACTCCCAATCGGCGACCTCCTACGCCACATCCAGCGCCACCTGGCATAGCGGAGCGGCGCGCGAGGCCACGCGCGGGTCCGCTCCTCCGCTGGTACTATCGAACGAAGTATCGCCCGTTCGCGCGGGAGAAACGTCCGCGTCCGCCTCAACGCGGCCTCATCATGCTCCAGATCGATGCGCTCGCGTACTCCGATCTGCGTCGCGCGCTCGAGCTCGGATTGTGTCCGACGATCGCGCGGCTGCTGCGCGAAGGTTTTGATCTCAGACGGTGGTTCTGCGGCCTGCCGTCTGCCACTCCCTATTGTCAGGCGGGCATGTTCCACGGCGAGAACAGTGGCATACCCGCATTCCGCTTCTACGACAAGGCGGCGCGCAAAGTGATCACCTGCAACGCGCCCCACGGCGTGCAGTACATCCGCGACCGGATCCACTCGCCAGGAGCTTTGGCCGGCGGCTCGAGCTACGTCAATCTGCTCGACGGCGATGCCCAAACGGTGGCGTTCACCGTCGCGACGCGCGAGAAGATTTCAGTCTACCGGCGTCTCGGCGGCACGCGGATGGCGCTTCTCATGTTGCTGCACCCCATTCGGATGGCTCGCATGGTGCTTCAGGGAGCGTTCGAGTGGCTGCTTGAGGAGTGGGAGCGCACGCGCGGCGAGCTCGCCGGAAGAGTAACGCACTCCGAGGGGATTTTCCCGTTCATCCGGATTCTGAGCAACGTCGTCGTCCGCGAGCTGCAGACGATGGCAATTCTGCTCGACGTCTATCTGGGCGTGCCCGTCATCTACAGCACTTTTATGCAGTACGACGAGCTCGCCCACCACTTCGGCCCATCGGGCAAGCAGGCGCTCGTCGACCTCCGCCGGACGGACGCGCGGATCGCCGAGATCTGGCGGATGGCTCAGCTCGCTGGCGGCCGAGGGTACGATCTCGTGATTCTTTCCGATCACGGAATGACGCCCGCGCTCAGTTATCGAGTGAAATACGGCGAATCACTGGGCGCGACGGTCCAGCGAATCCTGGACGAGACGCCACCCTCGGATAAGCCGCCACCGCGCTCTCTCGCCAGCTACGCGGAGGACACCGAGTACTCGGACATCGGACCGGAGGTCGTGGAGGCGGTGGCGCAGCTCACACCGGCTTCTTTCGGCGCGCGCAAGGGAATCCGCAGGTTCCGGGACTGGCTGAGAAGCCGCTACGGACTGCGGGAGATCATCTTCCCGGAGAAGTATCGGGTCGACAGAATCAACGACGTTGTCGTCACCTACAGCTCGTGTCTCGCGCTCGTTTATTTTGCAGCGACCGAGCAGCGCCTCACTCATGAGCAGATTCTCGCCGACAATCGCTGGTCGCAACTCTACGAGCGGCTGATCGCTCACCCCGGAATCGGCCTGGTCGCGACGGTTTCCGCACACGGCGTGGCGCTGGCGAGCAGGAGCGGGCGAGCCATCCTGCGTGATGGCCAGGTCGAGAACATCTCGGGGAAAAATCCGCTGGAGATATTCGGCACCGAGCCTTACGTGTTGCGCGCGGTGGAGTCGCTGGTCGGTCAGTCGAACGCAGGCGATTGCGTTCTGTTCGGCTCATACGACGGCTACGACATCATCTCGTTTGACGATCAGGTTGGCGCGCATGGGTCTGCCGGCGGAGACCAGGTCTACCCTTTCATTATCTCGCCGGAGAGGCTGGGCCTGGCTGCGGAAATTCTGGAAGATGCGCGCGACATCCATCGTACCGTGCTCGCGCGATACGCCGCTGCGAACGCCGAGAACGCTCCTCCCGAAGCAGCGCGGCTGACGCCTGTCGCTCCGGGCCCAGCCGTCTGACTTCCGTGCTGGTGCGTCGGGCGGGGATGTCCTCTTCGGCCGCTAGCTCGCTTACACGCTGCGAGCCTCGGTCAGCCCACCTGGCGGTGGGCGCCCAGCCCGAGTCTCTTGCTACGCGAGACGCGGCCTGCGAGGACACCCCCACCCGACTCCCCTCCAGAATCCGTCTGAGCACGCATGGTTCGTGGCGTCTCGCGCCCCAGCGCGCCGAGCGTAGCTCGGCATTCCCGCGCCCCTCCGCGCGAGGGCGGGTTCACGCGCGCGACAGTGCGGCGCTCCCCGCCGCTGCAGTTGCGACGCTGTATTGGGAGGTGGGGGTGTCCTCTTCGGCTCCGACCAGCGCCCGTCGTCGCCGAAGAGGACACCACCGCCGACCGTAACAGAGATGCGAGTCGCAGCGAAACGGAAACGCCGCTTTACGTCAAGGTAGTTGGCGCGCCCTCTACGATCGTCCTGAACGCAGTCGCGG
>DASZZU010000111.1:0-10648 GCA_035544855.1 Gemmatimonadaceae bacterium | reverse complement strand
TCGAGAAGAACGGACGTCCAGCTTCACCCGCGACGGCGCGAGCGAGCAGTGTCTTTCCGGTGCCCGGAGGACCAACGAGCAGCGCGCCCTTGGGCAGGCGTCCGCCGAGCTTCGTGAACTTCTGCGGATCCTTCAGGAATTCGATGATCTCCTGTAGCTCGACCTTTGCTTCGTCGGCGCCAGCGACGTCATCGAATGTCACCTTGGGAGTGTCGCCGGTGAGAAGCTTTGCTTTCGATTTCCCGAAGCTGAACGCTTTCGCACCGCCTGCCTGCATCGAACGGAAGAGGAAGAACCAGATTCCGAAGATGAGCAGATACGGGAAGAGACTGATCAGGATCGTCGTCAGCGAGGGCCGCGCATCCTCGGCCTGGATCTGCACACCGTGCTCGCGAAGACGCGTGATCTCATCGCTCGAGTTCTCGGTCGGCAGTAGCGACCGGAACTTCTGCACGTCACGGCCCTTGACGCTGACTTTCTGCCTGAAGTCGCCCGTCAACAGCCGGCCAGCCTGAATGGTGACCTTGTCGACGTTGTTCTTCTGCAGCTGGTCGTCGTACTGCGTATAGGAGATTTCAGGCGTTGCATCCGATCCCTTCCCCGAGAACTGGATGATCGCGACGGGCACCAATATGACGAAAACCCAGAACGAGAGCTGTTTGGAGACCTTGCTCCAGTTCGTCGGCTTTTTCGGATTCTTGTTAGGCATCTGTATAGGCATTACTGCAAGCTCGCTATGTACGGCAAGTGGCGGAAGTTCTCCGCGTGATCCAACCCATATCCAACCAGAAACTCATTCGGCGCATCAAAACCAACGAACTTCGCATCGTACCGCAGTCCTTCCGCTATTCTCTTGTGGAGGAGCGCGCAGATATCCAGCGACCTCGGCTCCCGCCCCTTCAGTATAGCCATCAGACGATTCAACGTGCGGCCGGAATCAATGATGTCCTCGACCAAAAGGATGTCTTTGCCTGCCAGCTCCGTTTCCGGATCGTACACCAGATTCACCGTGCCGCTCGAGGCCATTCCGTCGCCATAGCTGGAGGCCACCAGGAAATCGACCTGCAGCGGTCGCGTAATCTGTCGCACCAGGTCGCTGAGAAAAATAAAGCTTCCTTTGAGCAAACCCAGCACCAGTAGATCCCCGTCCGGATAGGCAGCGGTGATCTCTCTGCCGAGCTCGCTGACTCTCTTCGCGATTGTAGCCTCGTCGAAAGCGATGCGTTTGACGGCTCTTCCGGAGAGGCGCGGATCGTTCCTGGAGCCCAACGGTGTGACGGTGCTGCTCACGCTCCGATCTCCGTCGGCTGCGAGCGCCAGCGACGCAGCAGCATGTGGTCGCGCCGCATTACGATCTCGACTCCTCCGGAGAGCTGAATTGTTCCGCCAGTAGCTCCCTTAATAGTAAACTCCGCGGCGCGATGGGTTCCGCGACGGTCCATCACCACGCTGGCGCGCGCCGCGAGAGCCGGCCATAGCACGCGCAGGCAATCCGCATCGTATCCCTCGAGGCTCGACCGGCTGATCCGCAGACCTCCTTCTTGCTCCGCCTCCGACTCGACGGTTCCCGCCAGATCCTCCAGTGAGCGACGCCAGTCGGCGGACTTCCGAGCGAGCGACAACAGCTCGTCGGGAAAGCCCGGGTTCCGCTTCACGATCGACGGAAGAATGTCGAGCCTGATGCGATTGCGAAGGTGCTTCCGGTCGGAGTTGGAAGGATCCTGCACGAAAGGAACGCGATGAAGCTCGGCATACTCCGTCAATGTCGCGCGACTGATGTCGAGGAAAGGGCGGACGATCTCTGATTCGGCGTAAAGGCCGGCGAGCCCCCGCGGTCCGGCGTCGCGAAGGATCCGCATGAAAACCGTCTCTATCTGATCATTCAGCGTATGCGCGGTCACGACGCTCGAGTCTCGCTTGGCCGCCACCTGTTGCAGGAAGGCCCAACGACCGCGTCTCCACTCTTCCTCTCTCGTTCCGACGGTCGAAGCACGGCCGGTGACGCAGAGGAAACCCAAGCGGTATGCCTGGCGGGCGACGAGGGCGGCTGCTCTCCCGGCCGCCTTGCCCGTGCCGTGGTCAAAGGTCGCGACGAGGATATTTCGCCGTGCGCGTACTGGCAATCGCGAGGCGGCGGCAAGGAGAACCATGGAATCGAGGCCGCCGGATACGGCGAGAACCACGTGCGCGCAATCCCCGAGCGCGGAACCCACCGCGCTCTCGAGCTGCGACGCTTCAACCCCGGCGACTATCATGATAGTTTTAATCTACCTATTCACGGGGGAGTTCCGCTTGGAAACGCACGGTCCGCTGGGCACGCTGTGGGTATCGTTCGGCCTGATCGCTTTTTACATCGCGCTCGTCTGGCTGAACTCGCTGCTCGGCCTGTTTCTGACCCCCCTATTCATCGTGCCGGGAACCTGGCTCCTCGACTGGCTGAAGAAGCGCAAAACAGCGCGTGGCGCCAGCGAGACTCGGGAGAGCACCTACCAGGGATAGAGCGCCTGGTAGTAGGCGCGATTGCGGAGGATCGTGCGCACGTAATCGCGGGTCTCAACGAATGGAATGCGCTCCGTGAACACCTCCGGATCGGCGGCTCCCGTTTTGGTAGACCACTTAACCACGCGTGATTCACCGGCGTTGTACGCGGCCAGTGCTTTGACAACTTCCGGATACTTGCGCATCAGGGTGCTCAGGTGGGTCGTGCCGAGCTTGATGTTGGTCGCCGGCTCATAGAGGATATCCGGATTCCAGAGAGCGATTCCCTTTGCGCTAGCAAGCGACCGGCCGACATCCGGCATCAACTGCATCAGGCCTCTTGCGCCTACCGGTGACGTCGCGAGGGGATTGAAGTTTGATTCCTGCCTGATGAGTGCGGCGACGAGAACCGGGTCGAGTCCGTTCTCGCGCGAGCTGGAGGTGAGTGTCTCTCGCTCAAGAACCGGGAAGTAGAGCCGGTAGTTCGCTGGCGTTCCACCGATATCGTCGATGGCGCGCTTACCGAGCGCTATCGAGCGCGACGCCTGATCGCTGCCCGCAAGCGCGCTAGCGGTGGCGACAAGCCGAGCTGGGTTCGCCAGAGCCTCGCGGAATAGCTTGTCGTTTTCGAAACCCGCTTCCACGTCCATTCCAACATCCCTCAACGCCACCACCCGCCCCATCGCACTGTCAACTGCAGGCACGCGGGGATATGCGGACGGCGAGCCGTCACGAGCGACGAGCGTGGTGTCGAGTCGCTTCGCCGACATCACCGCGTAGTAGCTGAGAGGGTCCTGTTTGATTACGGACCGCCATCGCGCTCTGCTTTTCGCTTTGTCTCCCAGCGCGGCGTACGACCTTCCAGCCCAGTACCCCGCCGCGAGGGCTTCGGGGCTGTTGGAAGCGCGCGCGACCAGCGAGTCCAACTGCGCCGCAGCGGCCTTTCTGTCACTCTGGATATAAGAGATCATCCCCGCCCGGAATCTCGCGTTGGTCGCGTGCCGGCCGCTCGGAAATCGTTTCAGCAGAGTGAGCAGTGCCTGCCGCGCATCCTGGTCGCGATTATCGTCGGTGGCGAGATCGGCGAGAAGGAGCAGTGCTGACGCCGCGCTCGTGTCAGCTGGATACGCAATCGTGATGCGACGCAGTGTCGCACGGCCCTCCTCTGTGTTTCCGAGAGCGATCTGCGCACGCGCGTTTTGGTACTGCGCGGCAGCAGCGATCTTGGGTGGCGTGCGAACCCTGGCAAACTGAGCTGCGGCGTCGGCAAAACGTCTCAGCCGATAAAGCACGGATCCATAAGAGAAGTTATCGGTGGCATCGCCCAATCCTGTGTGAAGCGCCTTCGCGTACCCGGCAGCAGCGCGATCGGGAAGACCAGCCTTGCCTGCCGCTCGCGCGATCGTGAGCTCCTCAGCCGCCGTGGTGGTCGTGAAGACTTTGTCGAGGAGATCGATCGCGGCGCGTGTGTCGGCTGAATTGTTCGACGTCGAGATGAAGGAAAGCAGCTCGTTGTGGGCCGAAGCCTTCGACGCTTCATCCGCCGGCGGAGAGACCCGGAGACGGAGAGCGTCGAGGCTCGCTCCGAGGGCGTTGTACGCGCGAATGGCTCCCGCGAAATCGCGCGTACGCTCGCGCGCAATTGCATCGGTCCAGCGAATGCGATCGCGTGATACATCGGTACGAAGTCTGGCGTAATACCCGGCACGTGCGGCGCTATCGGCGGTGACGCCCGCGGCACGCAGGTAGAGCCAGTCCGAAATCTGAGGCAGCTTCCGAGCGGCTTCTTCGTACGCCGCGCGTGCCTGGTCGAGACTGTCGGCGCGGTCGAGCTCACGGGCGCGGAGCACCAGGCTTCGATCTTCCGGCGAAAGGATGTGACGCGTCGTGTCATCCGCGAGAACCGCGGACGAATCCTTCTGAGTCGGTTTTTGGTTTTGACACGCGCTCGAAGAGAGGATGAGCGCGACGAGTGGTAGCAAAAGACCTATCGCCAACGTGAGTGATCTCCATTGAGTAGTTGATCCGCCTCTTTTGGTCCCCAGCCGCCTGCCGGGTAAGTCGGAAGCGAGGTGTCTGGATGCTGGTCCCAGTACTGGAGCACCGGATCGATGATCTCCCAGGCCATCTCGACTTCATCGCTACGCGTGAACAGAGTCGGGTCGCCGATCATGCAATCGAGCAGCAACGTTTCGTACGCAGGGTGCGAGTTGTTCCCAAAGGCTTCCCCGTAAGTGAAGTCCATGTCGACGGGAGTGATCTCCAGGCCCGGGGTCAGCTCGTGCATCGCACCCGGCGTCTTGACCTGGAATCGCAACGAGATTCCTTCGTCAGGCTGCACACGCATCGTCAACAGGCTGGGGGCCATCTCCTCGACTGCTTTCTGACCGAACAAGAGAAAGGGCGGCGCCTTGAATTGCACCGCTATCTCCGAGATCCGGCGCTCCATTCTCTTACCAGAGCGCAGATAGAAAGGCACGCCCGTCCAGCGCCAGTTGTCGATCGAGATCCGCATCGCGGCGAACGTCGGAGTTGTAGACCCGGGCGCAACATCGGGCTCGCTCCGGTAGGCTGGAACCGATGTGCCATCCACCGTCCCGTCGGCGTATTGCGCGCGCACGACGGCTGGCTCACACTGCTGAATCAGCGGCCGAACGGAGTGAAGTACTTTCACCTTCTCATCCCGTACAGCGTCCCCTGTGAAGGAGCTCGGCGGCTCCATCGCCGCCAGAGTGAGGAGTTGTAGCAGGTGGTTCTGAAACATGTCGCGCAGAACGCCCGCTTCCTCGTAGTATTTTCCGCGGCCTTCGATTCCAACTGTTTCGGCCGCCGTGATCTGCACGTGCGCTACGTAGTTCCGGTTCCAAAGCGGCTCGAAGATCGAGTTCGCGAATCGGAAGACGAGGATGTTCTGCACGCTCTCTTTGCCGAGGTAGTGATCGATTCGGTAGATCTGGTGCTCGCTGAACTCGTCCAGCACCAGTCTGTTCAGCGCACGCGCCGACTGCAGATCGCGTCCGAATGGCTTCTCGATCACGATGCGAACCCACGGGCGCTCTTCATACGAGTGTGTCCGCCACGCCAGCCCGCTGGTGCACAGATGCTTGAGGGTCGTCTCGAAGACACTCGGCGGGATCGCGAGGTAGAAGAGACGATTGCGGTCCCGCGCCGCTGAGCGTGACTCGATGTCACGCAGTCGCTGCTCGATCGCGGCGTATGCCTCGTCCTTGCTGAAATCCCCATTGGCGTAGAACGTCCGCTCGCAAAGCCACTGCCATACCTCGTCGTTGACGCGATGGATTTCGTCAGACTTGTCCATCGCCTCGCGCATCGATGCGCGGTATCCCTCGTCGGTGTTCGCATCGCGCGCGACACCGAGGAGCGCGAAGTTGTCGGGAAGGAGCTTCTGCTCGGCGAGATAGTAGATCGCCGGTATGAGCTTGCGCTTGGTCAGGTCCCCGGCGGCGCCGAAGATCACCATCGTGCATGAATCTGCCATGTCGCGACTGCCGTGCGGCCGACGCGCGCGCACGAGCGGAACCGCGCGGGGAGTCTTCATGACTTCTTTACCGCGTGACCGCCGAATTCGTTTCGCAGGGCGGCGATCACTTTCGCGGAGAAAGAGTCCGTTTGTCGTGAGCGGAGCCGCGTCAGCAGTGAGAGAGTGATGACCGGCGCGGGCACATCCAGATCTATCGCCTCCTGAACGGTCCAGCGTCCTTCGCCGGAATCCTCTACGTATCCGCGCAAGCCGCTCAGCTCGCCATCCTTCTCGAAGGCTTTTTCGGCAAGCTCGTTGAGCCACGAGCGGACGACGCTCCCGTGATTCCAGACCGCCGCGATTTTGTGCAGATCGAGCTTGAAGTCCCTGGACGCATGAAGAATCTCGTAGCCCTCAGCGTACGCCTGGAGCATCCCGTACTCGATTCCGTTGTGAATCATCTTGACGTAGTGGCCAGAGCCGGGCGGTCCCATGTGCGCGTAGCCGTCTGGTGGCGCCAGCGTCCTGAAGATGGGCTCGCAGAGAGTGAAGGCTTCCTGTGATGCGCCGATCATCAGGCAATATCCGTTCGCGAGCCCCCAGATCCCTCCACTCGTGCCCGAATCGATAAAGTGGATCCCCTTGGTTTGCAGATCGGCGGCCCTGCGCATGGAGTCGTGGTAGTTGGAGTTCCCACCGTCGATGATCACGTCTCCCTTCGCCAGGCCCGGCAGCAGCGACGCAATCGTGTCGTCAACTGGTTTGCCTGCGGGCACCATGATCCATACGATGCGCGGGCCTGTGAGCTTGGATGCGATTTCACTCGGGCCGCTGGCTCCGGTCGCGCCCTGTGATACGTAACGCTGCACCGCTTCAGCACTGCGAGCGTAGACCACCAGCTCGTGGCCGCCCTTCATCAGTCGCTCCGACATGTTTCCGCCCATTCGGCCGAGGCCGATCATCGCCAAGCGCATTGCCTATGCTCCAGGAAGTTCGAGATCGAGAAGGCGCTCCAGGTCGGAGCGTAACTGTGCTGCGGATGTGAAGTGAATGACGTTCATCCCGAGAGCGCTCGCGGGCGTGAGATTCTGCTGCCGATCGTCTATGAAGAGCGAGGTCGCAGGCTTTGCCTGCGCGATTCCCAGCCCACGCTCATAGAACTTCTGCATTGGTTTGCGAACTCCGAGCCAGCACGATGAGAGAAATGCCTCGAAGATCTCGGAAATGCCGAATTTTTCGATCCGGTGGCGATTGAGCTCGTCCGCCTCGTTATTGAGCGTCATGAGGGTGTAGCGGGGATATACGGTGAGTGCCCGCGCGATGTTCACCACGCCCTCGTCGGGAGCGCTCTGCGAATACATGAACTCGATGAATTCTTCGCGGGAGAAATTCCTCGGCGCATGAAAGACCGTGATGTAGAGATACTCATCGATATTGATGCGGCCCTCTTCCCACTCGCTGACGATCTCCTCGTGGCGACACTGAAAATCCTCGGGATCGAGGTTGAAGCGCTCGACCGCGCGGTCCCGCTGCTCGCGATCCCAACCATTGGTGCCAAGCACTCCACCAATGTCGAAGAAAATGTGTCGGATCGCACTCACTTGATCAGCACCGCGCGCGCGGGGGCTCCGTCGCAGCCTTCGATCCGCAGAGGAAGACAGATCAACTCGTACTCCCCTGGGGCGGGAACGGAGAGATCGAGGCCCTCGAGAATCACCACCGATCGCTCGAGCAGAATGCGATGTGTCATGTGGTGCCCGGAGTGGAACTGCTCGATGGAGAGGTAGTCGATGCCAACGAGCTCGACGCCGTTATCCACGAGGTATTGTGCGCCGTCCGGGGCGAGGTAGGTGTAGTCTCGTACGAATTCTTTTTGCGATAGCAGCGCCGAGTTTCGCGTACGGAGAAGAATCCGTGTCCGTCCTCTGAGATCGTGATTCCGGAGATCCGCTGCGCTGATCGCGGGGAGGTCGTCGGGGAAGCTTAGGAGAAGCGCCGGCCCGATAAGCCGCTCGAGTGGAATTCTGTCGACGCTCTGACCGTCGTCAAAGAAGTGGCGCGCAGCGTCTGCATGGGTGCCTGTGTGCGAGCCGAAGCGAATCGAAGAAACGTTGGCCCCAGCGCCCTTGGCAACCGCCTGTTGCAGCGTGATCTCGACCTCCGGATTCCCCGGATAGACGAGTCCGCCCGAGCGGATCGGCACGGAGATGTCGTAGATGCGGCTCACGGCCTGGAGAGGAGCAACTGTCGTGCGCGACTCAGGATGGCAGGCTCGTCGACTCGCTAGCGCTCAGGATGAAGCGTGGAATCGCCGCCTCGAACGACGTTCCGCCCTGACGCAGAAGACCGTAATGACCCTCCATCCAGCCCTCCCCCGACTTCAGGATGCAGAAGCTCTGATACTCGTGCACCGCGCCGGGCATTATGGTCGGCTGCTCGCCGACCACCCCTTCCCCGATCACTTCGGTGTCCACGCCGTCCCCGACGGAGTCGTGAATCAGCCAGCGGCGTGTGAGTAGCTGGGCCGCCATCGTTCCGACGTTCTCGATCCGAACGAAGTAGGCGAAGACGTAATGACTCTGCGACGGCTCCGAGTGATCGCGCAGATAAACAGGCCGCACGGTGACGCGTATTCCCTCGGTCTCTCGGTAAAAGAAGCTGCGCGCGGTCATCTGTGCAAATTAGTCGCGGAGTCCGAGTGCGCGCCACGTCGGGACCACGAAATAAAAGAGGCGCCGGCTGAGCCGGCGCCTCTTTCACTCAGCGGGGCCTACCAGATCACCGGTCGAACCGATTCGTCGCGCACCATCGGATCTCCCGGCTTGCAACCGAACGCCGCCGCGAATTGCGGCATGTTCGAGATCGGGCCGTTAGTCCTCCACCGTCCCGGTGAGTGGGGATCGGTATTTATCCGCAATCGAGTCGCCTCCGGAGTTGTATTCGCTCTCCACTGCTGCGCCCAGGCCAGAAAAAAGCGCTGCTCCGGAGTGAAGCCGTCGATATTGGGCGGACGCCCCTTCTGCGCGAGCACCTTTTCCAGAGCGGCGTAGGAGATCGATAGTCCGCCGAAGTCCGCCAGATTCTCGCCGAGGGTCAGCTTGCCGTTCACGTGAATGCTGTCGAGCACCGTATACGCGTCGTATTGCGATGAGACGAGCCCGGTGCCGCGCTTGAACTTCTCCAGGTCGGACGCGCTCCACCAGTTACGGAGATTCCCCTGCGCATCGAACTGCGCACCATGATCGTCGAACCCGTGCGTCATCTCGTGCCCGATCACGGCTCCCATGGCGCCGTAGTTCACGGCGTCATCGGCGTTGGGATCGAAAAAGGGCGGCTGCATGATGCCCGCCGGGAACACGATCTCGTTCATCAACGAGTTGTAGTACGCGTTGACGGTGGGCGGCGACATGTTCCACTCGGTGCGATCGACCGGTTGGCCGATCTTCGCCATGTCCCGTCGACGCTCGTATGCGCTCATCGCCAGCTGATTATTGAGGAAAGGGCCGGGCTTGATCGTAACACTCGAATAGTCGCGCCATCTGTCGGGATACCCGATCTTGTTGGTGAACGCGGCAAGCTTCGCTTCAGCCTGTGTCTTGGTGGTGTCGCTCATCCAGCCGAGCGTCTGGATACGGTCGTGGAACACCGACTCGAGATTGCGCACCATGTCCAGCGCGCGCTGCTTCGCGGCGGGGGTGAAATACTGGGCGACGTATGCCTGCCCGAGCGCGTCACCCAATCCAGCATCGGTCGCGCGGGCGCACCGCTTCTCGCGGGGCAGCATTTCCTTGGCGCCGCTTAGCGTGCTTCCGAAACGGAAGTTTTCATTGACAAACGCCGAGCTCAAGGTCGACGCGGCTCCGGTAGCCACCTTCCAGCGCAGATACGCCTTCCAGTCATCGAGCGGAACCGAGGTCAACATGCTGTCGACCACATGCATGAAGGCCGGATTCTGGACGTTGATGGTGGCGATGTCACTTCTTCCCTCGGCCGCAAAAAAACCCGGCCAGTTGAAGCCCGGAGCGAGTTGCGCGAGCTCGGCCGCCGTCATCTTGTGATAGTTGGCGTTGGGATCGCGCAGCTCCACGCGCGTCTTTGCCGGTTTCGCGAGCGCAGTCTCGATCGAAAGCACCCTCTGGGCCTCGACGGTGGCCTGCGCCTGATTCTCACCGAGGAGTTGGAACATTCGCGCAACGTGATCGGTGTAATTGGCGCGAATGTCAGCGTAGCGCTTGTCGGGGTTCAGGTAGTAGTCGCGATCTGGAAGCGAGAGTCCGCCCTGCCTTACGCCGGCAATGACAGCGGTGCTGTTCTTGGCATCCTGTTGCGCGCCGAAGCCGAACAGCGCTGACACGCCCATCGAGTGGAATCGAGCCACTTCAGCTTCGAGCTGGGCCCGATTGCTGATCGCGCTGATTCGCGAAAGCTCCGAAGCGATCGGTTGCGCACCGGCGCGCTCCGCTCCGGCTGAATCCATGCACGACGAGTAGTAGACCGAGAGTTTCCGCAGATCTGCGTTCGCCTGGGTGTTGCCATTCGCGGCCGCATTCCGGAGGATGGTCAGGAGGTTGGTCTGGTTGTTATCCGACAGCTCATCGAAGCTCCCCCACCGTGAGAACGCGGCGGGGACCGGATGGGTCTTGATCCAGCCGCCGTTCGCGAAGTGGTAGAAATCCGTGCAGGCTGAGA
>DASZZU010000110.1:0-4049 GCA_035544855.1 Gemmatimonadaceae bacterium | reverse complement strand
ACTCCGATCCGGCGTTTTCGGGAACGGCTCTTCTTGGTTTCGACATCCTGCGCGGACGGTGAATCCGCCACTCTTCCCGCGCGAGTTGCCCCGATGACCTTCAGTGACGACGCGAATCGATGGTTCTTCTTCTTGATGCTTTCCGTGGGTGACACCGAGATCGCGCCACCAGTCTTCTCGGCGGGCTCTGCCCTACCAGAGGGCCTCGGGCGAAACGCGCGGCGTTCCGCGGGTGCTTCGGAATCCGCACCCAACTCTGAGTGTCGCGCGCACGGTCTCTTCTCGTGCGCGCGACGGCATCTAACGTCCGAGTTGAGCGGCTTTGCCCGCCGCGCAGCTCATGGTATCACCCGGCAGATGAGCGGGCAAAGTCCGCTCCAACGACAAGTTAGATGCCGCTGAGTTCGAGAGACGCCTCATGATCCGTGGGCCGAGACTTGAAAACGGACACGCTGGCCTAGACGGAGTTCGGCCCTGAGAACCTTGGTGGGTAAGGTTTGGCCGCACTTTACGCGAGGCGCACGGGCAGTGAGGATCGTCTTGTACTGGAAAAAGTTCAGAACCGCCGAGCCCGATAGCGGCAATGTTCGCTCCCTTCTGCCTGAATAGTCCGCTCCAGCGACAAGTTAGGTGCCGCTTGGCCACAGCCGTGGACTACGCGCCTGGTGAAGAATACTTAGGATTACGATTCCTTCCGACTCGATCGCATAGAACACCGCGTACGGAAAGCCTCGCGTGAGAGCTCGGCGGATGTTTCCGCGCAGAATTGGCCAAGCTTCGGGATTCTCTGCGATCTCGTCGAACGTGTCGAAAACGAGGCGTCGGAATCGCAGCGCAAGAGGGCCGGACCTCTCCTGATACCAAGCTCTTGCTCGCCGAAGTTCTGCTTGAGCTTGCGGCCGGACGAGTACTTCTCGGCGATTCACTCGTCCCCGAAGACTTCTCTCCGCACTTCAGCCCACGGCCGACTGGTCTCGGGGTTGCGCCGATGCTCTTCCAATCGTCGGTCCAGCTCGGCGAAGGTGTCGTCGGATATCGGGAGGCCAGCTGACTCCTCGAAGATGCTATCCCAGATTTCCGCAACGAGTTCGAGGCGCTCGGGGACGGGAAGCTGACGAATCTCGGAGATATCTTTCATGACGAGAGTAGTTTACCAGATCGGATGCCAGGCACCTAACGGACCGCGCTTCAGCTGCGCGGGCCCGCACGCCGAATAGTACCGCACTCTGGAGGCAGCAGGTTGCGGGGCCGCGTCAGCTGCAAGCGCTTGTTAGGCGCGAAACCCGGCCGAACCCGAATTCCTCAAGGAATGCCGCCGCCCCCAAGAGCGAAGGAGCCTAGCCGGGACTCCCGCGTTCCAACCGCGCTACAGTATCCAGTATTTCGGCGTTTTGCGACATACGATAGTCCACGTCTTTTGCCCGAATATCGCCATCCGCAAAGTAGAGCATTACTTCGTGCGGTAGCTCAAAGTCAGGGAATCGCGCCCGAAGGTCATTCAATATATCTGTCGAGCGTTTGTACCAGGCGTCGAGCTCCGCGTTGCAGGTTGGCGAGGCGGCTACTGCTTCGCGGAGGTTTCGAGCGACTTCGTCCAGTTCTGTCTGTTCCATAGCTTCGAGGTGTTTCGGACAGTCCGCTGTTCGTCGACCGCGCAAGATATTAACCAAGTCCTTCGACGAAACCGCGCCGCCAGCTCGGGTAGAGCGGCTGCCACCCGAGCTCACGCTTCGCCTTGGCGTTCGAACCGCCGCGAATCTTCGTCATCATCGACACGCCGCCATCGCCGATCGCGAGCCTGCCAAGCCAGGCTGGCACCTTATAGGGCGGTTTAGCGCCCACAGCGTCGGCAAGCGTCGGTAGCCAAGTTGAGACAGGCGCCGGCTCGTCGTCGACGACGTTGTAGATCCCCGGATCACCGTGCGAAATCGCTGCTACGGTCGCGCGAGCCACATCCTGTATATGTATGAACGACCAGATGCCGGCACCGTCGCCGACGATCGGCATCCTGCGCTTGCGGACGAGCTCGACAATCAAGCCATCCTTCGCGATCCCGGTGCCCGGCCCGTACATGACTCCATAGCGGAGCGCAAGTACCTGCAGATCCACGGTCCTCTGCACGGTGTCCTCGAGATACCGGATTGCCGCCAAGGTCTTGCTGAAGCTGGCCGGCGGGTTCGGGTCGAGCGGATCCTCTTCGGTCTTGACTGCCCCGCCTTCACGCGCGAACGGCCAGCCGCAGAAGCTCTGCGCAATAAAACGGCGCGTTCCCACCAGACGCGCTGCTGCGAGCATGGTATCCGTGACCTCGGTACGGAAGCGGTTAGTCAGCGCGAACTCTTGGTCGAGTTTCCTGAAGTTGCCGACGCCGGCGAGGGCAGTGAGCTGATGGATGATCACTTCTGGCTCGGCCCTCCTGATGGCCGCTGTCAACTCCTCCTTGTTGAGCGCGTCGGCGAGGACGACCTTCGCGCCCATCACCTCGAGTGCCTTGGCCTTCTGGGCGGCGCGGACGAGTGCTACCACCTCGTGTCCATTCTCTACCAGATGCGGTACGAGGAACTTGCCGACCGCCCCGGTGCTACCTGCCACAAAGACTCTCATCGCGACTGCTCCTCACGCGGCCTAACGTCCGAGTTGAGCGGCTTTGCCCGCCGCGCTGCTCATGGTATCACCCGGCAGATGAGCGGGCAAAGTCCGCTCCAACGACAAGTTAGACGCCGTGAATTCAACAACTAAGTCAGCGCGTCAGAATAACTTGACTAAATTGTGGCATTGTGGTTTAAGGGTTCATGCAGGACCCTGCCACAGTAGGACAGATTGCATCGAGATACCGATCGCTGGCGCCGTTGATGGACGAGCGGATGCGGCGACAATGGGCGGCGTCGGAAGCACACGCTTATGGCTGGGGCGGTGTTAGTGCAGTTAGCTTGGCCATTGGAATGTCGCCGAATACGATTCGGCGGGGGATAGAAGAGCTGCTCGAGAGAGCCACCCATCCCAACGCGCCGGTAGAGTCGCGGATCCGTCGGCCTGGTGGAGGCCGCAAATCGCTGACCGAGATCGACCTGGAATTGCTCGATTCGCTCGAGCGCCTGGTCGATCCGATGACGCGCGGCGATCCGGAATCGCCGTTGCGCTGGACTTGCAAGAGCACAACCCAGCTGGCGGAGGCCTTGACGCGGCAGGGACACGCTTTGAGTCCGCGTTCGGTGGGGCGGCTGCTGAACGAAGCTGGTTACAGCCTGCAAAGCAATCGAAAGACCGTGGAAGGCGCGTCGCATCCGGACCGTAACGCTCAGTTTGAGCACATCAGTCACACCGTTTTGGCTTTTCAGAACCACGGCCAGCCAGTGATTTCCGTGGACACGAAAAAAAAGGAACTGGTCGGGGCGTTCAAGAACGGCGGGCGCGAATGGCGACCCAAGGGAATGCCGGAGGCGGTCAGGGTACATGACTTCCTCGAGCCCGAGCTGGGCAAGGCCATTCCCTATGGCGTCTACGACCTGACCTCCAATCAGGGCTGGGTGAGCGTGGGAATTGATCACGACACGGCTCACTTCGCCGTCGAAGCGATTCGGCGCTGGTGGCACAAGATGGGCGTCAAGCGCTATCGAAACGCCCGACAGTTGCTGATCACGGCCGACGGCGGTGGCAGCAACGGCAGCCGTTGCCGGCTTTGGAAAGTGGCCTTGCAGGACTTGGCGGCCCAGTTGGGTTTGGCCATTCATGTATGCCACTTTCCGCCTGGTACCAGCAAATGGAACAAGATCGAGCATCGCATGTTCTCTCACATCACACAGAACTGGCGCGGCCGGCCGCTGGTCAGTCACGAAGTCATCATCAACCTGATCGCCAATACGGCGACGAAGACGGGTTTGAAGATCCGCGCAGCTCTGGATCGTGGCTCTTATCCCACCGGCGTAGTGATCGCCGACGAGCAACTCGCCGCTGTCAATCTGAAACGAGCTAACTTCCATGGCGAATGGAACTACACCATCCTTCCCAAGCGCAAGAAAACATAGTCATGTTATTGTGACGCGACGCCT
>DASZZU010000109.1:0-3019 GCA_035544855.1 Gemmatimonadaceae bacterium | reverse complement strand
CACCACGAATTGGACCTTTGCCACCAGTCGCAGAACGACGCCTGGTCTTCGGCTTTCCACGGCCTTCGTATTCGAAACCGACGGTGCGCGCCACTGTTTCAATCAGCGCCACAAACAGGTCGGTGTGGAAATTGTTCGATTCGCCCTGCATGATCGCGGCGATGCGCTCGAGGCCCGCTCCAGTGTCTACCGACGGCTTCGGGAGAGGAACGAGCTTTCCATCGGGCTGTCGATCGAACTGCATGAAAACAAGGTTCCAGAACTCGAGGAACCTCCCCGCCTCTGCTCCCTCCACGAAGGCGTCCTTCGAGAATTCCTTGCGCTTGATTTCAGTCCACTCGCCTTTTGCGCCGGGCGGCAACGCAAAATCCTTCGCTACGTGCGCGAGGTCGATGAAGATCTCGGTGCACGGGCCGCACGGACCCGTGTCCGCCATCTGCCAGAAGTTGTCGTGCGCGCCGAGTCCGTAGATGCGTGAGTCGGGGAGACCGGCGATCTCGCGCCAGAGAGCGCGCGCTTCGTCATCCTCCTCGAATACCGTCACGCGGATATGCTCCGCCGGGAGCTTCAGCTCCTTCGTCACGAATTCCCAGGCGAATCGAATCGCGTCGCGCTTGAAGTAATCGCCGAAGCTGAAGTTGCCGAGCATCTCGAAGAACGTGTGGTGACGCGCGGTGTGTCCGACCTGCTCGAGGTCGTTGTGCTTTCCGCCTGCTCTTACACACTTCTGGACTGTCGTGGCGCGATGTCCGCCCGGGGGTTGTTCCTGTCCAAGAAATACTTTCTTGAACTGCACCATGCCGGCGTTGGTGAACATGAGCGTCGGATCGTCGGCGGGCACGACAGGCGAGCTCGGGAGCACGATGTGCCCCTGCTTCTCGAAATACTCGATGAATTTCTGTCGGACCTCGGCGGCTTTCATTGCCGGAAATATACGCGAATAGAGGCTTGGTTCTTCGCGCTACGAACGCATCTCGGGCGGGGTCGGCTTGGATGTCCTCTACGGGAGCTCTTCCTGCCCGCAAGCGGGCACCCGCGCTTCGCCTTGCGGCTCGCTGCACCGCGCCGCCTTGCAGCGGTGCTGGCTGCGGCCGCTCCCTAAGAGGACGCCCAGCGCCTCCCGATCGAGATCTTAACTGCAGCAGCGCGAAGCGCCGCGTGGTCCGCGTCAAAGTGGTGTCGGGCCGCGCCTGCTTTACACGGGGATGCCGCGCTTCGCGCGGCGCGCTCCCGCGCGCGCTGTCGAGGGCGAGGCGCAAGTAAGACGTCTAACTTACGGCCACGCTCAATGGGGAGTCGGAGGGGGTCGAGACGTAGCGCGCGTCTCGCGTAGCAAGAGACTCGGGCTGGGTGCCCACCGCCAGGTGGGCTGACCGAGGCTCGCAGCGTGTAAGCGAGCTAGCGCGCGAAGGTCCGACCCACTCCGACGCACCAGCGAAGATGCCAGTTGTAGTTAAGAAGTCAGACGAGCAACGACGGCTTTGATCTCATCAACATCGTAGCCACGTCTTGCGAGGAACGCGAACAGACGCCGACGAACGACAAGCGGCTCGAGACCGCCCAATTGCGCGAGCTTCTTTTTCGCTACGCGCTCGATCACCACGCTGGGATCGATTTCGTCCTGCTCGAGCACGCTCGCGATCGCGGTCGTCGCGACGTCGCCTTTGATTCCCTTTCGATATAGATCCTGCTGCAGTCGGCGCTTCGACGCGCCCGTGCTCACGATCTTCGACCTCGCGTACTGCTCGGCGTACTTCGCGTCGTCGAGCAGGCCGTTATCTGCGAGGCGGCGGATCGCGTCATCCGCGTCCGCCGCCGAGTATTGCTTCTGGATCAGTTTTCTGTGCAGCGCGCTCGTGGCGTACGGGCGCGCCGACAACAGGTTCAGCGCGTAGTTGTACGCCGTCGGGGGGGGCGGGGTCAATCCGCCAGCTCTACCTCGACGTCGCCAACGGGAGGCTTGATGCCGAGGACCGTCTTCACCTTCTCCTCGACTTCGGCGAGGAGCGCCGGGTTGTCCTTGAGGTACATCTTCGCGTTCTCGCGGCCCTGACCGATTCTCTGCGCACCGTAACTGTACCAGGCGCCGGACTTGTCGATGATGCCCGATTCAGCGGCGATGTCGAGTACCAGCGAGGCGTGGCTGATTCCTTCCGAGTACATGATGTCGAACTCGGCCTGCTTGAAGGGCGGGGCGACCTTGTTCTTCACCACCTTCACACGGACGTGGGAGCCGATGACCTCTTCCTTCTCCTTCACCGGGGCGATGCGGCGGATGTCGAGGCGCACCGAAGCGTAGAACTTGAGCGCCTTTCCACCGGTGGTCGTCTCGGGGTTGCCGAACATGACGCCGATTTTCTCGCGGAGCTGGTTGATGAAGATGACCGACGTCTTGGAGCGGGCGATCGCGCCGGTGAGCTTGCGCAGCGCCTGGCTCATGAGGCGCGCCTGGAGACCCATGTGCGAATCACCCATGTCGCCCTCGATCTCGGCCTTCGGCACGAGAGCGGCAACGGAGTCGATCACGACGACATCAACGGCCCCTGAGCGGACGAGAATCTCGCAGATCTCCATCGCCTGCTCGCCGGTATCGGGCTGCGAGACGAGGAGATTCTCGACGTCGACCCCGAGCTTGACGGCGTAGTCGATGTCGAGTGCGTGCTCGGCGTCGATGAAGGCGGCGGTTCCACCCGCCTTCTGGGCGTTGGCGACGACGTGGAGGCAGAGGGTGGTCTTGCCGCTCGACTCCGGGCCGTATATCTCGGTGACTCGGCCGCGCGGAATTCCACCGACGCCGATAGCGGCATCGAGGTTGATTGCGCCAGTAGAGATCGCATCGATACGCACGCGGTCGGTCGAGCCCATCTTCATTATGGCGCCCTTGCCGTGGTTCTTTTCGATCTGCGCGATCGCCAGGTTCAACGCCTTCTTCTTGTCGTCCTGAATCGTTGAGACAGACATCTCATTCACCCTGTCGTTAGACGTTTATGACCTGGCAAGGCCAAGTAAAGTTGCCGAA
>DASZZU010000108.1:0-2395 GCA_035544855.1 Gemmatimonadaceae bacterium | reverse complement strand
GATCTCGACGATCTGAAGAGGCAGATCACGAGCAAGACCAAGGTCGTCTGCTTCAGCCATGTTTCGAACGCGCTCGGCACGATCAATCCCGTGAAGGAGATCGCGGCGATGGCGCATGCCGTGGGCGCGATCGCGGTGTGTGACGGCGCGCAGGCGGCGCCGCACCTGCCCCTCGACATCGATTCGCTTGGCGTCGACTTCTACGCCTTCAGCGGGCACAAGATGCTCGGGCCGATGGGTCTCGGGGACTGATCGGGAAGCGCGAGCTGCTGGAGAAGATGCCGCCCTGGCAAACCGGTGGCGACATGATCGAGTTCGTCGGAGACGAGCGCACGACGTGGAATGTGCTGCCACACAAATTCGAGGCGGGAACCCCGAACGCGGCCGACGCGGTTGGTCTGGCGGCCGCCGTGGATTATCTCGATCGAATCGGAATGGATCGGGTGCTCGAACACGAGCGAGCCCTGATGTCGACGGCGCAGCGGCGCCTGGAGGCGATCGATGGACTACAGATCTACGGCCCACCGGCGAGCGCGCGGAGCGGAGTCCTGAGCTTCACGATGTCCGATGTTCACCCACACGATCTGGCAACGATACTGGACGGCGAAGGCGTGTGCATTCGCGCCGGTCATCACTGTGCGCAGCCGTTGATGCGCCGGCTCAATGTCGCCGCGACGGCGCGCGCGTCGTTCTACGTGTACAACGACGAAAGCGATATCGACGCGCTGGTGTCGGGAATCATGAAGGCGAGGGAGATCTTCGGATATGTGCCGGCCTAGCCGACTCCACCGGACTGAGAAGCGACATGTCCCCGCCTAGGACCTCGGCCGAGATCGGCGCGCTGTATCAGGAGATGATTCTCGATCATTACCGGAGACCGCGGAACAAGGGAACGCTCGAGAAGCCGGATGCCAGCGTGGAGATGAAGAATCCACTCTGCGGCGACGAGATCACCCTGCAGGTCGCCTTCGATGGCGACAGCGTCTGCGATCTCAAGTTTTCGGGGCGCGGCTGCTCGATCTCCCTGGCGTCGGCGTCGATGATGACGCAGCTGGTAAAGGGCAAGAGCCCGGAGGAGATCGACGCGATCAGGAAGGAATTCCGGGATTTGATGCTCGGCAATGTTCCCGTTGGCGATGAGTCTCAGCTAGGCTCACTTCGCGCGCTCTCCGGCGTGGCGAGATTCCCCGCGCGCGTAAAATGCGCGTTGCTGGCGTGGAACGCGTTGGAGAGCGCGCTGGCGCAGCGAACTCCGTAACTGCCAGCTCGGCGGCGATTCTGCTTAACGCTGCGGCGGACTGATGTCTGCCAACCGTTCCCCTCGACTACAAACCTTCGCTCATGACCACTAACTCGACATCCGTCCGAGCTTGGTCGAGAGGATGTCATCGAATTTCTTTCGGCGCTGGCGATTCAGTCGAACGTCAGCGCTTCGACGCAGAACCAGGCGATGGCCGCAATATCATTTCTCTATCGGGGGTTGCCGGGAATTGCCTTGGAAGACCTCGAGCAGAGTGGCGATGGCAGCACGTTTTCCCTGCGGTGAGAACCTATATCCACTTGGTGAGCCGTGAGGTACGAAGACACCACATGCACGTCACGGTCGTACAGCGTGCCGTTACGTATGCCGTCCGCGCGTCGGGCATCACGAAGCGTGCGACCGGCCACACCTTCAGGCACTCATTCGCGACACACCTCATCGAGGACGGCTACGATATCCGGACGGTTCAGGAGTTGCTGGGTCATTCTGATGTGCGGACGACAATGATTTACACCCACGTTCTTAACCGCGGTGTCCCGAGCCAGATTGATGCGTTTTAGCAGGAAAAGAAGCGAGCGAATGTTATGCAGCTAATCTCGCAGCCTATCATCCAGCAGTATTGTGAGGGCGCCGTGGCTAAGTGGTACACCCGGAGGGATTTCCATTCGAAGACGCCAGACCGTACCGTGGGGAAAGACTGCGAGCTTCGCAGCCTTTCAATTTCGCTTGCAAGCTAATAGGCGTTAGGCAGAGCAATTCACATTGTCATCACCCAAGGATCCGATGTACCAGGACAACGTGAACGAATCTGAGTGGGAAAATCCGGCCAACTGGTGGGGAGGGCTGCTCTACCACAGCCAACGCGACAATCGCGTCTGGGTTCCCAAACGGGTTCCATCGTTTGGCGAGACGATCAATATCGGGCGACCGTTGGGTCTCGCGATAGCCGTAGCGATTCCGGTTCTCATTATCGCGTTGATTATCACCGCCGCGCTCGGTTACTGAGGCGCACGCGACCGCGAGGCAGTGGACCGTCTCAAGCAGTACTGGTCGGATCGGCTGGACGCGCTCAATGAGGTACTGTCCGGACGTCAGGCCCCGAGAGCCAGCACGTAGGCCGATCTTCCTGGATTG
>DASZZU010000107.1:0-13045 GCA_035544855.1 Gemmatimonadaceae bacterium | reverse complement strand
ACCCGTGTCGCACTCGGAAGGCTGCTCGCCAGGGCCGGGGACGACACCGGCGCGATCAGAGAGCTCGAAACCGTGCTGGTCACCGCGCCGAACCACGACGCCGCAGTGGTCGAGCTCGTTGGACCGTACCGACGTACCGGTCGCTCCCGCAGCGCGCTGCCGCGGGTGGTAGCGCTTGTGCGCCGCGATGTCTACCACTTCGCCGCGCTGATCGCGCTCGGAGAGATCCTCATCGACCTGGCGCGCGAGAATGACGCGCTGAACGCGTTCGAGCGCGTGCTGCGGTTCGATCCAAATCATTCTGAAGCGCTGCGTTACCACCGGCTTCTTCAGAGAGGGCGGCGCTAATGGCTATCGAAGGGCCACTCCGCGAGCTCGGCATCCACGACGTCTTCCAGCTTCTCGATCTGAGCCGAAAGACGGGCACGTTGCGTATCACTTCCCCAGAGCGGAACAACGAGGGAAGCGTCTACTTCGATGCCGGGACCATCGTCGCCGCGACGATGAAGAGCAACCCGCACCTGCTCGGCACAATTCTCGAGCGCTCGGGCAAGGCCACGGCCGCCGACCTCGCGCGCGCCACCGCGATGCAGCGCGCCGGGGACAAGCGTCGAGTCGGTGAGATTCTCGTCGCCCATGGGATTGTGACTCCGCGGGACATCGACCGCTTCATGCGGCAGCAGATCGAAACCGTCGTGTTCGATCTCATGTCGTGGTCCGAAGGGTTCTTCTCATTTACCGAGGAGCCACCGCGGCCCATTCGGAAGGACATCGCGGTACGCGTGAGTACCGAGTCGCTGCTGATGGAAGGTGCCCGCCGCATCGACGAATGGTCGCGCATGGCCGACAAGATCCCCGACGCGCGCGTTCTTCCGCGTCTCGCGCCCCTCGACGACGGACCGGAGTCCTTCATAGATCTGCTGCCGCGCGAGTGGGAAGTGCTGTCGGTTATCGACGGCGAAAGAAATCTGCACGAGATAGGGAAGCGCCTGGTGCTGCCCGAGTTCGAAGTCGCCAAGATCATCTACGGCATGTTGAGCACGGGCCTGATCGAGATCACGCCCCAGGAAGACGGGGCTGCGCGTGGCTGAGTCGGCGCACACTCTCTTCGCGACCGCGATCGGCGAGGCCGAGCAGACGGCATTGTTACTCGATTCGGCGGGCGTTCCACTCGCCGGCAGTTATGTCGACAATCAGGGCCGCGACATCTCCGCTGAGATCGGATCAGCGTTGAGCGGCGTGAGCAGGGAAGTGTCGCGGTCGATGCGGCTCCTGTCGCTTGGCGCGTGGATCGCGGTCGTTGTGGAGACGGATGCGGCGACGATAGCGCTCGCGCCCGCGCCGCAGGATGGAGTAGTGCTCCTGGCGTCCTCGTCCTCGGTGCCGCTGGGGCTGGTGCGTCGCGTGCTCACGCGCTCGGTGGCGCTGGCGATCAACTGGATGCAGGGGCGCGCATGAAGGGCGCTCTCGCGGAAATCGTGACGACGCTCTCTCATCTACCCGGTGTAGTGGCGGCGATGGTCGTCGGCGCCTCTGACGGATTGATCGTCGAGACGAGTCCCATGAAGGGAGCCGCGGCCGGCGGCGCGGATTCGCGCAAGCATACGGCCGCGCTCGCGGCCTATCTTTACTCCAAAGTGACCCGCGCATCGGACGCTGCCCGTCTGGGCACTCCGGCGTTCATGCGCCTCGAGGCCGAGCAGGGGCAAATCTGCGTCGTCGGCGCCCGCGACGTCGTACTCGTCACGATCGTCACTTCTGACGCCAACCTGGGACGAGTGAGACTGGATATGATGAAGGCAGCCCGAGACAAGTCGTGACTCAGCCAACAGTAGTGGAACCGTGGGTCGCAGCGCCGCTCAGGCGGCTGATGGACGACGCGCGCCTCATATCGGGCGTGCTGCTCTATCCCACGGGAAAGGCGGTCGGCCAGTTCGGCTTCACCAACGCCGCCGACGTCATGTCGGTCTGCGCGCTCACTTCCGCGATAAATGCATCAGCCCGCGAGCTCGGAAGACAGCTCGATGGGAAGCCGTTCCTGGAGATGCACCACGCAGGCGCGGACCGTCAGGTTTTCATGGCGCGCTGCGCGGCGGGCCCGCACGAATTTCTTTTTGTGGGCGTGTTCGACCGCGAAAGCTCGTTCGGAGTAGTCGAGATCTACTTCGAAGAGTTCCAGAAAGCGATCGAGAACCTTCGCCCGGAAGCGCAGGGCCCGGCAGTCGGTCCATCCGGGGATTTCGAGGGCGAGCTCAATCGCAGCCTCGATGCGCTCTTCGGCCCGCTGGGCAGATAAATGTCCGTCGTCAACTACGGCACTCGCGAAATCACGTGCAAGATCGTGTATTACGGTCCAGGCCGATCCGGCAAGACGACCAATCTTCAGCACGTCTACTCCCAGCTGCCCGAGGAACGAAAGGGCAAGATGGTCTCGCTCGCGACGGAAACCGACCGGACCCTCTTCTTTGATTTCCTCCCGCTCGATCTCGGAACGATCTCCGGATTCGCGACCCGCTTTCAGCTGTACACGGTTCCCGGACAGGTCTACTACGCGGCCACGCGGAAGCTCGTGCTGCAGGGAGTGGACGGGGTCGTGTTCGTTGCCGACAGCCAGTCGCGGCAGCTCGCCGAGAACATCGAGAGCTTGCAGGACCTGCATGCAAATCTCGCGGATGAAGGTCTCGATCCGCGTACGCTGCCGCTCGTCATGCAGTACAACAAGCGTGACCTGCCGGCGAGCGAGATAAGCAGCATTAACGAGCTGGACGAGACGCTCAACTTCCGCACGGTGCCGTATTTCGCGGCCAACGCGATAAACGGCGGCGGAGTCTTCGAGACCCTGCGCAGCATAGCGTCGATGGTGCTCGGCCGGCTCAGCGCTCCGGCCCCGAAAGGATCCTGAGCGGTGGCCACGGGCGTAAAGAAGGGAGCGGAAGACGACAGCGGCGAGTTCGCCGATTTCATGGCCGATATCAGCCACGAGATCGCCAAGCGCGTCGAGTCGCTCGACTCCACGCCCAAAAGCAGGCCCGCGCAGAAGAAGGAGGCCACGCCCGTTCCGGATCGGGGAGTCATACTGGAGTGGGAAAACGTCGCTGACAGAATGATCGAGGAAATGGGCTGATGGCTATCAAGGGTAGCCTGAAGGAAGCGAGCTTGCCCGACGTTCTGCAGCTGCTTTCGATGGGAAAGAAGAGCGGCTGCCTCGGTCTCTCGTTCCACGACAGCTTTGGCTCGATCTATTTCGACAGCGGCCGCATCTGTCATGCCGCGATAGTAAACCGTCCCCTCGACACCGAGAACGCCGTCTACACGCTTTTCACGTGGACGAGCGGCACATTCAACTTCGAGCCCGGTGTCGAGCCGGAAGAAGGTGCTGAACGAGTTTCGGTCGACCCACAGTCACTGCTGCTCGAGGGCGCGCGACGAGTCGACGAGTGGTCACTCATCGAGAAGAAGATTCCGAGCTTCGATGTGGTGTTCAGCATCGATCGCCCGCGCCTCACCACGAACAGGGACACTCTGTCTCCCGAGCAGGAGGCGCTGCTCCCGCTCCTCGACGGACATCGCGACATCAACGGCCTGATCCGCGACTCCGGCCTCGGTGAGTTCGATGTGGGGAAGGCGCTTTATGGACTGCTCAACGCGTCGTTTCTGCTGCCCGTTGGCCGCAAGAGAACGACGCCGACGCTTCCGCGCAACGCGAGTCCGCTGGAGCGGCGCGAGCTTGCCAGCGCTTTGTACAGAGCGGGAATGCACGACGAAGCGCAGCGCGAGTTCCGCGCGCTAGTCGAGGAAGCGGCGGACCCAGTCGCGTCTTTTCATCTTGGATTGATCGCGCTTCGCCGAAAGGAATGGGCAAGCGCAGTGAACGCGTTTATGACGTCGGCTCCGAACGCGCCAAGCAAGACGGCGTTGTTGCACAATCTCGCGCTCGCGTATGAACAGCTCGGCCAGCTCGAGAAAGCCAAGCTGGTGATAGACCGCGCGCTCATAGCCGGCGGGACCGCGGAGCCTCTGATTCAGCTCCAGTCCGCGATCATCTCTGCGCGGCTCGGTGACCTGCAATCCGCCAAGGTCGCACTGAGCGAAGCGCGTAGCCTGTGGAGTTCCAGTCAGCCGCCACCGGTCTGGTTTCACTACGCGGCGCAGGTGGCGGCGATGACCGACGACCCCGATCGGGAGATCCTCCTTCTGGCGGCTGCCGCGGAGACGCACCCCGAATCACCGGTACTGCTGAACAATCTGGCTGCCGGGTATCTCAAGCGCGGTGAGTACGGGCACGCACGCGACGCTGCCGAAAAGGGGATAGCTCTCGCTCCGGAGCTGTCGCAGCTACGGCGCAATCTCTCCGCCGCGTTAGAGGGAATCTCGCGTGCGGACCGAAACGCGGCGCAACCGACGAATCGCTCCTGACAGCCACCAGCGAGTTGATCCAGGGCGACGACGCCGAATTCCGGGCGCTGATGGACAAGATCACGCGCGACAGCGGCTTTCAGTGCTCGAGCTACAAGGACAAATGCCTGCGCCGGCGGATTGCGGTTCGCATTCGCGCGAGAGGCGCGTCAGGGTGTGCCGAATATTCCGGGATGCTTGATAAGGATCCGCGCGAGTACGAGCGACTCATCCGCTCGCTCACGGTCAACGTCACCAAGTTTTTTCGCAATTGGGAGACTTACTCGGCGATCGATCAGAAGGTCGTTCCCGCTCTCATGGAGAGGGACGAGCGCGAGATCCGCATCTGGAGCGCGGGGTGCTCTTCCGGTGAAGAGCCGTACTCCATTGGCATCCTCATGCACAAGCACTCGGCAACGAACGGCGCAGCACGTCTCGACTCCGTTTCGATCGTCGGCACGGACATCGACACCGACTGCCTGGGCGAAGCCGAGCGCGCAGTCTATATCGAATCAGCGCTCGGCGATACGCCGGCCGATCTGCGCGAGCAGTATTTCCCGCAGATTGCCGGATTGCGCACAATGCTGCCCGAGGTGCGACGGCTGGTCACGTTTGAAGTCCGCGACCTGCTGCACTTCCAGCCGCCGGTCGAGAACGCGCATCTGATCGTGTGCCGCAACGTGATCATCTATCTCGAGCGGGGCGCGCAGGACGCGCTGTTCGCTCACTTCCACCGAACGCTTGCCCCTGGCGGATTTCTCGTTCTCGGCAAGGTCGAGACACTTCTTGGCGAAGCGAGGCGACTCTTTTCGCCGGTGAATGCGCGCGAGCGCATTTTCCGCAAGATATAACGCGGCAGCGACTGGATGAGCGAGACACTTTCCACGGTGCTGGTGGTCGACGACAGTGCATTCATGCGCACGCTCATAGCCGAGATGGTGGAATCCACGGGGGAGTTTCAGGTGGTTGGAACGGCGGCGGACGGATTGCAGGCTATCGAGGCGATCCGCTCTCTAAATCCTGACATCGTCACCCTCGACATAGAAATGCCACTGCTCGACGGACTGCAGGCCCTCGACACGATAATGCGCGAGATGGCGCGACCGGTCGTCATGCTGAGCGCCGCGGGATCCGAGCGTGGAAATGAGATGACGCTCCGGGCACTGGAGCGCGGCGCGGTCGAATTCGTGAGAAAGCCGTCGGGGCCGATCAGCATCGATTTATTGACGGTCCGGCAGGAGCTGCTCGCCGCGCTCAACGCGGCGCGCGCGGTCAACATGGCGGGAGTGCGGACGCCTCCGCAGGCGGGTGTTCCAGTTGGTGCGGAGACAGTTCCCAAGAAAATCTCCGGTGCGGCGAGCCGCGTCGTGGTGATTGCGGCATCGACCGGAGGCCCGCGCGTTCTCGCAGAGATCGTCCCTCATCTTCCCGACACTCTCGGCGCGGCGGTGCTCATCGTTCAGCACATGCCGCGGGAGTTTACGCGCAGCCTCTCGCACAGGCTTGATTTGATGAGTCCACTGCCTGTCGCCGAAGCCGTCGATGGAGAGGCTGTGCTAGAGAACCATGTTTATCTGGCGCCCGGCGGATTCCACATGACGGTCACAGGCGACTCGGGCGCTGCGACTATAAGCCTCGATACGTCGCCGACGATATGGGGTGTGAGACCCGCTGCCGATCCCCTCTTCGTCTCTGCTGCCGAGGCATTTGGCGGGGAAGCGATTGGAGTGATTCTGACCGGAATGGGTCGTGACGGCGCCGAAGGCTTGCGACGCATTCGCGCCGTGGGCGGAATGGCGGTAATCCAGGACCGTGACAGCTCGATCATCTATGGAATGCCGCAAGCCGCAATGGCGATAGCCGGCGCGGATCGGGTTGCGGCGGCGCGCGACATTGCGCGCGTGATCAGGGATCTCTGTCGCTCAAGTAAGCGAGGCATTGGCGGATGAACACATGCGGGGTATCGTTCGCTGTTGCTCACCATCCAAACGATTCAGAGGCATGATGAACGAAGGCAGAGTCGACAATGCGTAGGATGCTCGTGACAGGCGCGGCCGGGTTCATCGGCACCAACTTCGTGCATTTCTGGGCCGAACATCATCCCGGGGACACGATCTTCGGGCTCGACACGCTCACATATGCTGGGAATCTGTCGAACCTGGAGCCGCTCGCCGACAACGAGCGATTCATCTTCATCAAAGGTGATATTCGCGACGGCGACATCATGCACGAGGTCATAAAGCGCGAAGGAATCGATACAATCGTTCACTTCGCCGCCGAATCGCATGTAGACCGGTCGATAAGAGGACCGGACCCTTTCATCGACACCAACGTGCGCGGAACCCACGAGCTGTTAAAGGCGGCCCGCGCGGCGTGGTCCGAAGACTGGTCGGGCGGCGCGCGGCGCTTCCACCACATCTCGACCGACGAGGTTTACGGCTCCCTTGCCCCGAACGCGCCTCCGTTCACCGAAGAAACCGCTTACGCTCCGAATTCACCTTACGCCGCCAGCAAGGCGGCCGCGGATCATCTCGTGCGCGCGTATCACCACACCTACGGCGTGCCGGTTACGACCACGAACTGCTCGAACAATTACGGGCCCTATCATTTTCCCGAAAAGCTGATTCCCCTCACGATCGTGAACGCGCTCGATGGCAAGCAGCTTCCGGTTTACGGGGATGGACTGCAGGTCCGCGACTGGCTCTACGTACGCGATCACTGCCGCGGCATCGAGCGTGTGCTCGAAAAGGGAAGGCTGGGCGAGACCTACAATCTGGGTGGAAATTCCGAGCGCAAGAATATCGACGTCGTCAAGGGGATCTGCCGGCACATCAACAAGATTTTCGCTGAAGAGGAAAAAGTTCGCGAGCAGTTCCCGAAATGTCCGGCGTCGCTGGGCGGAGACACGGCGGAGCTGATTGCCTTCGTGAAGGATCGGCCCGGGCATGATCGGCGCTACGCAATCGACGCGATGAAGGCAACGCTCGAGACCGGTTACGGTCCGGCCGAATCGTTCGAGACGGGCCTCTTGAAGACCGTTCGGTGGTTCATCGCCAACGAGTCGTGGTGGCGCTCGGTGATGGATGGAAGCTACCGCGACTGGGTGGAGCTCCATTATTCCGAGGGCAAGAAAGCCGGTTCATAGGACCTTCTACTTCCTATTGAGATAGGAAATCGGGTTGACACGCATTTCCCAGCGCCCTACACTACGTCGCTTATGGCCAAAACCGATCTTGCCAGTGGTCCAAGAGCTGCCCGCGATTTGACCGGCCGTCGCTCGTGGCTATACTGGACGCTTGCCGCGCTGGTACTTGTTGCCGGCTTCGCCGACCTCGCTCGTGGCGGCGAAACGCTAGCCCCGATCCTGCTTGTTATCGGGTACTGCGTGCTGGTGCCGCTGGCCATTCTCCGGTAACAGGATAGGCTCGGTTTCTGCACCGGGCGAGTAGCTCAGTTGGTTAGAGCGCCTGCCTTACACGCAGGATGTCGGGGGTTCGAGTCCCTCCTCGCCCACTTAAGTTTCAGGGACCCACGGATTGGGAAGTGGGGTAAGAGTGTTTACCGATTGGAGGTTATACCATTGAAGGCACGTCTACGTCATTCAGGACTTGGTCTCGTCGCGATCGCCACGGTGCTAACCGCTCTTGGCGCGTCGCCCGCGGTTGCCCAGAGCCGCACTGGTGAACGAGTCATGATCCCAACGCTTCAGAGCGCCGAAAAGGATCTTGGTGGGCAGGCGGCGGAAGCGATTCGCAACCAGCTGCAAAAGCAGACGAACGTCCGGGAAATCGTCGTCGTCCCCAAGGCCGATATCATCAACAGCCTGACCTCTTCTGGTTACAGCCCGACTGAGGCGCTCGCACCTGGGGATGCCAAGGCGCTCGCTAGCCTGGTGCGCGCCCCCCAATATCTGGAAGGCACGGTCTCGAAGACTCCGACCGGGTACAAGATCGATTCGCGGCTCATCATCTCACGCGATATGACCCGCGGCCAGGTCCTTCCCACAGCTCAAGGAGCGAAGCTGGACGATGCGGCGGATCAGGTCGCCAAGGCGATCAAGGATGCGCGCCGCCAGTTGGCGGGCGAAGAGACCTGTCACAACGCGGTCGCCCAGGGCAAGTATCAGGAAGGCGTCGCAGCCGCGCGCGCCGCGATGGCTGGCTATCCCAATGCGAACATCGCCGCCGCCTGTCTCGTCGACGCGTACGCCGGACTCAAGATGGATGACTCCGTCATAGCCGTCTCCGAGCGGATTCGCCGCAGCGATCCAGCCAACATCGTGGCGTTGAGAAGGTTGGCCGACACGTATCGCACCAGGAACGACACGATCAAGGAGCTCCAGGTTCTGAGCTCGCTCGCCGCGGCCGATCCGACGAACATCAAGCTCATTCAGGATGTCGTGGCCGAGTATGCGAAGATGGGTCACGCGGATCAGGCGGTCCCGCTCATGCGGGACCTGATTCAGAACAATCCCGGTGATCCCCAGCTCCTCAACCTCGCCTGGCTCGTTTACCTAAATGCGAAAGATTTTAACGACGCCATCAACGTCGGGAATGAGATGGTGCGTGTCGACACTGCCGCTGCGACGGCTGACTACTACGCGCGCCTAGCCGGCGCCTACAACGCCATGAATCAGCCGCAGAAAGCATCAGAAGCGGCCGCGCGTGGAGCTGCGAGGTTCCCAAATGATCCGAACCTCCAGCTGTTCAACGCGCAGGCACTCTACAAGGCAGGGCAGCTTCAGCAAGCGCTCGATGCGGCCAAGAAAGCGGTCGCTGCGAATCCCAAGAACCCGAACGGATATTTCCTGCTGGCAACAGTTCAGGGGGCGCTCAACCAGTACGCCGACCTGACCAATACGCTCAACCAGGCCAAGGCGAACGGCGTTGATCCGAACGCGCTCTCGCAGCTCGCCTTGCAGCAGGGCAGCAACGCCTACAAGGCGGGTCAGGGCTCCAAAGACCGCGCGGATTTCCAGCGCGCTATCAAGTTCCTTCAGCTCTCCGACCAGCTCCAGAGCTCGGCGGACGCCAAGTTCCTGCTCGGCGCCAGCGCCTTCTCGCTCGGCCAGAGCGCCACCATCGATGCCAACGAGAAGAAGAGCTGCGACCTGGCTCGGATCGCTCGCGACGCATTCAATCTCGCGCAGATCAACTTGCCTGCGGGCGGACAGAAATACCCGAACGAGGCGGCTCAGCTCCTGACGGCCATTCCGCAGTTCACGCCGGCGGTCGACAACGAGGTGAAGCGCTTCTGTAAGTGACCGATCCGCTGACCGGCCGGTGGGATACGTCCTACCATGCGCCGGTCATGGTCCGAGAAGTATCGGCGCTCTTTGCCGGCGCCAAAAAGGTATTGGATTGCACATTGGGCGGTGGAGGGCACAGCGAAGCCCTCCTCGCCTCCGGCTCCTCCGTCGTAGCGCTCGATCGCGACGAGGCGGCCATTGCTGAAGCGCGGAAGCGGCTTGCGCCTTACGAGGCGTCGGGCCGCTTTCTCGCTATCAGGGGGAATTTCGCCGAGCTGGACCGGGTTCCGGAGCTCGAGGGACGCAAGTTCGACGGCATCCTGGCAGACCTCGGGGTTTCCTCGCACCAGATCGACGCCGACGAGAGAGGTTTCTCTTTCCGTCCTGGCGCGTTACTCGACATGAGGATGGACCGTCGCTCTACTACGACCGCCGCCGAACTGTTGAACACGCTGGATGAAGCCAACCTATCCCATATTTTCCGCGACTACGGAGACGAGCCGAGGGCCAACCGCCTCGCTCGCGAAATCACGCGTCGCCGCGAGCGTAAACCGATGCATGTGAGCGACGATCTCGTCGACGCTATTCGGGGCGCGTTCGGCGCGCGCATGGGTCCGGGCGACTTTGCCCGGCTCTTCCAGGCCGTTCGCATCGCGGTGAACGACGAGCTCGGCGCGCTCGAGAAGGCGTTTCCACTTCTGCGCGACCGGCTCAACCCCGGTGGAATCCTCGCCGTGATCGCCTACCACTCGGGCGAAGACCGGCTGGCCAAGCACACGATGCGCGAGTGGAGCATGTCGTGTATTTGCCCACCGAAGCAGCCGAAATGCACGTGTCGCGGTCACGCATTGGGTGAGCTGGTGACAAAGCGCGCGATCATCGCGAGCCAGGCGGAAACCGCTTCCAATCCGCGCTCGCGGAGCGCCAGACTACGCGCATGGCGAAGCGCGGCGTAGCACTCAGAGGGAGAACTCGCGTGGCGCTGATCCTTGCTGCTTTCGTTCTCGTCGCGCTGTCGATCGTGTGGCGGAGAACACTCGGCATCGGTCAGTCCGAGCGGCTCGCGGAGCTGGACGGAAAGCGGAACGAGCTTCAGGGGGAGCGCGCGCGGCTGGAGAGCGAGATCCGCGACGCATCGAGCCGGCAGCGCCTGGGCGTTGCCGTGGAGAGCCGGCTCGGAATGCACATTCCGTCCGACAAGCAGGTCGTCATACTCCCACGAGCGGGGCAGCGTGAAAGCCCCTAGTCGAGTCGCCGTCGTGCACGGCTTCTTGGTGCTCTTCGCGCTCGCGCTGGTTGCGCGCGCAGCCAAGGTACAGGTCGTTGAAGGAAAGGAGTGGGTCGCTCGCGGCAAGCGGCAGCACTACCTGGCCTCCGCGGCGGCCGCGCCGCGAGGAGAGATTCTCGACGCGAGTGGCAATACGCTGGTCGAGAGTCGTGAGCTGACGCGCGTCGCCGTCGCGCTCCCCGAAGTGCGCGACACGGCCCTCGTTCTCAGGGCATTGCGACTCGCCCGGGTCGACGCGGCTCTCCTTCACGCCGCCATCGAGCGCCGCCGCAGATGGATAGACCTGCCCGGACTCTACAGCCAGTCCGATATCGCTTCCTTGTCGAAGCTGAACGGTGTGCATCTCACCCCCGTGTTGCAGAGGGTCTATGCACAGTCGAGCGGCATCAGGCGCATCGTCGGGAGTCTCGATGGTCAGGGAAACCCGCTCGACGGTCTCGAGCTTGCCCTGGATACGATTCTTCGCGGCGACTCGGGAAGAGTGAGTCTTGCGCGTGACAGGAATGGACGCGCGTTGGACAATCCCGACGGCTGGACAGAGCAGCCGCGAGCGGGCTCGACGGTCGTGTTGACGATCAACAACACCTTGCAGGAAATCTGCGAGCGCGAGCTGGCGATCGCGGTTGACAGCCTGCGCGCGGATGGGGGCGACATTGTCGTCATGAATCCGCATACCGGCGAGATCCTCGCGCTCGCGAGCAATCGTGTGGGGCATACTTCCTTCTCGAACACCGCGCTGACGGAGCCGTTCGAGCCGGGTTCGACGCTCAAACCGTTCGTCGCCGCGTCGCTCCTGGAGCATGGGCGCGCGCGGCCGAGCGACGTAGTCAACACGCACAACGGAAAGCTCGAGCTGGATGGGCGGACCATCACCGATATGCACAAGACTGCCCAGCTCTCTCTCGCCGATGTCATCCGGTTCTCGAGCAACATTGGGATCGTCGAGTTCGGCCAGCGACTGACTACGCGTCAAAAGTATGAGATGTTCCGCGATCTCGGATTCGGAATGCCGCTTGGCATTCCGCTTCCAGCGGAGTCACCCGGCACGTTGCGCGAGCCGAGAGAATGGTCGAGACAGACGAGCGCCTCGATTCTCATGGGCTACGAGATCGCCGTTACGCCGCTGCAGCTCGTCGTGGCGTACTCCGCAATCGCGAACGGCGGGGAGCTCCTCGAGCCGCATCTCGTGAAAGAGGTGCGAGCCCTCGATGGCAAGGTCCTCTATCGCGCTGAGCCTCGGGCGGTGCGGCGAGTGATGTCGGGCGAGGTCGCTCGGACCATCCAGCAGATGTTGCTGGCGGTGGTGCAGGAGGGCACGGCGACCAAAGCCGATCTTCAGACGTTCGACGTCGCGGGGAAGAGCGGGACCGCTCGTCGCACCTCACAAAACTCGGGCTACACCGCGGGCAACTACACCGCCTCGTTCGTCGGCTTGTTTCCTGGAAAGGATCCCCAGTACGTGGTGCTGGTGAAGCTGGATAGCCCGAAGGGAAAGCATTACACGGGCGGCGACATCGCCGCTCCCGTGACGCAGATCGTTCTGCGTGCGGCGCTGGCGGCGCGCGACGCGGCGCTCAATCGTGAGGATCTCGCGGCGTCCGAAAAGAGCGTGGTCGGGAACACGGGAAGGGAGGTGTCTCGCGATCCTACCGAGCACGTCGACGCTGCTGCGTACGATCCGAGCGACAATCTCAAGCCCCGCGAGGCCGCCGAAGGAACCAGGTCGTATGTCGTGGACCTTCCCGCGTCTCGCAGCTCTGCGCCTATAGCGGTCGCGCCTCGCACTATTCCGGATGTGAGAGGGTTGTCAGTCAGAGAAGCTGTGCGCGCGCTACACGCCGCGGGATTCAGGGTGCGCCTGAGTACGGGGTCAGCTACCGGCACATCTCCAGCCGCCGGTACTGTCTCGCCGCCTGGAATCATTGTACAGCTGAACCGCCCGGCTCAATGAAGGTGCGCATCTCGGAGATCAAGAATGCGCTGGCCGAGCGAGGATTGCTTGCAGGGGTCGAGGGAAAGCTGCCGGGCGAAGCGAGCGGAGTCGCGGACGACAGCCGCAAGGTGAAGCGCGGTGAGCTGTTCATTGCGGTGCGTGGTTGGAACAGTGACGGTCA
>DASZZU010000106.1:0-10252 GCA_035544855.1 Gemmatimonadaceae bacterium | reverse complement strand
TATGCCTACAAGGAGCGCAAGCACGTCGGGAACCGGTTCCACCTCGGCGAAGGACTCGTTGGACAGGCCGCGCTCGAGAAGAAGTCGATTCTGCTCACGAACGTTCCAGACGACTACATCCGCATCACCTCGGGCCTCGGTGAGGCGCCACCGCGCAACATCCTGGTGCTGCCCGTTCTGTTCGAGGGAGAAATAAAGGCCGTCGTCGAGCTCGCGTCGTTCCTGCCGTTCAGTCAGATCCACCAGCTCTTCCTCGATCAGCTGGCGGAGAGTGTGGGCGTCGTGATCAACATGATCAGCGCCAACATGAGGACGGCGGAGCTGCTCGAGCAGTCGCAGAGCCTGACGCTCGAGCTCCAGACTCAGTCCGAAGAGCTGCGCACGCAGCAGGAGGAGCTAAAGAAATCCAACTCGGAGCTCGAAGCGCAGGCCACGACGCTGCGCACTTCCGAAGAGCTGCTCAAGGACCAGCAGGAAGAGCTGCAGCAGGTCAACGAGGAGCTGGAAGAGAAGGCGTCTCTCCTCGCCGAGCAGAACCGCAAGGTCGAATCGAAGAACGAGGAAGTGGAATCAGCGAGGCTCGCTCTCGAGGAGAAGGCGGACCAGCTCGCAGTCAGCTCCAAGTACAAGTCGGAGTTCCTCGCCAACATGTCACACGAGCTACGGACTCCGCTCAACAGCCTCCTCATCCTCGCGCGTCTTCTCAGCGAGAACAAGGACGGCAACCTCACGCCGAAGCAGGTGGAGTTCGCGCAAACGATTCTCACCTCGGGCAGCGATCTGCTCAATCTCATCAACGACGTGCTGGACCTGTCGAAGGTCGAAGCCGGCAAAATGGATGTAAATCCGACGGACGTTCGCTTGACGGAGGTGAAGGAGTTTGTCGAGCGCAGCTTCTCCGCGCTCGCCGAGCAGAAGGGACTCGAAATCCGCGTGGTGATAAACGCGGATCTTCCGCAGGCGATCTCTACCGATGGCGGACGACTGGAGCAGGTTCTCAAGAACCTGCTGTCGAACGCGTTCAAGTTCACTCAGGAAGGAGACGTCACTCTCACCATCCGCCGCGCGGAAAAGGGGAGACGGTTCCAGAATCCCACACTCGAGGCCGCGTCAGAGGTGATCGCGTTCACGGTGGCCGACACCGGTGTCGGAATTCCGAGAGACAAGCAGAGACTGATCTTCGAGGCGTTCCAGCAGGCAGACGGCACTACCAGCCGCAAATACGGTGGAACGGGCCTCGGCCTCTCCATCAGTCGCGAGATCGCCCGCCTCCTCGGCGGCGAGATACGTGTCGAGAGCGCGGAAGGCCAGGGCAGCACGTTCACACTCTTTCTGCCAGCGCGCTACATCCCTCGGCAGGATGGGCCCGATCGCGATACGTTCGACACGAGCAACTACGTGTCGTCGGGTCGGCAGCAGAGGCCAAGTGGTGCGCAGGCCGCACCAGCGACGCCGCGACGCCCCGGTCCTCGTGATCAGCGGCGCAAACCGTCGGGCGATGCCCTCCAGTATCGTCCGGAGCGCCGAGCGATTCCGCAAACGGTGATCGCCGACGATCGCGAGCAGATCGAGGAAGGTGACCGCACGGTGCTGGTCATCGAGAACGATCAGAACTTCGCGAAGGTTCTGCTCGATATGGCGCACGACAAAGGCTACAAGGCCGTGGTCGAGCTCGACGGTGAGGCGGGCCTCAAGGCCGCGCGCGAGGTTCGGCCCGATGCGATAACGCTCGACATCGATATGCCTGGCATGGACGGACTCGAGGTGCTCGATCGCCTGAAGCGCGATCCGGAAACCAGACACGTTCCGGTGCATATCATCTCGGGCATGGAGCGGAAGCGCGAAGGCCTGAAGGCCGGCGCCATCGCGTTCCTGGCAAAACCGGTGAGCAAGGAAGCACTCGACGCCGCGTTTGCCCGAATCTCGTCCTTCATCGACACGGTTCCGAAAACGCTGCTCGTTGTCGAGGACAATGAGGTACAGCGGCAGAGCATCGTCGAGCTCATCGCGCACGACGATGTGGAGATCACGGCCGTCGCCTCGGCGGAAGAGGCGCGCAACAAGCTCCAGGAGAAGCACTTTGACTGCATGGTGCTCGATCTCGGCCTCACGAACAACGGGATGAGCGGTTTCGACCTCCTCGAGAAGGTAAAGTCGGATCCGTTGAACCATGACCTGCCGATCATCATCTACACGGGCAAAGATCTGAGTCCTGAGGATGAGACGAAGATCAAGAAATACGCGGAGACGATCATCGTGAAGGACGTGAAGTCTCCGGAGCGGCTGCTCGACGAGACCGCGCTCTTCCTGCACCGCATCGAGGCGAGGTTGCCGGAGCAGAAGCGGAAGATGCTCGAGCATCTGCACGATGCCGATTCGGTAGTAGCAGGCAAGAACGTGCTCGTGGTCGACGACGACGTGCGCAACATCTTCTCGCTGACGAGCATGCTGGAGGATCACAGCATGATCGTCCGCTTCGCCGAGAACGGCAAGCAGGCTATCGAGCAGCTCAGGAAGGATCCCAATGTGGACGTGGTTCTAATGGACGTCATGATGCCCGAGATGGATGGGTACGAGACGACCAAGGCGATCCGAGCGATGGATCAGTTCAAGGCACTGCCCATCATCGCTCTTACTGCGAAGGCGATGAAGGGAGATCGTGAGAAATGCATTGCGGCGGGGGCTTCGGACTACATCACCAAGCCCGTCGATACCGATCAGCTGCTGTCACTGTTGCGGGTGTGGCTGTACCGGTAGCGGCAGTACCCAGCGCTGGCGCCGAGCCCGACCGGCAGTCGTTCAAGCCCGATCTCGAGAGGATCGAGATTGAGCTGCTGCTGGAGGGGATCTTCCGTCACTACGGATTTGATTTCCGCGCCTATGCGTTCGCATCGATCCGACGGCGGCTATGGAAGCGTATCGAGGAGGAAGGACTAGCGAGCGTGAGCGCTTTGCAGGAGCGTGTGCTGCACGAGCCCGCGATGATGGAGAAGCTGCTGCTCGATCTCTCCATCAACGTGACGGCAATGTTCCGTGATCCGGGTTTCTACCAGACCTTTCGCGAACACGTAGTGCCTCTCCTCAGGACCTATCCCTTCATCCGCATCTGGCACGCCGGATGTTCGACGGGTGAAGAGGTCTACTCGATGGCGATCCTGCTGCGCGAGGAAGGCCTGTACGATCGCTCGCGCATCTACGCGACGGACATCAACGAGGTGGTGCTGCAGAGAGCCAAAGCGGGGATTTTCCCCCTGGAGCGGATGCAGGAGTACACCGACAACTACATGCGCGCCGGAGGCAAGAAATCGTTCTCGGAGTATTACACGGCGAAATACGGTGGAGCGCTGTTCGATCAGTCGCTGACGAAGAACGTCGTGTTCTCGCAGCACAACCTGGTGACGGACCGCTCGTTCAGCGAGTTCAACGTCATCCTCTGCCGGAACGTGCTGATCTACTTCGACAAGACATTGCAGTCGAAGGTGCACAGCCTCTTTTACGACAGCCTTGCCATGTTCGGCGTGCTGGTGCTGGGAGGCAAGGAGACGCTCCGCTTCATGGCTCACGAAGACTGCTACCAGCAGATCGCGCCGCCGGAAAAGATTTTCCGGAAGGTGAGATAGATGCCGTACTCGGTCGTCGGGATAGGAACATCGTGGGGCGGTCTTGCCGCGATGTCCAAATTGCTGGGTGAGCTACCCGCCGATTTCAGCCTGCCCGTCGTCGTGGTGCAGCATCGGAGCAAGGATTCCGATCGGCTGCTGGCCGAGCTCCTTCAGGACGCGACCGATCTGAAAGTGTCCGAGGTGGAAGACAAGGAGCCGCTGATGCCCGGCACCGTCTACATCGCTCCGGCGGACTATCACGTGCTGATCGACAACGGCTACCTGTCTTTGAGCGTCGAGGAGCCGGTGCGATTCAGCAGACCGTCGATCGACGTGATGTTCAGCTCGGCGGCCGACACGTACGGCTCGGGGGCGATTGGAGTCGTGCTCACCGGAGCGAACGAAGATGGCGCGCGGGGTCTCTCCGACATCGTGAAGAGGGGTGGGCGTGCTCTGGTGCAGGACCCGCGGACCGCTGAGATTCCGATCATGCCCGATGCCGCCCTTAAAGCAGTCCCGAGCGCCGAGGTACTTACGCTCGAAGCGCTGGCGCCGAGACTGATCGAGCTCAGTCACGAGCGGGCGAACGTCGGAGCGAGGGCAGCGGTATGACCGGCGAGCGCGTCAACCTCCTTCTCGTCGACGATCGGCCGGAGAATCTTCTCGCGCTCGAGGCGATTCTCGAGCCCCTCGGTCAGTTGCTGATCCGCGCCAACTCCGGCCCCGAGGCGCTCAAGCAGGTTCTCGCCTCGGAGTTCGCGGCGATACTACTCGATGTGCAGATGCCCGGGATGAACGGCTTCGAGGTGGCGGAGATCATCAAGTCACGCGAGAAGTCGCGAACCATCCCGATCATCTTCCTGAGCGCGATCAGCAAGGAAGACGCATACGTCTTCAAGGGATATTCGATGGGCGCGGTGGACTACGTGTTCAAGCCGTTCAATCCCGACGTGCTGAGATCGAAGGTGGCGGTGTTCGTGGATCTCTTTCTAAAGCAGCGCGAGATCCAGCGGCAGGCCGACTTGCTGCGCGAAAGTCAGAAGCGCGAGCTGGAGCTGGAGCATCGGACTTCGCTGCTCGAAGCCGAGGCGCGCTCGGCGGCCAAGCTGTCGCAGATGAACGAGGAGCTGCACCGGCGTCAGATTGCGCTCGAACAGGCGATGGGCGCGCGCAACAGGTTCTACGCTTCGATGAGCCACGAGCTGCGGACGCCGATCAACGCTGTGATCGGCTACAGCACCCTGATGCTGGACAATATTTACGGTCCGCTCAACGCCAAGCAGAAGGAAGGGTTGCAGCGCACGCTCAAGGCTGCGCGGCATCTGCTCGAGCTGGTTAACGATGTGCTGGACCTGTCCAAGATCGAGGCCGGGAAGATCGAGCTCTCATTGCAGCCCGTGATGTTCCCCGCGCTGATCGAGGACCTATTCGTGACTGTCCGGCCCCTCGCCGACGAGTATGGCTCTACTCTCGCCCTCGACATGGAGAGCGAGCCTTTCAAGATCGTGAGCGACCCTCGCAGGGTGAGGCAGGTCCTCCTCAATCTGCTATCGAACGCGATCAAGTTCGGCGAGGGCAAGCCGATCCGCGTCGCCTGCATGCAATGCGAGAACAGGGGTGTAGAAATAGAGGTTATTGATGAGGGAGTCGGGATCGCGCAGGAGGACATCACGCGCATCTTCGAGGAGTTCGTTCAGGTCTCGGAATCGAAGCAGCCGGGCACGGGCTTGGGACTCCCCATTTCGAGGCGCCTGGCTCAGCTGCTGGATGGCTCTTTGACGGTATGCTCGACGCCCGGCCAGGGCAGCTCCTTCCGTCTCACTCTGCCGGCCTCTCTAGAGGACTACATGGCGCCAGCGGCCGCATTATCCGCTGCTACGGCGGCTTAACTCCGCCTCCTTTTTTGGCACAGAGCCTGCCCTCTATGGTAGTGCCGTCGCGTTGAGCGGGGGTCATTCCTGGAGGCTTTCAAAATGTTCAAAAAGTTACTAATTCTTCCGGCTGCCGCCCTCGCATTCGCATGCTCGAAGGGCGACAATCAGACCGCTGCGGATAGCGCGTTGAACTCTGATCTTTCGACCGCCGCAGCGAGCCGGCCGTACACGCCGCTCGACAGCATCACCGCTGCTGAGCGTGCGGGGACCGCGACGTCCACCGCGGCGCTGAGGAGCAACGCAACGGCCCCTCGCACCGTTTATCAGACGCCCGCGCGTCGCACGACGACCGTTCGTCGCAGTACATCGTCGGGCGGCACGGTATACAGCGCTCCTGCGCCGGCTCCGGTAGTAGTCAAGCACACCAAGCGTGACGCCGCGATCGGTGCTGGCGCTGGTGCTGTGATCGGCGCGGTCACCAGCAGGAATAAGGTGAAGGGCGCGATCATCGGTGGCGCGGCCGGAGCGATCCTCGGCGGCATCATCGGCAACAACGTCGACAAGACGAGGAAGTAAGGGCTGCCCGCTCAAGCTTCTCGGCGCTCCGCACTAGTAATAGTGCGGGGCGCTTTTTTTTGACTGCAGTTAACCCAAAATTTCGTAATAGCCTAGCTTGTGTTCCGCCCGATTGTGCCTTACGATGAACGCCCATGTCTCCAGACCCAAGCCACGCGGCTCCGCAGGAAGAGGCCGCGCCTCTCCGCGCACTGTGCATTGCGCGTCATTGCTTTTTGAGCGAGCACATCGCACGGTATTTCGCCCGGATGGGCGTCGTCACGACCGAGGCGGTGGGGTTCGATGCGGCGATCGAGGCCGCGCGTGAAGCATCGCCCGACGTGGTCATCTGCGACTACGACCTTCTGGCGACGATTCCGCTCGAGAAGTGGGAACGTGACGAACTGCTCTCCAATACTCCGGTGATCGCTGTGAGCCTGACGCGGCACTCTCAGGAGCTGCATCTGCTGGACGTCAATGGGATTGCCGGATTTCTCTATCTGCCGACGTTGGAGACCGGCCCTGCGCTCAAGATTCTGCATGCGGCCGCGGCTCGCTCGAAGTACACGCTCCCCCAGCCTCTGAGCACAGCGCCAAGGACAGTAGAGCGCGGTTAAATTTAGAGGCATGAGCTCCGACCCGATCACGGGCGTCTTCAACGACGGATATATAAGCGAGGCATACGAAGCCTATCGGCGCGACCCGGCGTCGGTGGACGAATCGTGGCGGCAATTCTTCCGGTTCGCCGAGAGGCTGAGCGGCGCCGCACCTGGCACGGCAGGAGAGACTTCTTCGACAGCGCGGGTTGATGCCGAGCTGCTCAGGAAAGTTGCTGCTGCCGCGAAGCTCGTCGATGCGATCCGCAATTTTGGCCACCTCGCCGTCCCGCTGGATCCGCTTGGCACCCCACCCGATGGAACTCCCGAGCTCACTCCGGAATTCCATGGCCTGAGCGAGGAAGATCTACAGAGGATTCCTGCCGATGCGCTCGGTGGCGAGGGCGGAACCGCCGCAGACGTAGTCGCCAGCCTCCGGGAGTTTTATTCGTCGCGAATCGGCTTCGAGATCTCGCACCTCGGCAAGGTCGATGAGCGCGAGTGGCTGCGAGAGCAGATTGAGAGTGGGCGACTCAACGCACCGCTCAGCGAGGAAGAGAAGCGCGCGATTCTGCAGCGGCTCACCGAAGTCGATGGACTCGAGCGTTTTCTCGGCCGCGCGTATCAAGGGTACAAGCGCTTCTCGATCGAGGGCGGAGACATCCTCGTTCCGATGCTCGACGTCGCGATCGAAGCGGCCGCGACGCATGGCACGCGCGAGATCGATCTGGCGATGGCCCATCGTGGCCGGATCAACGTTCTCGCCCACATACTGGGCAAGCCGTACGCGACAATCTTCGAGGAGTTCGAAGGCAAGCACGCGACGACCAATGCGGTGAGTGAAACCGGCGACGTGAAATACCACCTTGGAGCGCGCGGAACGAGACAGACGGCGAGTGGCGGTGAAGTCGATATCGTGCTGATCCCGAATCCAAGCCATCTCGAAGTGGTGAACCCCGTGCTCGCAGGAGTTGCGCGGGCGCGACAGGTCCTGGCGGGTGATGGGCAACGGGACGAGTCGGCGGTTCTTCCGGTCTGCGTCCACGGCGACGCGGCGTTCCCCGGCGAAGGAGTGGTGGCTGAGACGTTCAACCTTTCGGGCCTCGAAGGTTTCCGCACGGGCGGAACGCTTCACGTCATCGTCAACAATCAGGTTGGATTCACGACTGATCCAATCGATGGGCGCTCGACACACTACGCTAGCGATCTCGCCAAGGGATTCGAGGTGCCGATCATCCACGTCAACGCCGATGATGCGGAGTCGTGCGTGCACGTGACGAGACTCGGAATAGAGTATCGCGCCAGGTTCGCAAAGGACTTCCTGATCGACGTCGTCGGCTACAGGCGTCACGGACACAATGAGACGGACGAGCCGTCCTTTACGCAGCCAGAGCTCTACAAGAAAATTCGCTCGCATCCTTCGCCGCGCGAGGTTTGGGGCAATCGCCTCGTCGCCGAAGGAGTCGTTACCGACGATGAGGTAAAGAAGCTCGATGCCGATGCGGCGGCGAACTTCGACCGCATTCAGACGGCGATAAAGAGTGGGGAGATCCATCCGCCCGAGCACCGCGCGCCGAAGGAAGGAGAGGCGGATCTGTCAGCTGCGAGCGCGGATACCGGAGTCGATGCTGATCGCCTGCGCGCGCTCAATGAGCGTTTGCTCAAATGGCCCTCGACGCTCAAGGTGAATCCGCGGCTTGCGAAAACTCTGGCGCGGCGCGCGGAGGCGATGGGTGACGCAGGCGGAATCGACTGGGGGCACGCGGAAGCGCTTGCCTTCGCCTCACTCCTCACGGATGGAACGTCGATCCGTCTCACGGGTCAGGACGCCGAGCGCGCGACCTTCTCGCACCGACAGGCGGTGCTGCACGATGCCGAGTCGGGCGAGATCTACGTTCCGCTCGCGCACGTCGCCGACGGAGGAAAGCACGGCCGGTTCGAGATCTACAACAGCCCACTCTCGGAAATGGCGGTGCTTGGATTCGAGTACGGATACAGCACCGCCGCAGAGGACACGCTGGTGTTGTGGGAAGCGCAGTACGGAGATTTCGTGAACGTCGCGCAACCGATCATCGACCAGTTCATCGCCGCCGATCGGGCCAAGTGGGGGCAGGATTCATCGGTGGTGCTCCTGCTTCCGCACGGGTACGAGGGACAGGGGCCCGAGCATTCGAGCGCGCGTCTCGAGAGATTTCTCCAGCTCTGCGCCGAGGGGAATCAGCGTGTCGCTTATCCTTCGACGCCGGCGCAGTACTTCCACATCCTGAGACGCCAGGCAGCACTGTCCGAGCGTCGTCCGCTGATTCTGATGCAGCCCAAGAGTCTGTTGCGTCTGCCCGAGGCGGCATCGAAGCTTAGCGACATCGTTTCCGGAAGTTTCCGTCACGTGATCGACGATCCGGTCGCGTCGCAAACGCGAGAAGCGATTACGCGCCTAGTGTTCTGCACGGGAAAGATCTACTACGATCTCGTGGCCAAGCGCGCACCGCACGTGGCGATCGTGAGGATCGAGGAACTGTACCCGTGGCCTGGGAATCAGGTCGCGCAGATCGTCGACCTGTATCCGGCGATCGAGGAAGTTGTCTGGGCGCAGGAAGAGCCGAAGAATCAGGGCGCGTGGTCGTACGTCGCGCCGCGTCTCCGGATGTCGACGGGCAACGCGCTGCTGACCCGATACGTGGGGCGTCCCGATCGCGCGAGCCCCGCGGAGGGGTACGCCGAGATGCACAAGAAGGAGCAGGAGCGCATCGTAACCGCGGTGAATGCGCCGGTGCAGCAGGCATCAGGCGCGAAACGTCGCGGCATGGCGCTCAAGTCCTGAGCATCGACTCCCGACAACAATGAAGAGAGCGGTAACACTTGCTGTGCTGGGTGCGGCCGTGCTGATGCCGCATCTCGGAAGCGCGCAGGGGATACTTCCTCCCGCCGAGAGCATTCGGGTGCAGAATGCGCCGGAGCGGATGCGCGTGCTCTGGATCGGCGCCCATCCGGATGATGAAGACACCAATCTGATTGCGTGGCTTGCTCGGGGGCGTCGCGTCGAGACCGCGTACCTGTCGCTGACGCGCGGTGACGGTGGGCAGAATCTCATCGGCAACGAGCTCGGCGAAGCGCTCGGCGTGATTCGTACCGAGGAGCTGCTGGCGGCGAGACGGATCGACGGAGCGCATCAGTACTTTGCTCGCGGCTACGACTTCGGTTTCTCGAAGACGGCGGACGAGACGCGCAAGCACTGGCCCCAGGATTCGCTGCTGAATGACGTGATGACGGTGATGCGCGCGTTCAAGCCGCACATCGTGATCACGACTTTCTCCGGCACTCCGCGCGACGGGCACGGTCAGCACCAGATCTCGGCAATTGTCGCGAGGCAGGCCTATGATCAGGCCGCGGATACGGCACGCTTTCCGGTGGAGAAGTTTGGCGCGCCGTGGACGCCGCTCAAGTTCTATCGGCTCGCGCGATTCTCGCCACAGGATCGTACGATCTCGATCAACGTCGGCGAGTACGATCCGTATCTCGGCCTCTCGTATCAGGAGATCGCGGCGGACAGCCGCTCGCAGCACAAGTCGCAGGGTGAGGGAACTCTGCGTCGTAAGGGAGTGGTGTGGGATTATCTCACGCGCGA
>DASZZU010000105.1:0-2165 GCA_035544855.1 Gemmatimonadaceae bacterium | reverse complement strand
TGTCCGGCGAAGAGGAAGATGACGATCGCCGCGGCGAACTGGAGCCCGACGCCGGCGAAATCGGCGCCCGACAACCCGCCCGAAGGCGAGGTTTTGCGCAGCCCCTTTTCGTCTCCCATTCTGACCCAGAAATTAACCGCTTGTGAAGATTTTCACAAGCCAACGCAGAGGCGGTTTCCGAATATAGGCCGAAGATTTTGAGGGGTCGCAAGTCCAAGATTCACGCGAAGTTAGTCGGGTTACTTAGCTGTTGACCGTTCGTCCTTGAGTTGATATGTTGGGGTTCTCGCGATACGTTGAGAATGCCTGCCCGCCCATCATCGACGCCGCCTGACTTTCGTAATGCATAACCGCATCATTCTTCCACTGCTCTGCGCAGCATCAGTCGCGTTTGCCGCGGCTCCTTTCTCCCACGACGGAAAAGCGATCGCCTCCGCTCAGCGCCACGCCGAGGAAAAAACCGCTCCGATCGTATCCACATTCGACATCACGCGCCCGAAGGACGACGCCGAGAATCTCAGGTTCTCTCTACGCGTGACCAACAACACGTCGAAGATGCTGGAGCTGCGCTTCCCCGACGGACAGACCCACGACTTCGTGGTGAAGGATTTCGCCGGCAAGGAAGTTTGGAGATGGAGCGAGGGGCGCATGTTCACCTCCGCGATGCGCAGCGAGACTTTGAAGGGAAAGGGCGAGACGACGTTCGAGGAGAGCTGGAGCCCGAAGGGCCTGCACGGGTCCTTCACCGCAGTCGCGGTGCTCCGCAGCAACAATTTCCCGATCGAGACCACGGTTCAGTTCGTACTTCCGTAGTCGCAGCTCACAACCATAGAAAGTGAAACGCGCTCTCTCGAGCGCGTTTTTTCATTTCAACCCTGCGGCGCCACCTGATACTGCTCCAGCTTTCCGTCCGGCGTCTCGTAAGTCCACACTCTGAGCGTACGATTCGCGAAGCTCGCTCTGTACGAGCGATAAACCATTCCTCCACGCTCGGCCTTCCCGGTCTGAACAAATCCAGTGGGCGCACCGAGCGGTGCGAGGCTCGACGTGAAATCCTGCACCGCCTGCTGGCTGAAGTAGGCGTTCGCGTTCGACGTGAATAGCGACCTGTCGACCGTACCGCGCTGCAGTCCCTCGAAGATCGCCCGCGCCTGCGCCGTCCTGCTCGCTGTCCGGGCATCTTCAGTCGCGAACAACGCCTGCGAGATTTGTCCCGCGATCGCGCTCGCCGCCGGTGCCGCGTCCTGATTGGTCAGCACCACGATCGCCACGCTGTCATCGGGAAACACCATGTTCTCGGCGGTGAATCCCGACACCTCGCCGCTGTGCTCGAGCATGAATCGGCCCCTCTGCATCGAGACATCTATGCCCAGTCCGTATCCGGTCGACGCGCCATTCTTTAGACCGACATCGCTGGTGAGCGCCCGGTAGGACTCCGGCTTGAGGAGGCTGTGACGAATGATCGAGATGTCCCAGGTGGCCAGATCGCGCGGCGTCATCGCCAGCTCACCCGCCGCCCACATCCAGCCAGCGCCGACATCCGGCGCGGGACGGAGCGGTCCAAGTCCGTAGCGCAGGTAACCGGTCGCATTCACGGCTCTCGGACTCGCGTCGAAGTCGCTCGCGCTCGTAAGACCAACGGGCTGAAGAATCCGTGTGCGCACGAACTGGAAGAACGGCATCCCGCTCACCTTCTCGACCACCATTCCCGCGAGCGTGTAGTTGGTATTGCTGTACTGCCAGCGGGTGCCAGGATCGAAATCGAGCGGCTGTTTGCCCCAGCGATCCGCGATGGATTGCGGCGTCGTCGCCGACAGCATCATCGGCATCACGTAGTCCTGCGGCCAGAAATCCTGGTATCCCGATGTATGCGAGAGCAGCTGCCGGACCGTCACCTCGTTTCCGCGGGTGAGTCCGGGAATGAACTTCGAGACCGGATCGTCGATCGAGAGCTTCCCCTCCTGCTGTAGAAGCAGAATCGCCGCCGCTGTGAACTGCTTGCTGATAGATCCGATCGCGTAGCGCATGTCGGGGTTCGCGGCAACGCGCGGCTCGAGCTTGGCTGCGCCGTACGCGTTCGCGTATGCGAGTCGCCCGTGCGTGACCACGGCGACTGATGCGCTCGGGACTCCCGTAGTCTGGAGAACCTGGGTCGCGATGGAATC
>DASZZU010000104.1:0-3158 GCA_035544855.1 Gemmatimonadaceae bacterium | reverse complement strand
TACAAACCGAAAGCCGCGGAGCTGGCGGTGACGCAAGCCCACGTGGATTCGCTGGACAAGAAGAATCAGGAGGCTCGCGCCGACATCGCGCAGGGAAGCCTGCAGAAGCTTCGCGCTCAGTCAGCGGAATACGACCAGAGTCTCAAAGTGATGCGGCAGCTCGTGCCGAGGAGCAATGAAGTTCCGGCGCTTCTCGAGGACATATCCACCGCGGCACGTCGCGTAGGTCTCGATCTCGCGACGGTCGAGCCGATGCCAGTCCTGCCGGGCGAACAGTTCGACACTTATCGCTACAAGCTGGCGGTCATCGGTGGCTATCACCCGGTCGGCCAGTTTCTGAGCAACGTCGGGTCGCTCAGTCGCATCATCGCGCCCGTGACGATGGCGATCAAGCTGCACCCCATTGCCGACAAGACAAAGGCACGCGTGAGAAAGGGCGAATCGCTCATCGACACGGAGTTCCAGGTCCAGACCTACGTTGCCCGCACAACGCCCTACACTCCGCCCACGGCGGTGAAATAATGCAGCGCTCAGTCTCATTCGCATTCGTTCTCGTCGCGGCATTGGCGATCGCCGCGTCCGCGCAGGCGCGCGCCCAGGCAGCGCCCAGACCGAACACCAATACCCGAGCGAAGCCCGCGACGACAACCGCGGCGCCCGCCAAGGGGTCGCCACCGGCGCCACTCCCGGTCGACACGGCGCCGAAGGTGTTGATCAATCGCGAAGTCTTTCAGTACGCCGGGGATGGGCGCCGCGATCCATTTGTATCGCTGCTCACAACGACGGATCTGCGTCCGCTCCTGAACGACCTGAAGCTGGTGGCCGTGGCGTTCGATCCGAGAGGCCAAAACTCTGTTGCGGTTTTGCGTGATGTCACGTCTAAGGAACAGTACAAGGTCAGAGTTGGCCAGACGATCGGCAGAATGCGGGTCGCCGCCATCCAGGAGAAAGCTGTGATTTTCACGATTGAAGAGTTCGGCTACAGCCGTCAGGAAATCCTGCCGTTTGTGATCGATTCGACCAAAATGAGGCCCCGCCAATGAGCTTTCTAAAAGCGCTGCCAGCTGTAGCGCTCCTGTTCCTGCCTTCTTCGGCAGTAACCGTTCACTCACTCAGTGTAGTCCCGTCTTCCGGGAAGACTGAAGTGGTGATCGGGGTCAACGCCGCCGTGGACGTGCAGAACTTCACGCTCGATGCGCCTGCACGGGTTGTCGTCGATCTGAAAGGAGCCAGTCTGGAAATGTCGCAGCACACCTACGACAGGATCTCGCGCGGCGGCATCACGAACATTCGCTACTCACAGTTCCGCTCCAACGTCGTGCGCGTAGTCATCGAAATGGATGCGAAGCACCCTTACGATGTGAAGCGCAACGACACCGAAGTGCGTATCACCGTTTCCGGCGGCAAGACCACGGACTATTCCTCGTGGTCGTCGAACAAGAATGGATACGTTGCCTCGCCGACGCCTCCGCAGGCACGCCCGATTAGCGCGACAGCGGATGTAAAGAAGGCACCGGCAACAGTCGCAACAACGAGTCCTGTGCATACGGCGACGCCTAAGGTGGTTGCCCAGGTCCAGGTCGAATCGCAGTCAACGCAGGCCGAGCCACAGTACGATCCGCCGGCAGCCGTTCGCGCGCCCGTGAAAGCGGCGCGCACCGATGACCTCCCGGTCGCGCTCTTCTCGCAAGCGCAGCAGTCGCAGCAGCCGCTGATCAACGTAACGTTTCAGGATACGGACATCCGCGACGTCATCGCTTCCTTCGCCGCGTTTTCCGGCCGGACGATCGTCGTAGGAAAGGATGTCGCGGGCACAGTCACCGCCGAGATCCGCAACCAGCCGTGGGATGTCGCGCTGCGCGCGATCCTCCAGGGCCAGGGTCTGGCCGCGTCGGAAGATGCTATCTCGGGGATCATCACCGTGGATAGCTACGCGAACATCCTGAACCGCCAGGCGTCCGAACCACTTCAGACTCAGCTCGTTTCGATCAATTACGCGCGTGCCAGCGGGCTCGTGCCGACCATCCAGCAGCTTCTACAGAAGGACTGCCCGACGATACCGTCCAGTGGGAACGTCATCAGCAACGCGCGACCGACTTGCGCCGCGCGCGGACTGGTCGCGGCCGACAGCACAACCAACACGCTCATCATCACGGAGACGGCTTCGCGCCTCGCCGACGTGCTTCAGTACGTGCGCAGCCTCGACGTTCGCACGCCACAGGTCGGCATCAAGGCCAAGATCATCTTCGTGAACAGAACGAACATAGAAGACATCGGGCTCTCGTACGATCTCGGCACCGGCTCCGACCAGTTCTTCAGCCAGCTCGTGAAGCGTACGGATCCCTCGACGCTCAAACCCATCGACACCAATGGCGACGGAGTTCCTGACGCACTGGGCGGCGGGACGCCGCTCAGCGGCGACCGCGTTCTCCTCGGCGGAAATGCGCTGTCGGCAATCGCCAATGCAAACGCACGCGTAGTCAATCCGGCGCTCCAGGTGGTCTTCTCGACCGCCCTCGGCAAGTTCCAGCTCACCAGTTTTCTCGACGCGCTCCAGGAAGTTCGACTCGCCGATCTTCAGGCCGAGCCGAGCATCGTGACGCTCGACAATCGCCAGGCATCGATCCAGGTCGGCCAGGAAATCCCGATCCGAGTGCTCGACGCCGGCACCGCGAATGCCGGCAGCGTGAGCGGAGCCCAAGCGCCGCGCGCAACGGTGCAGATGAAGCAGGTCGGTATCATTCTGACCGTTACGCCGCACATCACGAACAACCGCCAGATTCTGCTCCTTCTGCACGCCGAAAACTCCGACGCGCAGCTCGCGTCGTCGGACGTCGGATTCATCTTCGGCAAACAGTCTGGTGACACCCAGCTCCTCGTCGGCGACGGGGAGACGGCAGTCATAGGTGGCTTGACGGTAACGCAGACTACCCAATCCAAGTCGGGCATTCCGCTCCTCGTCGACCTGCCGATCATCGGCAGATTGTTCGGCCAGACGCGCACCGACGACGAAAAGCGTGACCTACTGATCCTTGTTACGCCCCACATCATCGACGACGGTGCGCCGATCCCCGGTGCCTCGTCCAATCCGATACCACCAGCCACCCGTTAAAGGTGACTCGAATGTATAAAGATCCTACTGGCGGTCTGCGCCGCGG
>DASZZU010000103.1:0-3206 GCA_035544855.1 Gemmatimonadaceae bacterium | reverse complement strand
GCGTAGCTCGGCACCGTCACCACCTGAACACTGTGCTCCGCGAAACCCGTCTTGATGATGGCGGCCAGGCCCGGGTCGTCTTCCACCAGAAGAACTCGCATGACGGGCAATTTACATCGCCAGGCGTCGAACGGAGTTCCTGAGACCGTTATGCCACTTTCGTGTAATGATGATGACAGCTTCGCCCGGTATCATTCACCCGTCAACCGCAGACAATTTCCCGCGTCCGGCGCGGGCTGCAAGGTCAAACCAATTGGAGGAGTAATCATGTTCAAAGTCATCGCCCTGGCAGTGGCAATCGCCGCTACCACGAGCGTCGCTGGCGCGCAGGGCGTCGGCACCGTATCGAAGAGCACCGTCAAGACCGGCACCGTCGCCAAGCGTCACCACAGGGTGAAGAAGGAAGAGAGCCAGGCCACTCTCCTGAAGGAGGCCAAGGTCTCCGAGGCGACCGCCCGCGCCACGGCGCTCAAGGAAGTTCCAAATGGAACGGTCAAGTCCAGTGAGATCGAGCGAGAGAATGGCAAGCTCATTTACTCCTTCGACATCACCGTCCCCGGTAAGACCGGCATCGACGAAGTGAACGTGAATGCGATCGACGGGTCTGTAGTCGCACGCAGTCACGAAGGCGCGAAGGCGGAAAAGAAAGAAAAAGCTGAGGAAGCGAAGGAAAAGAAGGCTAAGTAATATCCAGGACGGGCTCGGTCGCCACTGAGAGGAATACGCTTCAGTCGCGACCGAGCAGGCCGTGTGGATCCAGTAGGTGATACAGGCCGGGAAGCACCAGCAGAACTATCGGGCCCGACAAGACAAACCCTCCGATCACGGCGATTGCCAGCGGCTGCATTAGCTGGGAGCCCTCTCCTAACGCAAGGGCGAGTGGGGTTAGCGCGAAGGCGGTAGCCAGTATGGTCATTGTCACGGGGCGCAAACGCCGGTGAGCTGAGTCAGTCCACGCATCCTTTACGGACTTTCCACTTCGTAGCCCCAACTGCGCCTCGTGGATAACGAATATCGCGTTCTCGCCCACGATTCCGACCATCATTATGGCCCCGACATAACTCGAGATGTTGAGTGTCATTCCGGTGAGTAGCAGGGCAGCGAGAACACCTGCCAATACCGCCGCCGCGCACACAGCCGTAACAATTGGGGCGCGCCAGTCGGTGAATTCGAAGAGGACCACGACGGACACCAGCACAAGTCCCGCAAGAAGGACATAGAGAAGTCCCCTGAATGACTTTTGCTGTTGTTCATAGAGCCCTCCGTACTCCACAGACATGCCGGGCCCGAGCGTCAGTTCCCGCGCGATTCGTTGTCGGATGTCCGACATCGCCCCTCCCAGATCGCGGCCGGACAGTCTAGCAGTCACCCCGACATACGTCCTTAGGTTTTCGCGTTTGATTTCGGTCTCCGGGGTGCCGGTCGTAATGGTGGCGACCGTGGAAAGCGGAATCAGCGCCGACGAAGGCGCACCTGCGCGTATCTTCAACTGCGGAAGCGGAGTCGAATCCGTTGCCAGCACCCGCAGGTCGTACATCCGATCGCCAATCCTTATCTGACCCGCGACTGTGCCCGTAACAGCCGGCTCGACCTCAGCCGCCACCTTCTGCGTATTTAGCCCGAAGCGCGCCGCCGCGACTGGATCGACGTGCACCTGAAGCGCAGGACCCGCAATCGTGAGTCCGTTGAAAACGTCTTCCACGCCCGGAATTCTTTCGAGTATGTGCGCTGCCTCATCTGCCTTGGCGGCAAGTACGGCGGGATCGCTTCCGAAGATCTTGACGTCGATCGGCTGGGGAGTGCCACCGGTTAGATCACCGATGTTGTCTTCGAGCAGCTGTCCGAAATCGGTGTGGATGGCCGGCTCTACCGCCTGGATGCGCGCCCGCAGGTCGTCCATAATTGCCTCGACGCCGATCCTCTCCCGCAAAGGCTTGAGCTTGATTACGTAGTCGCCACTGTTCGGCTCGGTAATGAAGAATCCAAGTTGTTGTCCGGTCCGGCGCGAGTAGCTGGCCACGGCTGGATTGGAAATGATGACGCGCTCCGCCTCTCGAAGCATCGCGTCAGTCTCGGTCAGCGATGTTCCTGGAGGCGTCCAGTAGTCCAGGATAATCGAGCCCTCATCCATTGCCGGAAGGAAATCCGTGCCGATGCGACTGTATAGCACGTAAGCCACACCAAGCAAGACAACGACGACTGCCACACTGGCACTTCCACGCTCTACGAAGACGTCGACGAGCCGGCGGTAACCTCGGTCGGCGCGTTCCAGAATGGGAGCAAGCCGCTCGCCGATTGGTGCGAGATTCCGTGCCGTTGCTCGCCCAATGCGCTTCAGAGGCGATTGCCTAGCGCCCTCAACCGCCGGCTTGTATCGATGGAATACGCCGACCGACACCGGGACGACTACCAGCGCAATTACCAGCGAAATGACGAGCGCCAGCGCCATCGTCAGCGCGAGCGGTTTGAAGAACGCACCCACGACTCCGGAGAGGAGCGCGAAAGGAAGCAGTATGACAATTGTTGAAAGGCTCGAGCCGATCAGCGCGGGTGCCAGCTCACCAGCACCTGTCGCAGTCGCATCGTGATGTTCTTGTTCTAGATCTGGATTGAGCTCCGGATCCGACGTTCGGCGCAAATTCGCCCGTGCGTGATGGCTTTCGATGTTCTCGATAACCACAATGGAATCATCCGCAATCAAACCCAGAGCGGCCGCTACTCCGGCGAGAGTCATGAGGTTGATGGTTTGCCCCACCACACCCAGCGCGAGACCTACGATTGCGACCGTGAGCGGGATTGCCGCAACAGCGATCAGCGTGAATGTGACATTCCGCAGAAACAGGAGCAGGACTACAGCGGCAAGTACGACTCCAATGATGATCGCATCACGCGCTCCCCCTACGGAGCCGGCCACGAACGCCGCCTGATCGTAGAAGTTGCTCCAGTGAACATCCTTCGGCAAAATATCCGGCTGGTCCCGAAAGATCTTGTCGACGGCGTCCGCAATCGCGACCGTATTTGCTGACGGCTGCCGCACGATGTTGACGAGCACTGCCGTTTGTCCATCTGCAGTCGTGCGTACGTAGGAGACTTCGTCCGCCACGATGATCGTGCCGAGATCGGAGAGCGTCGCCGGCGGACCACCGGTAACGGGAACCGCGATCCGCGCGAGCTCCTCCTTTCCGGTAACTCGTCCGGTCACCAGC
>DASZZU010000102.1:0-13330 GCA_035544855.1 Gemmatimonadaceae bacterium | reverse complement strand
ACCAAGCCGGTGACTCTGGACGTGCAGTTCGAGGGGAAGATCAAGGATCCTTGGGGTGGAGAGCGGGTCGGCTTCAGCGGAACTGGAAAGATCGACCGCCGGGATTTCGGACTCACCTGGAACCAGGCACTGGAGACCGGCGGCGTAGTGGTGGGAAACGAGATCAAGATCAACCTCGAGGTGCAGGCAGTTAAGGTTGCGTAGCATCCTCGCCAGTTACATAAGAAACTAACTATGAGCGGGTGCGGATCAGCGCACCCGCTTTGCACATGGGTCAGGCTCCGCTCGACGAGCGAAGCTGAGTAGCTTTCGTCTCATGAAACTCCGCGTGGAATCCGTTATCTGGCGAGCGGCGGTACCTTGGATCGCCGTCCTCCTGGGGGTGGCCGCTGCGCCCCACGGTGTTAGGTTAATATCTAATCAACCCAAGCGCCTTGATGTGGTCGTAGTCGCGCACCAGGACGACTGGCAGTTGTTCATGGGCGATGTTGTGACGCAAAGTCTCCGCTCAGGCAAACGAGGCGTGTTTGTGTATCTCACCGCCGGAGATGACGGGCGTGATTCGGTCTATTGGCAGACGCGGGAGCGCGGAGCACTACAGTCTACTCGTGTTGCTGCCGCCATTCCCGTCGCCGACCCGATTAACTGCTCGATGGTCCAGATCCACGACCATTCCATAAGAAAGTGCACCGTTGGAAACACCGAGTCGTATTTCTTCCGTCTTCCCGATGGAAAGCGAGACGGAAAAGGGTTTGCACGCTACGGCTATAGGAGTCTGCGGAAACTACGCGCGAAACGCAGCTCCGAAATGGGCGCGATCGACGGGAGTGCCACCTACCGGGGATGGACCGACCTGATGACGACAGTCGGTACGCTCATCGACCGGGATTCAGCCGGAGTCACGATTCACACGAGCGATCCGAATGTCGCGCGAAATCCGCACGATCACTTCGATCACCGGATGACTGGCCTTTTGGTCGCTGACTTACGGAAGCAGCATAAGTTGGACGCCATGTACTACCTCGGCTACGCACTAGCGACACGCGCCGTCAACCGCTCAGCCGATCAGATACAGGCCAAGACGGCGCTTCTCCTGGCCTATGACCGGGAGATGATGGCGGCCAACAAAAAGTGGAGCGCTTACCAGGAACATCGCGCATTTTACTCAGAGTGCTTGCAACGGACGTACGTGAGGAGCGAACCTCGGCGTTGAGATACGGACACCGAATGGCATCCACAGATCCGAAGCGGGCAGCTATCAGCTTCGCAGCTAATCGCTTGGAGCTTTTTTCCTTCGGAACCATCCTGAGCAAGGGCAACCTGCACACGACGTGCGCTCGCCCGTTCTAGTCATACGCTGACGCCCCGGATAACCGCGCTTGCCGAACCTTTCTCGCCCGCTCGTTGTTTGGATTCTACCTTAGTTCCCTCACCCGTATGTCCACCAGCATGGGAGCAATAATGCGTCGAGCTCTGGTCATCGCGGTCTCCTTCTGCGCTCTGCAGCACCAGGCGGGAGCCCAGTGCAAAGTCGGCACAAACAGCAATGAAGGAAAGCTGCTGGCGTTCTACACGGCACCGATCGTGTTTTCGATGGCGACTGCCCCGGAGGTCATGAGACCTGCCAGCATTCGGGTCGGCGCCGAAGGCGAGTACATCCCCAAACCAAATCCGGCGATCGAACAAACCGGAGCATGCTTTACGCAGAAGAGCGAGCACACTTCGCTCTCACCGGTATTTGGCAGGCCGAGAATAACGGTGGGTGGTCCCTTTGGATTTGCGCTCGAGGCTGCATATCTGCCGCCTGTTACGATCGCCAGAGCGACGCCGAATCTTTTCAGCTTCGGCATATCCCAGGCGCATCACTTCGCGGTCGGCCCGGTCTCGACTGGGACTACACTGATGCTCCGCATGCACGGCACATTCGGCAACGTGAAAGGCCCCATCACCTGCCCAAAATCGTCGCTCCAGCAATCGTCTCCTTCCAGCCCATGTTACGGTACGACTCCGTCGAAGGATACTTTCCATCCCGATATGTTCGGCGGTGAAATCGCCGCCGGATTCATGCCCGGATCAGGGGGCATCTCATTCTACGCGGGAGCCGGCGCGAACAGAATCGATCCCCACTTCCAGGTGGGATTCACCGATGCGAATGGCAACGTCGACGTGACGCAGGTAGAGCTAGCAAGGCCCCTCGTACGTGCGACAGTTTTCGGAGGTGTAACGGCAATCGTTCGCCAGATATTTGATGTCGGCGCACAGATCTACTCAGTACCATCAGATGCGACGCTCTTCCGTCTGATGGGAGGACTCCGCTTCCGTTGACCGGATGAGACGTCAGCACGCCCTCAGACGGCAAAATGAGTCGTAGCGTGGGCACGCTTCGTGTACAACTGAAGCACGCATACCACGAGAGGGAGCATGAAGACAAACTGGCAGCACCAGAAGGATGCGATCACTGCGGATCAGAAGAATCGCACCGACGATGAGCACCTACACGAGCTGGACAAGCGTCATCTAAAGGAAAGCGCTGAAGACCCGGGCCCCGTTCCGCGGTCGGGAAAGAAAAGCCGACCGCACAAAGGCTAGTAAAGCGGAAGCTCCGTCATATGACAGAACGCCCCTCATTGAGGGGCGTTCGCACTTTACGGACGGGTTCTCCGGCCTCGAGCATTTTTCCGAAGGTACCCGGATCCGTTGGCCAGAACAATACGCACTACGGTCAGCCAAGAAGGGACGTGACCACTCGGCAACTTGCGGACCTTTGGGTTCTCTAGCGTGTAGCCGGTAAGCCATAGATATTCTAGGAACAGATGTCCACCACCCTCTACGTGTCTAGTGAGAGGGTTGGAAAAACCATTGCTCAGGCGCCCGTGAGCTCACTTTCGGAAAGCATAATGAAGGAATTGCGGACCGCGCTCATCGAGCAACTCAAACGGCCCGACGGTCCGACGCAGGAGCTCGCGACCCTTCTCCGCAAAGTGGCGCGGGAGGCTCATGATCAGGACATCAAGCCCGAGCAGCTCATAATTATCTTCAAGCAACTGTGGAACTCTCTTGCCGAGTCGTTGCGTCCACCGAATTCGGATCAATACGAACTTGTCCGTCAGCGCCTGGTGACGCTCTGCATTCAGGCCTACTACGCCGAGTAGCGAACAAGGATATTTTGCGGGCGTGCTCTATTTGGGAGCGGCACATCTTTGGCGTTGAGTAGGTGACGTGGCAACAACAATCCCGCCTAAAAGTCCTGCAACAATTCTGAGTCGTTTCCTCCGCCGCTCACGCGATCGAGCCGGCGAAGAACTCGTCGGCCCGATCCGCGGCGAAGTGCTGGGTGCCGAGCGGCTTGGCGAACGCGCGCGCGCGGTCGCGCGCGGTCATCACCTGCTTCCTGCGCAGAAGCAGCGTGGCCCAGGCCCGCTGCTGTTACGCCTCGACGACACGAAAGCAGTTCTCGATCGAGTTTACCAGGAGCTCAATCATGGGGCCGAGCGTGGACTCGATATCAGCCCTGCCGGCGACTGGCTTCTGGACAACTTCTACATCGTTCAGGAGCACATCCGCGAGATTCGGACAAATCTTCCCAAGGGTTACTACGAGGAGCTCCCCAAACTCGCGACCGGCTCGCTCGCGGGATATCCGCGCGCGTACGAGGTAGCAATCGAGCTGATCGCGCACACCGAGGGCCATCTGGACCTCGACAACATCACGTTGTTCGTGCGCGAGTATCAAACCGTCACATCACTTCGAATGGGCGAGCTGTGGGCGATACCCACGATGCTCAGGCTCGGTCTCGTCGAGAACATTCGGCGAATGGCGCTGCGAGTTGCAGCCCGTCTCAAGGAAGTGGAGTCTGCCGACAGAGCCGCGACGGTACTGCGCGAAGCGAGTGAAGAGTCTTCCCAAGCGCTTGCAACGGCGCTCGCTGCGTTCGTGGATGAACATCCTCCATTCACTCCGACGTGGGTCGCGCGATTCCTCCAGCAGGTACGCTCGTATCAAACAAACTTCACGCCTCTTATCTGGCTCGAGCAGTGGATCGCGGAAGATGGGCCGAGCGCGGAAGAAGCAGCAACGCGCTCGAATCGTCGGGTGGCTCTTACTCAGGTAACAGTCGCCAACAGCATCACTAGCCTTCGCACGATATCGCGGCTCGACTGGAAGGACTTAGTCGAATCGCAGAGCGCTACTGAGAAACTGCTTCGCCAAGATCCGGGCGGGCACTACGCATCGATGACGTTCGGAACACGCGATCACTACCGGCACATCGTCGAGCACATTGCGAAGCGCGTGAAGCGACCGGAGGAGGAGATTGCGGGCGAAGTCCTGGCGTTGGCCAAGCTCGCTGACCCGACCGACGCGAGGCACGCGCACGTCGGCTATTTCCTGGTAGAGAAGGGACGGAAGATTCTCGAGGAGAAGGTCGAGTATACGCCGCCTCCCGGGGAATGGCTGTATCGCTGGACACAGCGCCATCCGAACACGCTGTACTTCGGCGGGATAACGCTGTTCACTACGTTTGCGCTCGCGGTGATTCTCGAAGTGGCAGAAACCGCATCCGTGACCACACAGCTCATTATCGCCCTCCTTGCTCTCATACCTGCAAGCGAGATCGGGATCGGTGTCATCAACCAGCTAATAACGCTGCTGATGCCGCCCCGACTTCTTTCGAAGCTCGAGCTCCGGGACGACGGCATTCCCGAAGAGTACATGACCGCCGTAGTGGTGCCGACCCTTCTCGGCAGCGTTCACGGCGTGGAGGAAGCGCTCGAGCACATTGAGGTGCAGTACCTCGCCAACCGCGACCCAAACCTCCAGTTCGCGATACTCAGCGACTTTACCGACTCACCCACCGAGCACAGGCCGGATGACGAAGAGATCCTGGCTGCCGCGACGTCGGGCATCCGCACCCTGAACGCGAAATACAGAAATGGCGGCGCCGATGTGTTCTTTCTATTCCACCGGCCACGTCTGTGGAATCCGAAGCAGAACGTGTGGATGGGCTGGGAACGCAAGCGCGGCAAGCTTGCGCAGTTCAACAAGTTCCTGCGGGGAGGGGCAAGGGATGCATTCAGCACAGTCGTAGGTGACACGAGCAGGCTGGATTTCGTCCGCTATGTGATCACGCTCGACTCCGACACCGTGCTGCCGCGGGACGCAGCGCAGCTTCTCGTCGGCAGCATCGCGCACCCGCTCAATCGCGCGCATTACGATCCGATCGCGGGCCGGGTGGTCGAAGGTTACGGAATCATCCAACCCCGGGTTGGGGTGTCGCTTACGAGCGCACACCGCTCCTTCTTTGCCGCGATACACTCGGGGCATCCGGGTGTCGATCCGTACACCACGGCTGTATCCGACGTGTATCAGGATCTCTTCGGGGAAGGCAGCTTCACCGGAAAGGGGATCTACGACGTCGATGCGTTCGAGGACGCGACGCACGGAAGATTTCCGGAGAACACGCTCCTCAGCCACGACCTGATTGAGGGTACGTACGCGCGCGCCGGACTTGCGACCGACATCGAGGTGTACGACGACTACCCTGCGCGCTACCTCACCTTCACGCGTCGCAAGCACCGCTGGATCCGCGGTGATTGGCAACTCATAGGCTGGCTCAAGGGAACCGTTCCAGGCCCGGACGGCCCGGTGCCGAACAGACTGTCGGCGATCTCCCGGTGGAAAATCTTCGACAACCTGCGCCGCAGTCTCGTCGAAATCGCGCAACTGGCGATGCTCATCACCGGCTGGTTCATACTTCCGGGATCGGTGATCAGGTGGACTGCGCTCGTACTGGTGACAATTGCGTTTCCTTGGCTCTTCTCGCTCACCATCTCGCTGGTGCGCCCGCCGCGCGACCAGTCGTGGCTGGCGTACTATCTCGCGGTTGGTCGTGACGCGATAACGAACGCACAGCAGTTCCTGCTGGCGGTGGTCTTCCTTCCGCATCAGGCTGTCGTATCCGCCGATGCGATCCTCCGAACGCTTTACAGGCTGTTCATCAGCTGTCGACAGCTCATCGAGTGGCAAACCGCATCGCAGGTCGAGCGCTCGATGGGGATGGGATCGCAGCTCGAGATATGGCGCAAGATGTGGCCGGTTATCGCGCTCTGTCTCATGCTGGGTGTCGCGATCGGTCTGCACGTAACTGTGGGAAGAGCTACGAGCCCTGACGATCGGTTCCTGTTCATCATGGGAACGCTTCCATTAGTGCTCGCGTGGTTCGCGAGCCCGAGCATTGCATCCGCACTGAGCAGGCCCGCGATTCTAGGTGAGGTTCATCTCACTGAAGCCGAGCGTCAGGCGTCACTGCGGTACGCGAAGCTGCACTGGATGTACTTCGAGAAGTTCGTGACCGAAGAAACGCACTGGCTCGCTCCGGACAACTTCCAGGAAGACCCGGAGCCCGTGCTGGCTCTTCGCACGTCACCCACGAATATCGGTCTCCAGCTTCTGTCCACCGTCAGCGCGGCCGACCTCGGCTTCATCACGCGCCCGGACATGATCGACCGCGTAGAGAAAGTGTTCCGGTCGCTGGAGAGGATGCGAAGGTTCCACGGACACTTCTTCAACTGGTACGACCTGAACGAGCTGAGAGTGCTCGAACCCGCGTACGTCTCGACGGTCGACAGCGGAAATCTCGCCGGGCATCTAATCGCGTTGAAGCAGGCGTGCTACGAGATGCTGAAGGATCCATCCTGCTCCGAGCCGGATGCCAAGCGACTCAGGGCGATCGCCGAGCGCGCACACGCTTACGCAGTCGAGATGGATTTCCGCTTTCTGTACGACGACAAGCGAAAGCTGTTCACGATCGGATATCACATCGGCAGCAACACGGTGGACAACTCGTACTACGATCTGCTCGCTTCGGAGTCGCGACTCGCCTCGTTCATAGCGGTTGCCAAGGACGACGTGTCGGTCGATCACTGGTTCAGGCTGGGCCGATCCCTTACTGCCGCGGCTGGAACGAGGACGCTTCTCTCGTGGAGCGGGAGCATGTTCGAGTACCTGATGCCGGCGCTGGTGATGCAGACTTTCCCATTCACGCTACTCGACCAAACGCACAAGGGGTGCGTCAAGCGGCAGATCGCATACGGCACGGAGCGCGGAGTGCCGTGGGGAGTATCGGAATCCGCGTACGCTGTTCGCGACAGGTCGCACACCTACCAGTATCGCGGCTTCGGAGTGCCTGATCTCGCGCTCAAGCGCGGCCTCAGCAAGGAGCTGGTGATTGCTCCGTACGCGACACTGCTGGCGATGATCGTCGAGCCCAGGCAGGCTCTCAAGAATCTCACTACGCTCGAAGCGGAGGGCGCGCTCGGACCGTTCGGTTTCAGGGATGCGCTCGACTACACGCGACCTTCGCCCGGCTCGAGAAAGACGATCGTGTGCACCTTCATGGCGCACCACATCGGAATGAGCATCGTCGCTCTCAACAACGCGCTCAACCGGCAGATATGGCCGCGCCGATTCCACACCGATCCACTCGTCCGGTCGGCGGAGCTAGTGCTGCAGGAAAGGATTCCCCGGCGTCTGGTCATGCAGGACGTCTCGGGGGCCGATGCCGCCCGGGTGCCGAGCGAGACCGAGAAGCCGGCAGTGCGCGAGATCGAGACACCGCACACTCCGCAGCCCGTGGTCGGGATCCTCGGCAATGTGCCGTACACAACCCTGATTACAAATGCCGGGGGCGGATTCAGCCGTTATGGGAACCTCGCCGTCACGCGGTGGCGTCACGACTCGACGCGCGACAACTATGGCCAGTGGTGCTACGTGAAGGACTTGAGCACCGGACACGTCTGGTCGACCGCACATCAGCCCTCGGGAACCGAGCCACAGTGGTACCGTGTGCTGTTCGCTAGCGACCGCATCACTTTCATCCGCCGCGATGGTGACATCGATACCGTCACCGAGATCGCCGTTGCATCAGACGATGCGGCGGAAGTCAGACGGATAATTCTTACAAACAGGTCGCTTCAGGCGAGAGAGATCGAGCTGACGAGCTATTCCGAAGTCGTGCTGGCTCCGCCGGAGGCGGACCGCGTGCATCCGGCATTCCAGAATCTTTTCGTGCAGACTGAATTTCTGGGGCCGAATACCGCCCTGCTCGCGACGCGCCGTCCGCGCTCGGCGACGGAAGCAGCGATCTGGTGCGCACATGTCGTCGCAGTCGGACCGGAGATCGTAGGCAGCGTCACCTGCGAAACTGATCGCGCAAAGTTCGTAGGGAGGGGCCGATCAGTGAGAAACGCCGAGGCTCTTGACGAGGGCGCCGAGCTGACGGGAACTGTGGGCGCGGTGCTGGATCCGATCTTCTCGCTGCGTGTGCGCGTTCGCATCCCGCCTGGCGCATCAGCGCACGTTGCATTCACGACTTTCATCGCCGAGAACAAGGAGCGCGCAATCGAGCTCGCGGATCTATACCACGACCCGTATAGTGCTCGACGCGCGCTCGATCTGTCGTGGGCGCAAGCGCAGGCGGAGCTGCGTGATCTGGGGATCGCGCCAGCAGACGCCGCGCTGTATCAGGACCTCGCGGGGCATTTGATGTTCCCGCACCCGGGATTCCGTCCCGCTCAGAGCGCAGTCGAGGAGAACAAACTCGGCCAGCAGGCGTTGTGGGGCCTCGGCATTTCGGGTGACTGGCCGATCCTTCTGGCAACCATCGAAAGCCCGGTGGGAATGCCGAGCATCCGACAGCTGCTGAGAACTCACCATTACTGGAGACTGAAGGGAATCACCTGCGACCTCGTGATTCTCAACATGCATCCCGCGTCGTACATGCAGGAGCTGAGCGACGAGCTGTTGGCGACGACCATGGCGTCGAGCGAGGCGGGTTTGCTCGATCGGCCAGGTGGTGTGTTCATCAGACGAGCTGATCTGCTCAAACCGGAGGAGATCACGCTGCTCAAGGCGATGGCTCGGGTTCAGGTGAACTGCGACGGGCTGGGACTCGGGAATTTCCTCGAGTTCCCGGGTGTCGAGGACAGATATCCACCCAAGCTCGAGATCATGAACCGCGATATCGTCCCACTCGGCACGGTGCCGATTCACGCAAATACACCGGATCCTGGTACTGGCCTTCAGTCGTTCAACGGTCTGGGTGGCTTCAACAAGGACGGCGAATATGAGATTCACCTGACGGGAAGCGACCTTCCGCCGGCGCCGTGGATCAATGTCGTGGGGAATCCCGTTGGCGGGTTTTACGTGAGCGAGGGAGGAAGCGGAGTAACGTGGGCCAGGAACAGCTTCTTCTATCGCATCACTCCGTGGCACAACGATCCGGTGCGCGATCCGTCGAGCGATTGCGTGTTTCTGCGCGATGACGCCAATGGTGATCTCTGGACGGCGACACCCTGCCCGATTCGCGAGCCAACGCCGTATCGTGTGCGGCACGGCGCGGGCTATTCGGTGTTCGATCACACGCACAAGGGGCTTACGAGCTCGCTGCGACTCGGAGTGGATCGGACCGATCCAGTGAAGATCAGTGTGTTGACGCTTCGCAATGATGGACTTACTCGAAAGAAGCTTACGCTGACGTGGTACCTCGAGTGGGTGCTCGGCGTCTCTCGCGAGCAGACGCAGTACCAGGTGCGCACGAGCTTTGACGAGGACACCCAGTCGATGTTCGCGCGCAATTATTTCGACACAGAATTCGCCGACACCGTCGCATTCGCCTCGATCAGCGAGCGTGTCGCGTACTACACCGCGGACCGACGCGAATTCCTTGGCAGAAACGGAACCATATCGAGTCCCGCAGGGCTGGAGCGCGCCGGGTTGTCGGGGGCAATTGGCGCGACGATAGATCCATGCTGCGCGATGCAGGTGAGCATAACGGTCGAGCCCGGTGAATCGCGCGACATCGTGATGTTGCTCGGGGCCGCCGAGGGCGAGGACACGGTGCGAGAGATCATCTCGCGCCATCGTATCCCGACGGCGGCACGGCAGAGTGTGGATGCGAATATCGCGAGCTGGGAGCGGAGACTCGCAACAATCAAAGTGAAGACGCCCGAGCCGACCTTCGATCTGATGGTGAATCGCTGGGCACTCTACCAGGCGCTCTCGTGCAGAATGTGGGCGCGCTCCGCGCTATATCAGTCGAGCGGTGCGTTCGGGTTCCGCGATCAGCTGCAGGACGTAATGGCTTTCGTCTATTCCGAGCCCGAAATAGCAAGAGAGCACATCATTCGTGCGGCGTCCCGTCAGTTCGTCGAAGGTGATGTCCAGCACTGGTGGCACCCGCACAGCGGCCGTGGAGTGCGAACCCACTTTTCGGACGATCTTGTGTGGCTTCCGTATGTCATCGATCATTACGTGAACGTCGCGTGCGACCGTAAGATTTTCGACATAGAGGTACCGTACCTCACGATGCGTCAGCTCAATCCCGACGAGCACGAGATCTATGATCTGCCGAAGCCGTCGTCGGAAGTCGGAAGCATCTACGACCATTGTGTTCGCGCGCTCAGAAGAGCATGCACCAAGGGGATGCACGGACTTCCGCTCATCGGGAGCGGTGACTGGAACGATGGAATGAATCGGGTAGGAATCGAGGGGAAGGGAGAGAGCGTGTGGCTGGCCTGGTTCCTCATTGCCACTCTCCGCAAGTTCGCGGTGCACGCCGACAACAAGCCGGATCCAGCTGTGCGCGACGAGCTGCTGACCAAGGCTGACGAATATGCGGAAGCGGTCGAGCGATCGGCGTGGGATGGTGAATGGTATCGCCGCGCGTACTTCGATGATGGCTCGCCACTTGGCTCACGCACGAGCGATGAATGCAAGATCGACTCGATCGCGCAGAGCTGGAGCGTCATCTCCGGAGCGGGCAACCCAGAGCGCACGCGTATCGCGATGCAGTCCCTCAACAAGTATCTCGTTCGAGAGGACGCGCGACTCATCATGCTGCTGACGCCGCCATTCGACAAGACGACGCACGATCCGGGATACATCCAGGGATACTTGCCCGGGGTGCGGGAAAACGGCGCGCAGTACACACACGCCGCGCTGTGGGCGGTGCTCGCGACTGCGTTACAGGGAGACGGAAACCGGGCGCTCGAGCTGTTCCAGATGCTCAATCCGATAACGCACTCGGATACTCCGCAGGCAGTCGATATCTATAAAGTCGAGCCGTATGTCGTGGCGGCCGATGTATATACGGCCAAGGGTCATCTCGGTCGCGGTGGCTGGACATGGTATACGGGCTCCGCCAGCTGGATGTATCGAATTGCGCTCGAGGCGATTCTAGGATTCCAGCAGCGAGGCGAGCTTCTGTACATCGAACCGTGCATTCCAGCGGACTGGAAGGAATTCACCGTTGAATATCGGTTCAGATCATCGACTTACGTGATAAGGGTGGAGAACCCCGGTGGCGTGCAGCGCGGACTTACCGAGCTGACGGTAGACGGGCGCCCGGTCGAGAAAGCGGTTCCCCTGGTCGATGACGGAAGGACCCACAACGTCACCGCTTCGATGCTGGCTTCTTCTGTTTCTTCTTCTCTTCCTCCTTCTTCGGCTCCGAGCCAACAGGAGAAAGCCCGACTATAGCGGGACCGTTGACGACCTTGCCGTACGGATCGAACCGCGATCCGTGACACGGACAGTCCCAGGTTTTCTCGGTATCGTTCCAGTGAACGATACAGTACAGGTGAGTGCAGACGGCCGAGTGCTGGTGGACGTTGCCGCGCTCATCGCGATACACGGCGATCTTGCCGCGGCCGCGGCCGACTACCGCTCCTTCGCCCGGCTTGATGGCGGCAACATCACCAACATCTCCGGTCGTGAAGTAATCCTTGTACTGCTCGGCGACGTTCACGTTTTCTTTCACGTATTCCGGAGTCGCGCGAATCTTGACGCGGGACGGATCGTAGAGCTTTGCCCACTGGTGCTTTCTCCCCTGCACCAGCTCGTTGAGGATTATGCCGGCGATGGTTCCGTGAGTCATTCCGTTTCCCGAGTCACCGGTGGCGATGTAGATGTGCTCGTCACCGCCCGGATTCCTGCCGATGTACGCCATGTAATCCACCGGCTCCATCACCTGTCCCGACCAGCGGTACTCTACGCGCTCGATCATCGGGAAACGCTCGCGGGTCCACTTCTCGAGATGTGTAAAACGTTCCGCCATGTCGTTCGCCTGACCGGTCTTGTGATCCTCGCCGCCGACGATGAGAATCTCGTAATCGAGCTCGTTGCCGGAGTTGTCCTCAACCTGTTGCAGGCGGATGTAGTGGTAGGGATCGGGCGTATCCCAGTACAATCCGTGCGGAACCGAGCCGCGCGGAACGCGTGCGCCGATGACGTAGGTGCGGTACGCGGCCTGTTTGCTGTGGATGATCAGCCAGTCGTTCACCGGAGTATTGGTGCAAACCACGACGTTGTCGGCGCTGATCACGTGCCCGTCGCTCGTCGTAACGCGCGCCGGCTCACCGTCCACGATTTTCTCGGCGTGAACGCCCGAATAAATTTTTCCTCCATCGCGTAGAATCGCGCGCGCGAGGCCTTTCAGGTACTTGAGCGGATGAAAGGTTGCCTGGCGCGGGAAGCGAAGCGCGGGCCCGCTGTCCCAGAAGCCGAACGGAATGCGATCGATGATCTGGGTGTCGTTGATTCCGGCGCGATGCGTTGCTTCGAGCTCTCGTTCGAGCTCCTTTCGCTGGGTGTCGCCGCCGAGAAAGAGGTAGCCTTCGACACGCTCAAATTCGCAGTCGATGTCCTCCATGGAGGCAATCGTCTCGATCCGATGGATCGCCGACATGTGACTCTCGGCAGCGAGTCGCGCGCCTTCCTCACCGTGAATCTTCGCAATGTTGTAGTAGCGATCGTCCAGGGCCGCCGTGAGGTGAGCGGTAGTGCGACCGGTTTCGCCACCCCCAATCGGTCCATCATCGATGAGCACAACCGCGCGACCCGCGCGCGCGAGCAGGTACGCTGTAGTCATTCCAGCGATTCCAGCGCCGATTACGCAGACATTCGTGCGGACATCCTGAGTCAGCGACTGGAATTGCGGAACTTCGGTGGTAGCCATCCAGACGGAGGTCGTGTGACCTGAGTCGCTCTGCATAGTTCTTCTCTGGGGATGGTTGGTGCAAGTAATGCTGCTTGGGAGACAGGCAATGGCGCATAGGACATGCCATGTGCTACTCTAGAATCTGAGCGATATTCAGGTGAGGGAGAATCAATGAGTAAACATTCCAAGCACACGTGGATCGTCGATGTGATCGAAGACGGCTCCGCGTCCATCGAGGTGGACGGGGGGTCGGTGACGCCAATTCCACAATGGATGCTACCTGAAGGAGTGAAGGAAGGCGACGTACTTTCGGTTACTCACGACAGAAGAGAGGGA
>DASZZU010000101.1:0-32169 GCA_035544855.1 Gemmatimonadaceae bacterium | reverse complement strand
GTCGGTGAGATCCTTCCAGGTGCCGCCTACTCCGGGCACCTCGGCCTGACCACCCAGACGTCCTTCCGTTCCCACTTCACGCGCGACACGCGTCACTTCGGAAGCAAAGGTGCTGAGCTGATCGACCATCGTGTTGATGGTGTTCTTGAGCAGCGCTGTCTCTCCCTTCGCTTCGACCGTGATCTTCTGCGACAGATCTCCTTTGGCCACCGCGGTCGTCACCGCCGTGATATTTCTGACCTGGCTGGTGAGATTTCCGGCGAGCGTGTTCACGTTGTCGGTCAGGTCCTTCCACGTCCCACCGACGCCCGGAACTTCCGCCTGACCGCCCAGCATTCCCTCGGTGCCCACCTCGCGCGCCACGCGCGTCACTTCCGACGCGAAAGCGCTGAGCTGATCGACCATGATGTTGATCGTGTCCTTGAGCTCGAGAATCTCGCCGCGCGCATCTGCCGTGATCTTGCGCGACAGATCGCCTCGCGCGACCGCCGTCGTTACGTCAGCGATGTTTCTCACCTGGCCCGTCAGGTTCGAGGCCATGAAGTTCACGTTGTCCGTCAGGTCCTTCCATGTGCCTGCAACCTGCGGTACCTGCGCCTGTCCGCCGAGTCGGCCTTCCGTTCCCACTTCACGCGCGACGCGCGTCACTTCTTCGGCGAAGGTGCTCAACTGATCGACCATCGTGTTGACCGTGTTCTTCAACTCGAGGATCTCTCCCTTCACGTCGACCGTGATCTTTCTGGAGAGATCGCCCTTCGCGACTGCAGTCGTAACATCGGCAATGTTTCTGATCTGGCCGGTGAGGTTTGACGCCATCGCGTTCACGTTGTCCGTGAGGTCCTTCCACGTTCCACCGACTCCGGACACCTGCGCTTGTCCACCGAGCTTTCCTTCGGTTCCTACTTCCTTGGCGACACGGGTTACTTCGGAAGCAAACGCGCTCAGCTGATCGACCATTGTGTTGATCGTGTTCTTGAGCTCCAGCGTTTCACCGCGTGCTTCGACAGTAATCTTCTGTGACAGATCTCCTTTGGCGACCGCGGTGGTCACCGCGGCAATGTTTCTCACCTGGCTGGTGAGATTTCCCGCGAGCGTATTCACATTGTCCGTGAGATCCTTCCATGTTCCCGCGACACCGGGCACTTCCGCCTGCCCACCGAGCTTTCCTTCAGTTCCTACTTCGCGCGCCACACGGGTGACTTCGTCGGCGAACGCGCCGAGCTGATCGACCATTATGTTGACCGTGGTGGCGATGCGGAGGAACTCTCCCTGCACCGACTTCCCGTCGATCTCGAGCACCATCTTCTGATTGAGATCGCCATCGGCGACCGCCGTGAGCACGCGCGCGATTTCCGTCGTTGGAGATGCGAGATCGGTGATTAACGTGTTGACCGATTCCACCGTCGACCGCCAACCGCCGGTGACCGGGCCGACTGAAGCGCGGTCGTTCATCTGCCCCTGACGGCCGATCGTCTTGCTGACCCGGGTCATCTCCTCGGACAGCCGCGTATTCAGCTTGGCGATTCCGTTGAACTCGTCGGCGATCTCGGCGAGCAGCGGATCTTCCGACACCGGGAGTCGGACGTTGAAATCGCCTTCCTTCAGGTCACGCATGGCTGCCAACAGCCGGCGGAGATCGCTCTGGCGAATCCTGCCGTCAGCGGCGGGCACGCTTGCCTCGCGCTCACCGTCCTGGTTCCCGTTGCCATTCCCGTTTCGTTTTCCATTTCGCCCTTTGCCGCCATTCCGGCTATTTTTTCGCCGCGATGCCGGGGCGCCAGGGGAGCGGGCCGACGTCTCTTCGGATCCCGTCTCTTCGACTTCGATATTGTCGCCGATCTCCACGACTTTACTCCTTGATATGACTGCTTGATCCCCGCAAGGCGGGTTTACGAGATCCCGTCCCGCCGGGGCGAGGCCCCGAGACGGGGATGGTTCTACTGTTCAAAAGTGGGACCGTTTTCTGAATGGATCCGATCCCGAGGTTTATTCCGTCGTCGGGATCACTTCGACGTGGTCGCCGAAGCGAATTTCACCTTCGGCGAGAACCCTCGCGTACACCCGACTCCATCCGGGATGCAGCTTCTGCGAGATGCGAACGAACTCTCCGTCGATGAACGACCCTTTGATCGTTTTGCAGGGGCTGGTGAACGAGGCGACCTCGAGGAGGACTTCGTCGCCCAGCTTGATACGCGCCCCGGGAACGACCAGATCCCAGTCGATTCCCTCCACCGTCACGTTCTCGCCAGCGGTTCCGACGTCGATCGGATGGCCTTCCCGCTGGAGGGCGTGAATCCTCTCCAGTGAATAAACGCAAACCGCCCTTTCGGGTCCACTGTGGTGCTTTTTGTCGTTCTGTGTGTCTCCAAGAAGACCTAATCGCGACACTTTCGCGTCACCAACGCGTCTTTTTGGAACTCCTCCAGCCGACATATTAATCGAGACCAAAACCCCGGTTCGATTATAGTCTAATTCACACCGCCTATCGATCATCACCGACACCCTGTCCTACACCGGGTTCCCACGAATGGACCTCAGCCTTTGAAATTTTTTCGCTCACGAAAAAGGACACCGGAATGCCGCCATTCGAGGTGCTGAACCGGGGCCTCAGAGGGAGCTTGGTCTGCCGAACGAGCGCCGAATCGGAGGTGAGAACACCGAGCCGCCAACCCCGTTTCGATTTTAGCGCCGAGCCAAGCTTCGCGTAAAGATTTCTGAGATCGTCGCTTTCGCCAACCCTCACCCCGTACGGCGGATTGGTGAGAATCCACCCCGATTCCTTTCCCGAATCATCGATTGCCGCGATTGACCCCGACACGGCCTCCGGAGAAAACCGCACGTTCTCCGAGACTCCCGCCCGCTCCGCATTCCGAGCGGCGGCTTGAACCGCGCCAGCGTCGCGATCGGAGCCAGTTATCTCACCGGAGAAATCAGTCACCGCCGCCTGTGCATTCTCGAGAATTCGATTCCACCCCTCCGCATCGAAACCCGGCCAGTTCATGAATTGAAAATTACGCCTGAGTCCCGGCGCAATCTTCCGGGCGATCATCGCTGCCTCGATCGGAATTGTCCCCGACCCACACATCGGATCGAGCAACGGCTCATCCCCCTTCCACCCGCTGGCCAATACCATCGCGGCAGCAATTGTCTCCCTAAGCGGAGCCTTCGCTATCTCCCGCCGGTACCCGCGTCGGTGCAGCAATTCCCCCGAGCTGTCCGCACTCACCTCACACTGATCGTGAACGATGCGCACGACAAAGAGCTGCGCTGAATTCGGCTGCGATTTCGGCTGGTCATCAACGGCATCCGCGTCCTCCCCAGCATCCTCCTCCAACCCTTCGTCATCGGTGCCTGCCGCACTCCCCTCTATCACCCGCGACGCCGACCCAACGATCGCCGACAGCATCCGCTCCGCGACCGCATCGGAATGATAGAGCTTCGATTTCCGACATGTCACCCGCACCCGCACCCGCACCGCACCGCTCGCCGGCAGAAATTCCGCCCACGGTAATTTCTTCGCACGACGCTCGAGCTCGTAAAAGGTGCTGGCGTGAAAGCTTCCCAGTCTCACCACGACGCGACTCGCCGTCCGTAACCAGAGATTCGACTCGTAGAGTCGCTGGAGGTCCGCGCCAAATGCGACTCCTCCAATCTCCTGGCGGCCCCGAGTACCGAGAGCTTTGAGCTCACCTGCCGCGATGGATTCCAGGCCCGGCCCGGTCGACGCAAACACCTTGAAGCTGGAAGAGGAAGAATCGGGCATCGCTGGTGAGGTTATGCCACGACCCTGGCCGCGGTAAGTGGGGTAAAGAGACTTATCGACGGAATGCTTTGTGCCTGTCCCAGGCAGAGTGTCAAAACGAATAAACAAAGAAGCAGCCCGTAAGCTGCTCTCTGAACGCTTTGGCCATCGGGATTTCCGACCTGGTCAATGGGAGCCGATCGACGCCGCGCTTGGTGGCGAAGACGCACTGGTGGTGATGCCAACCGGGAGCGGGAAATCGCTGATCTATCAGCTACCCGCCGTCGTGCTCCCCGGGCTCACGATAGTGGTGAGCCCGCTCATCGCACTCATGAAAGACCAGCACGACAAGCTCTCGGCGCAGGGCGTGAGCTCGGTCGCGATGCACTCGCATCTCTCGACGTCGGAGACGCGCGAGGCGCACCGACAGATCGCCGAGGGCGAAGGCGAGATGCTGTACCTCACGCCGGAACGGTTCAAGGATCGCGCATTCTTCGAGCATCTGCTCTCGCGGCCGATCAGTCTCTTCGTCATCGACGAAGCACACTGCGTCAGTCAGTGGGGGCACGATTTCCGTCCCGACTATCTCTCACTTGGCGCAATCGCCAAGCGGCTTGGCCGCCCACCGATATTGGCGCTGACGGCCACGGCGACCGCTCACGTACAGCAGGACATCGTGCGTCAGCTCGGGATGGTCGATCCACACGTGACGATCACCGGATTCGCGCGGCCGAACCTTCGCTTCGAGGTGACTCGGACCGTCAACGACCAGATCAAGGACACGACGCTTAGACACGCGCTACGCGAGTTCGAGGGCTCGGGCGTGATTTACGTCGCGACGGTAAAGGAAGCCGAGCGATTGCACGACATGCTGGCGGAGGACTTCAAGGTCGGATTGTATCACGGCAAGCGGCCCGTGGCAGATCGCAAGGATGTTCAGAATCGCTTCATGGCCGGTGAGCTAAAAGCGATCATCGCGACGAATGCATTCGGCTTGGGGATCGACAAACAGGACCTTCGATTCGTGATCCACTATCACTTTCCGGGATCGATCGAGGCGTACTATCAGGAAGCCGGAAGAGCCGGACGAGACGGACAGCCGGCGGTGTGTCGAGTGTTGTATCGGGTCGAGGACAAGCGGATCCAGTCGTACTTCCTCGGCGGGAAATATCCCGAGGTCCAGGAGGCAGCGCAGGTGGCGCTCGCCCTGGAGAAGTACCCTCTCAAGACGCCCGTGCTTCTCGACGATATCGTGGAGGTGACGGGAATTCCCTCACGAAAAGCGAAGATCGTGTTCGCCCTGCTGAAGAGACACGGCCTGGTCCGCGAGCATCGCGGCGGAAAGTGGGAGCGGCTGGACGAGAATCTCTGCGCTGTGGATCTGAGCGCCGATCTTCAGGATTACGAGGAGCGTCGTGCGATGGATCAGGAGAAGCTTCGCACGATGATCCAGTTCTGCCAGACGACGCAGTGCAGGACACGCTACATCCTCGAGCACTTCGGTGAGGAAGTCGACCCCGACTGGAGCTGCAGGAATTGCGATGCCTGTGACGAGGCAGCTGTGACGGTGATGGCTAAAGGGGCATAGTCTCGGCGTCTGGATCGCGACGCGGCGTCAGGCTCGCTGCGCGATCCGAACGCCGATGCAGTGCTAGATTATTAGCCCATGAAAAACAGTCTGGCAGTCAAGCTCCTGCGAGGATCTTTTTTCTTGCTCCTTGCGTTCGTCGCCGCGTTTTTCCCGCGCATGGTGCACGTGCCAGAGCCGCCGCTCCCAGAGTTATCGCTGTCTACGATCGCGACGATCCTCGCGCTGTTCATGCAGGGCGTGGTCTGGACGAACATCATCATCAGCCACTACATCCAGCGATCCGTCCAGCTCCGTGTAACTGATGGAAGCAGCATCACCACGTTCAAGGCACTGGGCGCGCTGGCGCGCCTCTTCATCTGGATCGCCCTTGGCCTCGCCGCCCTCTCAGCGCTCCACATCCAGATCAGGCCGCTCTTAACCGGACTCGGCATCGGCGGACTCGCCGTCGCCCTCGCCGTTCAGAACATCCTCGGCGATCTCTTCGCCGCGATCGCCATCGTGGTCGACAAGCCGTTCGTCGTTGGAGACTCGATCTCGGTCGAAAACTATCGTGGCAAAGTAGAGCACATCGGGTTGAAAACGACCCGTGTGCGCAGCGAATCGGGCGAGCAGATCATCTTCTCCAACGGCGAGCTGCTCAAGAGCAAGATCAGGAACTACTCGCGCTAGACCAGTCGCGCCTCAAGCTGGATGTCCACGTTGCCCTTGAGGGCTTTCGAGACGGGGCAACCCTCCTTGGTTTCCTTCGCGATCTGATCGAACTTGTTCTTGTCGATGTTGGGGACGGTCGCCTGCACGTTGAGCTTCATGGTGGTGATGCCGAAGCCACCGGGAACCGCCTGAACGGTGCATGCTGCGGTCGTCTCGACTTTTGTCGGCGGCGTGCCGTTCTTCTCGAGGCTCCCGCTCAACGCCATGCTGAAGCACGCCGCCTCCGCTGCCGCAAGCAGCTCTTCGGGATTCGATCCGGCGCCGCTCTCGAAGCGTGAGCTGAAGTTGAACTGCCCAGCTATCGCCCCGCTCTCACCCTTGAAGCTCCCCTTGCCGCCCTTGAGTCCGCCTTCCCAGGTTGCGCTCGCTTTTCTCGTTGGCATCTACATTCTCCAATGCGTTTGGTGATCCGTTCAGCGAAACTTAATTAGATTCCGCACATGGAGAACGCTCCCGTTGCGTCGAGCATTCCTCCGTCCATCGAGCGTGTGCTCAAACTCTTCCGTTCGATGGGGCGGGAGGAGAAAATGCAGGCGCTCGTTCAGTACTCGAAGAAGCTCGAGCCGCTCCCCGAGCGCTTCAAGGATCTCGACCGCGGCACGTTCACTGTGCCGGAGTGCCAGACGCGCGTCGACATCATCCCCGAAGTGCGCGACGGTCGCATGTACTTCTACGCGGACCTGAATCTCCGTCAGTCTCCGACGATCGCGGCGGTTCTCGCCATCATCTTCGCTGCTGTCAATGGACAGCCTCCTTCGACGACGCTCGCCATCCCCGGTGATTTCGTGCGCATCCTGATGGAGAGCATTGGGCTCGGCGCCCGCGAGCCAGGGCTGAACGCGATGATCACCAGGCTCAAGCGCTACGCGCGCGAAGCGGAAGCGCGAGTGGACAGCTAATTTCATCCGGTCGAGGAGACAATCACAATAGGGAGCAGCGATGGCACAACCGACGCAAACCTACGCAAGTCACCGGCGGTGGATTCCAGCTTTTCATTTTTTTGTGCTTCCGGCCCTTCTCATCAACGTCGTCGTCACGGCTGTGCAGTTCGCCCGGAATCCGGGCCCGACTGCCGCGTGGATCGTCGTCGTGTCGATCGCTCTCTTCATCGGAATCTTCGCGCTGCGCTCGATGCCGGTCAGAGCTCAGGACCGGATCATTCGTCTCGAAGAGCGGGCGCGGCTCGAGCGGCTCTTGCCGAGCGATCTGCGTGGACGGGTTGCTGAATTGAGCGCGAGCCAGCTCATCGCGATCCGCTTCGCTCCCGACGATGAAGCTCCCGAGTTGACACGACGGGCGCTCAACGGCGAGCTGAAAACGCAGGGCGACATCAAGCGCGCGATCAGGAACTGGCGCGCGGATCAATTACGGGTTTGACCGCCGCCGACCGCTGCGCTCTGCGGTACGACACGCTCCTCGAGCTCACGTCGACGGAGCACCATCGCTGGCACGACTGGCTCATCGAGCGCCCGAAAGCGTGGGCGGTGCCGTTTGCGACGGGGCGCATGGCTACGATCGGCGGAGTCGTCATGCACATCTTCGCTGTGGAGCTTCGATACGCCCAGCGGCTCCTCGATGAGGAGGTCACCCAGTGGGAGGATTTCCGCCAGACTTCCATTGAAGATGTCTTCGAGCTAGGCGATCAGGCGCGCGGTCAGCTGGTGCACTTTCTGACGACCGCGCCCGAAGCAGAGCTCGATCGCGTGCTCACCTTTCAGACTCTCACCGCCGGCCTCGTCTCGGCGAGCAAATACAAGATCGCGTCGAACGTGTTTCTGCACGGCATTCGCCACTGGGGACAGGTAGCGACGGTGCTCCGGCAGAATGGATTCGGCGATCAGTGGAGCCACGACATGCTTTTGAGCAGTGTTAAGATGTAGAGGGCGGTTGTGGGCATTCGCCACCCTTGCGGCTGCAGAGTCCGATTTGATCTTCGGCCATCGGGCTCGCGTTCTGCGGTTCTCCCACGAGTAGCTATATCAGGACGCGACACCTTCTGCCTTCAGCGCATCTTTTACTAGCCCTTAGCATCGTCGAATGTCGGGGTTTCTCGCTATCACAACCGGGATCGCGAGTTTCTATCGATCGAGCGGTGGAAATCCGGCAGCCGAGCAACGCGGTCTTGTCACCGGACGGTTCGCAGCTCGTATTCGTCCTCGGCGATTCGCTAATGGTTGTGCCGACAGATCGGACTCAACAAGTCCCCAGACTTCTTGCGACCGGAGTTTCGGAAGAGGCCTCGATTCCTGTTCCATTCATCGCCTGGGCTCCTGATTCCCGACAGGTGTTCTTTCGTCGAGGGATGCATACCGGAGCGCAGGGCGTCGACTGGGGTATGCCGTCGATTGTGAGCTTGGATGGATCGGCCACGCCGCGGAGTGCGCTTCCGGATACCATGGCTCGCGGTCTCGCAACGTTTCAAAATTCATCCGCTGGCGGTCCCGCCTGGTCACCTCATGGCGACAGAATCGCTTTTCTCGCTAGAAGAGATTCTTCCAATGCTTTGCAGCTTTACGTTCTAGACCTAGCCACTGGCGTAGTGCGGCAGTGGTCAAATAGCGAGAAACATCTATTCTCTGTTGCGTGGTCCCCGGATGGTCGATTCTTGGCCTATTCAACAGGCTTCGGCCGGGGCCCGAGCACCATCGAACTCCTCGCCGACAACGATAGCCAGCTACATGTAGCACGCGTGATCGCGACTGACTCAGCAGCCTTTTTGCGCGATCTCCGATGGTCACCGAGCGGACGATTGATTCTTGCTCAGGATCAGAACCGTCGCACAATTGTGTTCGCACTTGATAGCGTGCTCCACGCTGTTCCCCAAGTTCAGAGCCTTCCTAAACGGCGTTTCGTCGCGTGGCTATGGGGTGACTCGGCTCTTATCACCACGGTTCCCCAAGGTATGTCGGCTCGATTAGCCGTAGTTTCTTATCCGTCCGGCATTACGGGATTACTCACCGGATCTGACACGCTCGCCACAGCCGTTGGATCAGCCGGTGACACGCACCAATACCCGTTCCCTCTAGTTGCATACACGATGGAATCGGGCGAACTCCCGAGCGATGTCTGGGTAGCAAGCGTCGCTACCACTCATAGTCTATCGGGAGCGCGGAACGTGACGCGCATGAATGGTAAAATTGCCTCAGAGCTGCCGTACATCACCCGAATTTTCCAATGGCCGTCGTTAGAGGGAGACACACTAGAAGCCCAGTTACTTCTCCCAACACTCCGGGTCGGGGAGAATAAGCCGCCGCCATTGGTCGTGATACCCTATGGTGCTTACCGGAACGAATTCCCTCGAAGCGAATACTTCCTCGACAAAGGCATCTTGCCGCTCCTCTCTGCAGGATATGCGGTTGTTCGGCCAAATACGCGTGGCACCGCATCGGATAATCGCGATCAGGGCCGTTACGGTCAGGTGCAACTCGAGGACACGCAGCTCCTGCTCGATGCCTTGGATACTAAAGGAATTATCAATGGTCGGCGCGTCGCCGTCATCGGTCACAGTCATGGCGGAGCAATGGCATACTACTACCTCACACATTCATCGAGATTTTGTGCGGTCGTGGCCGTTAACGGCCGTGCTGACTGGGTGCTCCAGGCCAATTATCCGGCGGACGGACTCCTTCGGGGAATTCTCGGAGGGACCCCAGCGCAGCTACCCGACGTCTATCGCAAATTCTCTCCCGCCGCCAATGCACGATCAGCCACAGCTCCTCTACTAGCAGTCGCTGGGCAGCGCGACACACAGATTCTTCCAGACAATGTTCGAATCATGGCTGATTCAATGCACATTGCTGGAAAGCCTGTAGAAACGCTAACCTTCGCCGATGAAGGTCATCTCATAGTCCAGCCGGAGCATGTGAAGCAATTCTGGGTGAAGACGATGAACTTTCTCGACGTGAACTGCCGCAGTCGGCTCTCGCGACCTGTGCAATCTCCGTCGAATTAGACTCAAAGCCCATCGCCTGGCATCTACCATACGTTGCAGCTGACAAGCACTTTTGGGGATATGAGTTCGTTGTAACGGGATATCGTATTTACAACCGGACTAAGCGCTCATTTATAAGGATGCGAAATGGCAGACGTTACGATCGAGATCCGGAAGAATGGCCCGTACAGGGTGCACGGCGACGTGAACCTAGTCGATCACGAAGGAATCCCGGTTCCCATTCCAGAGGGCAGAAGGAAGACCAGCCCAGAAGGGAAAACATGGATCTCGCTCTGTCGCTGCGGCGGTTCGGTGACGAAGCCGTTTTGCGACGGGACCCACAGCCGCGTTGGATTTATCGGCGCCCAGGAAGCGGTCGAGAAGACCGAGGCTACTCCCCCATCGCCTTGAGCAGGACCCGCTTGGGACGTTGACCGTCCCACTCGCCATAGAACACCCGCTGCCACGGACCAAAATCGAGTTTTCCTTTCGTCACCGGCACGATCACCTCGTGGCCGATCGTGAGCGAGCGCAGATGGGCCGCCGCGTTATCTTCGCCGGTTCCGCTGTTGTGCCGATAGTCATCGGGTGACCAGGGCGCAATCCTGGTCTCCAGCCAGTCGAGAATGTCCTTCCACAATCCGGGTTCGTGATCGTTCACGAACACCGACGCTGAGATGTGCATCGCGGAGACGAGCACCATTCCTTCGCTGATTCCCGCTGCGGCGCGACACTTCTCGACCTCTTCGGTGATGTCGATGATCTCGTGCCGCTTCTTCGTGTTGAAGGTGAGGTACGAGGTATGAGTCTTCACACGGGTTGTTTGTCGTGCATCAGGCCGGCGTGCCACGACTGTGAGGCTTCGAGCTCGAAGCGTGCGCGCCATTCGCCGAGTGTAGTGACGGTCGGGTCGAAGACGCTTGTACTGGGTTGGATTTTCCCCTCGGCGCCCAGTGTAGTAAAGCGCTCGCGGTCTACCGACTGAATCGCGCCACTGGTATCGCGGTAAAAAATGAGACCGCTCGTTACCAGACTCGCTCCCAGTCTAGGTTCCAACGCCTTGAGCGAGCGAAAGAGTCCATCGATTGAGCAGCCAGATGCGCCAGCTGTTGATTGATCTACCGCTACGGTGAGGAAGCGGCCGTACTTCCAGTCTCGACCGACCGTTAGTGGTGAGCCGTGTGCCTTCCATTGGGAAAGAAAGCGATCGACTTCACCCAATAACGTCTCGGACGCTGGCCCTTCGAGTGTCTTATCGGCGCCGAAAACCCAGGTGCGGGCAGAGGCGGGTAGGTCTTTCAATTGTACTAGCGGCATACAGATCTCCTCATAAACAATATTGATTCACCAGGAACCAGCAACGCGCGTACGGTGACGTCTTGAAAAAATCCATCAACAACCCCGCGACCTTGGTCTCCCCGCTCTGCGAAGGATGCGTACCATCCTCTTCGAAATCGGCACGATCCCAAGCTACGCCGTCCGAGCGCGGAGTAATTCCACTCACCCAAAGATACGGTCCCCACACAATCAACGGCGCTGACTTCTTGGTGTAGTTGAGTGTTCCGGCCCGTGGGTTAGCGGGCAATCCACGCATCTCGTTGATCTGCGACTCGATTGCCCACTTCACCGAGAACCCACTCTCGTACGCATAGGGCTCCGGATTAAGATCGATCGTCGCATAGCCACCGTAGGTCCGGCTGGAAAGAAAAACAATGCGCAGATTCGGATAGCGTATCCTCATTGCCCGGAGAACCAGTCCGAGATTCGTGAGAAAGACGTGAGCATCGGCGCTGTCGGTGGGAAGGGACACCGAAGGCTTCGGATCCTCGAGCTTCACCCACGCCGCCTGCACCTGATTCTCGCTCAGCCCCAGCGGCGCGAGACGCGCAAACTTGATGCGATCGTAGTTCGGAGAGCTCGGCGACGTCCACGCCGGCGCATCCTGACCATCCACCGCGCCATTCACGATCACCAGGGTGTAGTGATTGACGCTCGGGTCGGTCGCCGCTTTCCCCATGAACGTCCACGGCGCGCACGGCGGCCCGGAGCTCTGCGAACACCACTCCTGTGTCGTGTTCGACATTCCGATGGAGATCAACACGTACTTCCCGAACGGGCTCTCGTCGCCATTCACGTCGAGTGGCTTGATCGCGTTTCGTCGCGCCCGCGCCACGGAATCGTGATCTGTCGGGGGCTGATTGATTCCTCCGGGATAAAGACCACCGGGGTTTCCGTAATATGTCCGCGCCAGAAGATCCGTCAGTGGAATCTTTACGGTATCAGTCGGGGGACCGACGACGACGACCGGCTTTGGTGGGGGTGGCGGCGGAGGAGGCGAAGCGCACCCGGTCAGTGCGCTCGCAAATATCAGAACAACCAGAGCGTGACATCTGGCCCGCATTGCCTACCGGGCTTCTGCGGCCTTTCTCTTCCGTTCGATCGAAGCCTTGCTCTTCACTTCCCTGGCGAGCTCCGCCGTCGAATCCTCGGCTTCCATGTGCCGCGCCAGCGCTCCCCATGTTGTTTCGGTCGGCTCCTGATAGGCGATCAGGACGGCGGACAGCTCCGCGTTTCTGGAGACAACAAGCTCCCGGTCCAGCGCGACCACCGCATGCGAGCGATCATCGGCAAGGATCATCGTGCGACGCGTCTTGTGCAGCACGGCAGGATATGTGGGCGTCGACGCAGTGATGCTCAGATTCTCGATGGGGCGGAAAATCCCCTCGCGATCCTGGTAGTATCTACGGTCGGGCTTGATGAAGACTTTGACAGCCATGCTGCTCTCCAAAACTGATTGTATCCCTTCAATCTACCACAAGGAGAGCGTCGATGAATCAGGCCCTGGCGTAGAGGTCGTCACGAGTGAGCGGAATGTTCGAATGGCCGCGCTCATCAGGCTTCGCCAGCAGAGTTTGAAGAATATTGATCTTCGCCGTTGCGAACGCGTTCGCCGAGGCCGACATGTAGAGCCGCCACACCCGGAAGGCGTTATCCCCAACAAGCGCGATCGCATCGTCACGCTTCTCTTCGAGCGAGCGTACCCAGTGACGGAGCGTCATTGCATAATGCTCGCGCAGGCTCTCGACGTCGCGCACCTCGAATCCCGCTCCTTCCGCCGCGGAGATCACATCGTGCGTGGCCGTCAGCTTCCCATCGGGAAAGACGTACTTGTCGATGAACGCATCGGCCCTCCAGAACGTGCGGAAAATCCTCTCGCCCACCGACCTCGGCCTCGCTTCGCCAAGGCTGATGATGCCGTGATTCATGAACAAGCCACCCGGCTTGAGAGCGCGAAAAGCGGATGCGAAGTACACGGGCAAGTGACTGAGCCCGACGTGCTCGACCATTCCTACGCTCGAGATCTTGTCGTAGCCGTCACCTTCCGTGAGTGTGCGGTAATCGCGAATCGTTACCCGGCAGCGGTCGCCGAGCCCGGCCTTCTCGATTCGCTCGCGCGCGAGGGAAGCCTGATTCTCGCTCAGTGTGATGCCCGTAACATCGACTCCGTAATGCTCCGCTGCGTGCATGATCAGCCCGCCCCAGCCACAACCGATATCGAGCAGGCGCTCTCCCGACTTGAGGCGCAGCTTGCGGCAGATAAGATCGAGCTTGGCTTCCTGTGCGACCTCCAGTGAATCATCCGGCGATCGGAAGTACGCGCACGAATAAATCATTCGCCGATCTAGCCACAACTTGTAGAAAGTGTTGCCGACGTCGTAGTGGAACTGGATCGCCGCGGCATCACGCACCGGAGTGTGTCGTTGGCCGAGCTTCCGTGCGTGCTCCGGAAAGCGGGTATCGGCGAGATCGTCTTCCGCCTGACCCGGAAGGGCGACCACGAGCCGGATTAACTTGGCGACCGCGATTGGCGACCGCAGTCGCCCACCGATGGCCTCGCCGAGGTTGGATGCCGCTTCCATGCTGCCATCGATATCGACATCGCCGGCGATGAAGGATTCCACGATTGACAGCTCGTTTGGTGGCAGCAACATCCGGCGAAGCGCGGCGGGCCTGTTGAGGACCAGCGTGTATAGCGAACCCGGATTGGCGCCGCGATCGACGGTCCCATCCCAGAATCTCACGTCGAACGTTCGCTGCTCCGGCTCGCCGAACAGCGCGGTCAGCACCGCGCGACAACGCGATGCCGCCCAGTCGTCGTACAGGACGGCGGATGGCTGGAGCTCTACTTGTGCGGTGGACATTCTATGAGATTACGGTGAGTAAGCCTCTTATGCAGACTTCGTGCGAATGAGCGCCGGGACGCTACTTAAGACGAGAATTCATCCCGATGAGCGTGGCACGGAGGCGGGTGTATCGAGATAGCGCCATAGATACCACGATGCAACAGTACGGTATGGAGCCCATTTGGCCCCGATTCTCTGCACCCGCTCCGGTGGCGGCAGTTTTCGCAGACGATACGCCCGCTGAATTCCCTTCTGTATCCCCAGATCGAGATCGGGCAGTACATCGGGCCTCCTGAGTCGGAACATCATGAACATCTGCGCCGTCCAGCGTCCGATGCCCTTGACCTGAGTGAGCGCCGCGATGACCTCCTCGTCAGTCAGCTCATGGAGCGTCTCGATGGGGAGCTGTCCGGCGGTCACCCGCGCACCCAGGTCCTTTAGATAGGCGGACTTCTGTCGCGACAATCCAACCGCACGGAGCTGCTCGTCGGACGTTGCCGCGAGCTCGGCGGGAAGCGGCGTCCGTCCACCGTACAATCCCTGAAAGCGGCCGTGAATCGTTCCTGCTGCCTTCCCCGATAACTGCTGGAAAACGATCGAGCGCGCTACCGCATCGAAGTGGGTTCCACCGCTAGCCGGCCATCCCTTGTACCGTCCAACCTTCTCGATCACCTGCGCCATGACAGGATCGACCTTCTTCAGGTGCGCAACCGCTACTCGATTGAGTGTGTTAGAAGCAGCAGACTTCATTCTGACCCGTCAGTGGGAGTGGTCACGATCGAGCATGCATCCGCGAAAATATACGGTTGCTGAATCCGACCGTCGCGTGAGGGTGGAAACTCTATATTTGTGGCGATGCAGCCCAATGAATTCCGCAGGCACGGGCATGCCGTCATCGACTGGATCGCGGACTACCTCGAGAATCCGGAACAGTGGCGGGTGCTGCCCGACGTACGGCCAGGGGACCTTCGCGATTCGCTGCCGCAATCTCCCCCGTCGCGGGGCGAGTCGATGGATGCTGTGCTCGATGACTTCCGGAAGTTGATCGTGCCGGCGACGACGCACTGGAATCATCCCGCCTTCATGGCCTACTTCGCCAACTCGTCGACCGGTGCGGGCGTGCTCGGCGAAGCCCTCACCGCGGCACTCAACGTCAACGCGATGTTGTGGAGGACGAGCCCTGCCGCGACCGAGCTGGAGCTGCTGACGCTCGATTGGCTGCGGCAGATGCTCGGGCTCCCCGACAAATTCTTCGGCGTCATCGGCGACACCGCCTCGTCCAACACGCTCTACGCTCTTGCCGCCGCGCGCGAGATGCATCCCGAGCTGCGGATACGACAGGATGGGATGTCGGGAAGAGCGGACATGCCGAGGGTGGTAGTGTATTGCTCGGAGGAAGCGCATTCGAGCGTGGACAAGGCGGTGATGACGCTGGGGTTTGGTCTGAGTGCGCTCAGAAAAATTCCCACCGACGATCAACTGCGCATGGATGCCGGGGCACTCGATGCGGCGGTGGAGAGTGATCGCCGCTTGGGTGCGATTCCGTTAGCGGTGGTGGCGACGGTGGGTACGACGTCGACCACGGCAATCGATCCGGTACCAGCTATCGCCAGGATTTGCGAGAGAGAGAAGATGTGGCTGCACGTCGACGCATCCTACGGCGGGACCGCTGCGATTCTGCCCGAGATGCGATACGTGCTCGAAGGATGCGATCACGCGGATTCTCTGGTGGTGAACCCACACAAGTGGCTTTTCACCCCAATGGATTGTTCGGTCCTGTACACTTCGCGCCCCGATTTATTGAAGCGCGCGTTCCAGCATGTACCGGAGTACCTGGTCGTGAGCGAAGGCGAGGGTGTCGTCAATCTGATGGACTACGGAATCGCGCTGGGCCGCCGGTTCCGGGCGCTCAAGCTCTGGTTCGTGATCCGGAATTTTGGCGTCGAGGGGCTCCAGTCACTTGTCCGGGAGCATATCCAGACTGCGCAAAGGCTGGCAAAGTGGATCGACGATGATCCAACTCTCGAGCGATTGGCTGCGGTCATCTTTTCGACCGTTGTATTCCGACACCGGCCCGCGAGTATGACTGCCGATGAGCTCAATCAGCACAACGTGCGGGTGCTCGAGAAGGTGAACGCGACACGCGAGGTCTATCTCTCCCACACCAGGGTGCGTGGGAGTTATGCGCTTCGAATTGCCATCGGCAATATCCACACGACCGAAGCCCACGTCCGCCGCGCTTTGGACCTGGTCCAAGAAGCCGGTACGCACAAATAAGGTTTTTTTCGTGGTTGGCAGGAACGAAGAATGCTGAGCGGTATATTATCGGACTGGTAATCCCACCCACCTCATCACAAATCAGGGAGATCCTTGATGCAAGCTTTTGTGAACAGGATCGCGGCCGCTCTGACGTTTGGTGTGTTCGTCGCCACACCGCTTGTGGCGCAGAACGCCGCGCCGGCCTGCGATCCTACCGCCAATACCAGGGGCGATATCGCCAAAGCCCAGTTCTCGATGACGCGCGCAATCGCGGCTTCGGGTAAGGGAACCCCGACGAAGGACCTGCAGGATGTGCTGCGTCTTGTCGATAACGGCACCGACAATCCTACCGCGCGCAGCTATCTGCGCGGCGAGGCCTACGTCCTTTACCTGATGCAGCCGAACACTCCCGCAGTGGTCCAGCGGAGCGCGCTTGGCCTCACCACCAACCCAACCGGCACGATCGATCTGTTCGCGGCGGCGGATTCGTCGTTCTCGGTCGTCGAGAAGGCATCGCCTGAGTGCGTACCGGTGGTCATGCAGTGGCGTCAGCAGAAGCCGTGGCTGAATACGCTCAACGCGGCGATCAGCGCCCTCAACGCCAACCAGCTCGATTCCGCCGAGGCTTTCGCCAAGAGGTCGTTGCTGCTCGATCGTCACGCGCCGTACGCGTATTCGGTCCTTGGCTCGATCGCGCAGAACCGGAAGAACTGGGCCGCCGCCAATGATTACTGGAAACAGGCGCTGGCCGCTGCTGGTACTGACACGACCTACGCCGACGTGCGCACCAAGACCATGTACGAGATAGCGTCGTCCGCTTCGGACAGAGCCGAGGCAGCGACTGGAGCAGCCAAGAAGGCGGCGGCACGCGAGGCGATCAAGCCGTGGCAGGATTACATCGCTGTCGCGAACAACGATATCCTTCTTGCCGATGCGATAGACAACGTCTCGAGCATGTACGTGGAGGCGGGCGACAGTACATCGGTGCCGACTATCTACGCGCCGATGCTCGCCAATCCCTCGAAGTATGGTGAGATCGCCCTCGTGCACGCCGGCGTAGTCGCTACCAGGAATGGCCACCCAACCGACGCAGCGAAGCTGTTCAACGCCGCGCTGGCTATGAATCCGTACTCGCGCGATGCTATGAACAATCTCGCCGCAACGTACATTCAGAGCAACGAGTTTTCCAAAGCGTTCCCTCTGATAGACAAGCTCGTTGCGATGGATCCGAGCAATCCCGACAACCCGCTGCTTTACGCCTTCGCCTATAGGGGTCTGTATCAGGGAACGAAGGACAAGAAGCTGCAGAAGATCTACACGGATTCGCTCGTGTACTGGAACAACAAGTCCGAGAACGCGCCGGTCAAGCTCGCGGTGACGGAGTTCACACGCCGCCCCACCGAGACGACCATCGGCGGAACGATCGAGAATCGCGGCGCAACTGCCAAGACCTACACGGTAAACATTGAGCTGCTCGACAAGACCGGAAATGTCATCGACACACAGACCACGACCGTGGGGCCCGTGTCGCCGAAGAGCACCAAGACGTTCAAGATCACCTCGGCCAAGGGCGGAGCTTACGGTTACAGGTACAAGCCACTGACGTAAAGTCGCAGTTCTGGATTTGAACAACAGATGAAGACTACCTGCCCGGGGCTATCAGCTTGTAGGCTGACGGCTCCGGGCAGGTAGTCTTCTGTTGCACTTGTCCATTTTTTCCAGTTCACGAGCTCCGCGGCAGCATCAGGGGATCCGTCTCGACGAGCGCGCCCAGAATCCAGAAACGCTTTCCGTCGAACCAGAAGATCGCGACCTGTTGCATCTCACGCGCGAGATCGAGCGCCTTCTCCTGCGGCATTGTGACGGCGACGCTGCACTCGCAGTGAGAGCGATCAGCGGAACAGCAGTCCACCTGCACGAACCCGTATCCCGTGGCGGATAATCTTCGATCAAGCTCCTGCTTCCGCCGCTCGTTCTCTGCCGCGGAGAGATTTCTGCCTTCCGGGTCGAAGGCTGTCATGATAGCGAACGGTTCTCCGAGTCCAGCTGCTCTCAATTGCGCGAGCGCAGAATCGGGCGGGATCTCACGCAGGTCGATTTCCACCGGCGGGTGCGTCGCAAAGCTCAGTAGAGTTTCCGGATACCGCGGCCAATCGGGATCGTGCTGATCCGGCGTTGCTTTCATGGCGGACTCGGTTACAAGGTTCGCACCAAAGATCTGGGCCAGTCACAATCCGGAAACTGGTACACTCCTTGACTTGCTAGTGCGCGTGAAACCCAACCAGATCTGGCCGAATCGACTCTATCTCATTCGCCACGGCGAATCCGCCGGCAACGTGGCGCGTGATGCCGCCCACAAAGCCGGTGAGGCGATGATCGACATCGACATCCGCGACGTCGATGTCCCGCTCTCGGAGCTCGGACAACGCCAGGCAATCGCACTGGGCCGCTGGTTCGGAGCGCTGCCACCGGAAGAGCGCCCCACCGTCGTGCTCACATCTCCGTACCTGCGCGCACGTCACACCGCCGGTCTCATCGTTAAAACCGCCGGAATGTCCGCCGACAGCTATTCGCTCATCGTCGACGAGCGATTCCGCGAAAAGGAGTTCGGCATTCTCGACCGACTCACCTCCGTGGGAGTTCGAGACCACCATCCCGACCAGGCCGAATTCAGGCGCCTGCTCGGCAAATTCTACCACCGCCCGCCCGGGGGCGAGAGCTGGTGCGATGTCATCCTTCGTTTGCGCAGCGCCACAGAGATGATCTCGCGCGAGTACTGCGACGAGCGGGTTTTGGTTGTCTCCCACGCGGTAGTGGTGCTCTGCATGCGCTACATTCTGGAGCATATGACGGAGACCGAGCTGCTCGCGGTCGACAAGAAAGCCGAGCTCGCCAACTGCTTGGTCACACTCTACGAGTACGATGAGACACTCGGCCCGCGCGGCAGTTTGCGTCTCAAGCTTTATAATTTTGTGGCACCTCTCGAAGAGGCGGGCGCTCCCGTGACATCAGAGCCTGACGCCGGTGTCGGCGCGCGCTAGCAAGCGCTCAGTACCCGTCACCGCTTCCCTCCTTCGCCGCTGGCAGATTCCGCAGCCGAGCGAGGATGCGGACAAACAGGATCGCGGCATCGCCATGGTGGTCGGCGGCGCCGTAGAAGTACCGGGTGCGCTGCTGCTCGCCGGCGTTGCCGCTTTACGCGCCGGAGCTGGAAAACTTCAGATCGCCGGCCGCGCAGTGCGGCGACAGCGATTGGCGTTGCGCTTCCTGAAGCGCGCGTCTTCTCGCTGCCTGAGACAGGCGACGGATTTCTCGACAGAAAAGCTGGCGTGCGCGCCGCGGAATGCGCCGGGCAGGCGAATGCGATCCTCATCGGTCCGGGAATGCTCAGCGAAGACGCGATTCGCAGCTTCATGGAAGCTCTGCTTCCCCGGCTTGCGGGAATGCAGATTGTGATCGATGCGATCGCGCTGAGTGCTCTCCGCGGCGGCCGCTTCCGATTCACTGAAGATACGCAGGTGGTTCTCACGCCAAACCCGGCCGAGGACGAATGGCCCCGTTGGATTCCTGGCGAGAGAGCTGTCGGACGAGGTGCCGGCGCTGATGAACGCTCTCGGTTCGCGCCGATAGCAGAAAGCTGCTCGCAAAGATTGGGTCGCTAGCAGTCAGGTCTGTAACGAGACCAACGGACTGGTCGGTGTCGTCGGCGTGTCGCGACGCCGGATTGTTTCGCCGACGGGAGCTTTCATCGGGAGCGTCAGCAGAAATGTCGTTCCAGTCCCAGCTCTGCTCGCGACCGTTACATCGCCGCCGAGCAGTCGGGCAAGTTTTCTCGTCACGCTGAGGCCGAGCCCGGTGCCTCCCGTTTTTCTCGTCGCCGTCTGCTCCGCCTGCCAGAAAGGCTCGAACACGTACTCGATATTCTCCGCCGCAATCCCGACGCCGGTGTCGGCAATGCTGACCTCGAGAGTGCTGTTGCTCACGAGGCAGCCAAGACGAACTTCTCCCATTTCCGTGAACTTTATTCCGTTGGAGAGAAGGTTCACCAGCATCTGTCGCAGTTTTGTGCCGTCAGTCTGAATCGCCTGATCCTCGTCCAGCAGCTTGACAACCAGCTTGAGGCTCTTTGTCGTCGCCATGGGCTCGACGAGCGCTGCTGAATCGCTCAATGTGTGGTTCACCGACATCGATTCCCACCGCACTCGCTCGCGCCCGATGTCGACACGCGCAAAGGTGAGGACCTCATCGATGAGGCCGAGCAGATGTCGCGCGCTGGCGTTGATTCTACCGAGCTGCTGGCGTTGCAGCTCCGTCACTGGCCCGGTGATTCCATCGGAGAGAAGCTCTTCATAACCCATGATCGCGGTGAGCGGAGTGCGCAGCTCGTGCGACATCACCGCCAGAAAATCCGTCTTGCTGTTGTTCGCTCTCTCGGCCTCCGCGCGCGCCGCTTCCGCTTCGCTGCGCGCGTGCTCGGCGTGCGCCCGGGCTTCCTTCTCGAGCGCGAGAAGATCTACCCTCTCCTTGTCGGTGTTGCGCAGCACTCGTGCCGACCATAGCACCAGTCCAACGAAGGTCAGAATGCTGGCGACCGCAAACAGCGATACGCCGAATTCCGTTTCATACATGCCCGCGGATTCTCCCGCCAGGCGGATGATGCCGAGGGCTATCGGCACGAGCAACGCTGCCGGCAGAAGTCTGCGAGTGAGAACTCCCGCGGGTCCTTCGTCCATCAGAAGCGCCGGAACACCGCGATCCCGGACCGCGAAAATAATTCCGACACCGAGTATCAGGTGCGCGATTGCGGTGGGAAGCGCCATCCCCGACGACTGTGAGACAGCGTACATTCCCCTAATGCCGAAGACGTAGCCGAGTATCGCGACGAGCGCGATGAGCAGAGCGGGAGTGGCGAACATTTGCGCGCGCAGGTCTCGCTTACGGCGGTCGTGCGGAATGAAAAGGAGGGCGAGCGAGTAGAGGAGAAGACTTCCGGCGCTGTTGATCGCGATCCGGCCCGGCGGAGACCACGGCGTTTGGACCAACCTGTTGCCGAAGAGCAGCAGATCGAATCGTGATTCGCCGCCGCGGATATACTCGTAGAAAGTGAGGATCGCGATTGTGGCAACGAGGGCGGCGAGCATCTGTTGAATTGCTCCCGTAGTTGCGCTCTGGCGCGGTCGCGCCGCGATGATAAGTGAGCCACCGCTGAACACGAAGCAGAGCGCCGTGAGCGGGATCATCGGGATTCCGCCGGGCTTCCACTCCGTGACGATGGGAAGATTGAAAGCCCAGCCGGCAAAAACGAGTGCGCCGAGGATTGCGACGGCGGTGCCTGCCACGATGGGTACCCGCTCGAAAAAGCCGATCGAGGAACTGTGACGGCCCGATGGGCTCAGTGCAACTTCGGTGGGATTTGCCATGTTACGCGTGGGACGAAAAACCTATTCGGGAAAGCCCCTCAGTGCAATTCTACCAGGGGATGGCTTTCTCGAAGCCGATTCCCCGGTTGCCTCCCGTTACGAGCGCGATTTTTTGCTCAGCCATTTCCTTGATCCGCTGACCAGAGTACCACTCCACAGTGTAGTGTAGTCACCGTCGCTGAAATTGGCGCCCGTTAGCACCCCTTGCGTTTTTCGGCGGGAGTTATCCCAGCCGCTTCGTTGCGCGCTCGATGGAGTAACATCCTAAGTCGCTGGGGTGATTGAAGATCGATGAGGTCAGCGAACGCTCAGCAGAACGCAGATCTGTTGGCCAAATTGGCAAGTTCGGGTGACGGCAATATCATTGCATGCTCGTCTGTGGCCCTCCTTTATGACTGCATCACGTCTGGCTGCCCCTATCCGCCCTTCCAAGCAGGACGTCGCTGATCTCCTGAAGGAAGCGCGAGATCGGACGCTATTGCTGATATCCGGACTCTCCGATGAGGATCTGCATCGGCAGCACGATCCTTTGATGAGTCCGATTATCTGGGACGTCGGGCACATTGCGCACTTCGAGGAGCTCTGGCTCACTCAGAATCTGGATGGCCCGATCGAGTTTTCGGAAATGCCTGGGCTGTACAACCCGTTCGAGCATCCACGCGCGACCCGCGCATCACTGGCGCTTCCGACGCTGTCGCAGATGATGGCGCGGCTGCAAGAGATACGTGAGCGCGTTCTCGACCGCCTCGATCGGCTCGAGTGGGACGATGACAACCCGCTGCTCGAGGGCGGGTACGTGTACAACATGGTCCTTCAGCACGAGTATCAGCACAACGAGACGATTCTTCAGACGCTGCAACTGAAGAAAGGCGAGCCGTACCGTCCGCCTCACGCAATAACCTTCCCCAGACGTCCGCTCAGCGCTGGTGGAATGGTTGGCTTCGACGGTGGCCGCGTCACCATTGGAACGAGAGATCGGAGCGCTGCGTACGACAACGAGCGTCCCCTACACGAAGTGGAGCTGCGCCCTTTTCTCATCGACCGGAATCCGGTGACGAACGGGCGCTACCTCGATTTCATCGCGGACAAAGGTTACGAGCGCGAGGATCTGTGGTCGGATGCCGGGCGTAAGTGGCTCACGGAATCGGGCGCGATTGCACCCAAGTACTGGACCCGTGACGGCGACGGCTGGATCAACCGGACGATGAATGTCACGCAATCCGTCGACGCTACGCGTCCCGTTTGTCATGTTTGCTACTTCGAGGCGGAAGCGTTCGCGAAATGGGACGGCAAGCGCCTGCCGACCGAATTCGAGTGGGAGGGTGCCGCGTCCTGGGATCCTTCGACCCAAAGCGCGCGAAGATTTCCGTGGGGTGATTCTAATCCCAATTCGACGAACGCGAACGTCGATCAGTTTTCGTTCGACGTCGCTCCCGTCGGTACATATGACAGCGGCGTGTCCCCAATCGGCTGCTACGGCATGATCGGAGACGTATGGGAATGGACATCGAGCGACCTCAACGGGTACCCGGGATTCCAGAGCTTCCCGTACAAGGAGTACTCCGAGGAATTTTTCGGCTCGGAATACAAGGTGTTGCGCGGCGGGTCGTGGGCAACCCGGTCCGGTGCAATTCGGAGCACTTTCCGCAACTGGGATTATCCGATAAGGCGGCAGATCTTCAGCGGCTTCCGTTGCGCGCAGGACGCATGAAGGAAAATCACTCCCGTGATGTCGTCGGCGAAACGCCGCCATACACCGTCCATCGTTCGCGACAGCAGATGCTACGCGACGTCTGGCAAGGTCTGACGACCACGCCGAAGCAGCTCTCGCCCAAATATTTCTACGACGAGCGCGGATCGGAGCTGTTCGAGGAGATCACTCAGCTCCCCGAGTATTATCTCACGCGCGCCGAGCGTCTTCTGCTGGAGAAGAAGATCCCCGAGATCGTGGCATCGGTTCGCCCGTGCTCTCTCGTGGAGCTTGGTGCCGGCAGCGCGACCAAGACACGCATCATTCTCGACGCAATGCGCGAGAGCGGGTGCGCCGAATGCTACGTGCCTATCGATGTGAGCAAAGATTTTCTCGAGGCGATGGCCGTCCAGATGCAGGCTGACTACTCCAATGTTCGGATCACACCGGTCGTCTCCGACATCACGGAGCCATTCGCCCTTCCACCAGTAGCCAGTCCGACGCTGGTGGTTTTCCTGGGAAGCACGATCGGCAACTTTCCGCGCGAGGAGGCGGTACGGCTTCTATCGCACATCGCCCGCGCCATGGGGCCGTCCGATCGATTCCTCCTCGGCGCCGACCTCGTCAAGGATCCGGCGATCATCAATCGCGCGTACAATGATTCGCAGGGTGTGACGGCGGCGTTCAATCTCAACGTGCTCGAGAGGCTGAACCGCGAGCTCAATGCCGATTTTCCGCTGAGGGAATTCGAGCACCGCGCATTCTATAGTAGCGAGCATCGGCGCATCGAGATGCACCTCGTAGCGCGCAGAGCGCACACGGTAGTCATCCCCGAGATCGGCGAGATCAGTTTCAGGGAAGGCGAGACCATCCGCACGGAGCTGAGCTACAAGTACGACCGCGCGACACTCGAGGATATCCTCTCGGCGTCCGGACTCTCAATGGAGAAGTGGATGCCGGCGGACGATGGCTCTTTCGCTCTCGCACTCGCTCGCGCGGAGAGCTGAGCCAGCCCTGTGAGCCTCTCTGAGGCAAAGCTGCTGGACGATCTCCGGCATCGCTTCTTCTCTCCGATGAACTCGAGAACACCGCGCGCGATTGGCGTGGAGATCGAGCTCATTCCTGTCCATGCATCAACGCGCCTGCCGGCTCTGCCCAGAGGGAATGAAGGGCCGACCACAGCGGATGTTCTTTCGCGGCTGGGGAAGCGTGAAGGCTGGCTCGAGCGATTAGCCGAGAGCGATCCGCCGTCGTGGAAGCTCGATGACGGGGCTCGTATCTCCTTCGAGCCAGGCGGACAGATCGAGATCAGCAGCGCTCCGCATGCGAATGCGTCATCGGTAATAGAGGCGACGCAAGCTCTCGTCGCGACCATTCGCCAAGCCATGACGGCAGCTGACATCGAGCTGCTCGCATTTGGCGTCGATCCATACAACGACATCGAGGCTGTCCCGTTGCAGCTGCATCGCGATCGGTATAGCAGGATGACCCGCTACTTCGATTCGATCGGCCCATCGGGGGTGCGGATGATGCGACAGACTGCGGCGGTGCAGATCAATGTCGAGCGCGGTCATCAGCCTGAAAAGCGGTGGGTGCTTGTCAACGCGCTCGCGCCGTACATGGTTGCGCTGTTCGCCAATTCGCGCAGCTACGCCGGACAATCGACCGCGCACGCGAGCTTCCGCGCGCATCTATGGCGCACGCTCGATCCTTCGCGCACCGGACTACCGTGCGACTCTACTGATCCTGCTGCCCGATATTTTGCCTTCGCGCTCGACGCGAAGGCGATGCAAAGCAGCGATGGCTCGCAATCCTGGCTGAGCTTTCGCGACTGGATGCGCTCGACAGACCTGAACGACGAGGATTGGCTGTTCCATCTCTCGACGCTCTTCCCCGAGGTGAGGCCCAAAGAGTTTTTCGAGATCCGCTCCCCCGATGCGATCGACAGCGACCGGCTCGCTGCGCCACTCGTGTTCGTTACGGGCATCGTTTACGACGAGGAGAGCGCTTCTGCGGCAGCCAAGTTGGTGGGCACGCCGAGCGAGAGTCTGCTGGAGCGCGCAGGTCGACTCGGGTTAGCGGATCCCGAGATTGGAAAGATCCTTCCGCGCCTCATCGAGCTCGCGCTGAGCGGCGCCCGACGGTTGGGTGAGGATTATCTGTCCGCCGCGCGTGTCTTGACGGCGCGCCAGCACTTTGCGCAGGCACTTGGCCGCGCCGATATTTGACCGGGTGACCTCCCCGAGTGACGGATTTGCTTCCCGAGGTCTCGCCCTACCGTGGCAGCGGCGCCAGCCCTGGCATGCTTGCCGGAATGCCGAGAGTGGCCGCCGGCGGCAGCTGCTGGGTCCGATACCATTGCTGGCGGGCAAGATTGATCCTGTCAGCGCGATCGATCCACATCTGCGTCGCGAGGTCGTAGCGGGCCAGCACGTTCCGAAGCCAGTACGGTCTGTTCTCCCGAAGCCACGCTTTCTCGTACTCGTCCCGAATGAGAGAGTAGCCGTCGCGCAGATCCTGAAGTCTGCCGTTGCTACCCGTTATGTCCGCGAGATCGCGACCAGGTGATTTACTGGTGGTATCCGCAGCGCGATCGTACATCGCGACGACTTCGTCTGCGAACTGGAATTTCATCCCGATGAAATCGATCTTGCGCGCGCCGAGCTCGAGACCCTGCAGCGCGTCGCGCTCCCGGATGATTTTTGGGTTCGCCTGTGCAATGAACACCAACGCCGACTCGGCCAGAATGCGCAGATCGTGCGTGTAGGGCCTAATGCGTTGAGCCATGCTTCGTCCTTCGTCGCTCCACGGATCGAGCCAGAACAGATAGTCGCTCGCGTCGCCGACCTTTCCCGCGCGTAGCAGTGCATGCGCCGCCGTGATCCTCCGCTGCGCCTCGTCGATTTTTCCAGTCGGATCTCCGTGAAAGACCCGGCCGTAACTCGCGGCGAACGCATCGATGCTGCTTTCCCCAGGCTGCCACGCCGCTGCGGCGCCGAACAGATCACCGTACCACGTCTGATTGAACAGCGACTCGCCGTCGTCATCCCAGGACGTATTGAGAACTCCCGTTGCGCCGAGACGCTGGGCATCGCGCACGAAGCGCTGGATGTTGGGGAGCGCCATAGCGTTGTCCGGGTAAACGCGATTCCAGTTGTTGACGCCCGGCGCGACCCAGGTCTCGATTCCCGCGCCCCGGAATGGCGCAATGAATCTCGTGAACGACGTATCGGGGTCGTAGTTCCAGGCGACGGCAATCAGATCTTTGGGCAGAGTCTTCACGAGATCCGGATGGTTCATGGCGACGTCTCCCCAAAAGAGAAACCTCTTGCCGCTGGGGCGAAGTGCGGTTTCGATCTGCTTGAGGAAGTCCAGATACACGGTACCGATGCCTTCCGTCTTCACCCGCTCCGCTGTTTGCCCGCGCCCGAGCTCGAATGTCTCGTCCGCACCCAGATGCACGAAATGACTCGGAAAGAGCGAGTCGATCTCGGCGAACAACTGCTTGATGAGAGGAAGCGAGCCAGGCTGTCCCGGCGCGAGCACGTGCCCGTGCGGCGTTTCCGCCAGCGGCGAGTAGATCTCATACTTGAGGATGTGATGAAGATGTCCGAACGCTTCCTGCTCCGGAACGATATCGACGTGATAATTGGCGGCGTAGGCCACCAGTTCTTTCACGTCGGCGTGAGTGAGCGCACCGCCAGGAGGAGCAATCAGAGGATTCGAATTATAGGCGAGCGTGTGCTCGAAGTAGAGCGAGAAAATGTTGACTTTGTAGGCGGCGAGTGTCCGGATCTGCTTCTTCTGGAACCCGAGCGTCGGCACCGGCCCACGCGACACATCGTCGTGAAATCCGCGGTAGCGCATCGCGGGCCAGTCTCGGACGGTGGCACGATAGAGCCTGGCTTCGTCACCGTCGCCGCTCACGATCTGTTTCAGTGTCTGCGCACCGTAGAACACTCCTGCCGAGGTCGCGCCGATGACGACCATACGATTTCCGTCAGGGGTGATTACGTAGCCTTCGTCCCGCATCGCCGGATCGAGCGTGAGCGAGTGCCGCCGCAACACGCTCTGCGCGCCGGGGGTAGCGAGCCGCATAAGCACCACGCGGGGACCCGCCCCGCCCTCGCCACTCGTGACGCGAATTGCTCGTTCCTTCAGCGCGTTCGCGAGATCGAGTGCCACAAAGCGATCTTCGGAGTTCGCCGGACGCGTGATGGTGATTCCACTGCGAATGGAAACCGACCCTTCCAGCTGAATCTCCCGCGGCTGCGGGATCAGACGCAGATCCGTCTGCGCGACTGACTCCGAGGCGAGAACGGCAAAAAGAAGCGTGAAGGCTGACGTTATTTTCATTGAATCCGTGGTCGAAGATTGATCGGCGTCGCGAAGGGAATATGGCTTCGACACGGTGATTCCGGCTATTTTCTCTCTCCCTATGCAGCTTGTTCAGATTCTCGCGCTACTCCAAGTCGGCGCGGCTTACCCGACGACAGCCGCGATCCGAATCAACCAGCTTGGGTATCTGTCCGACGCCCCAAAAATCGCGGTTTTCTGCGCACTGGAGAAGACTGAGCTGCGCACGTTCGTCGTGACCGATAGTTACGGCAAGACGCTTCTCGAGCGGCCTGCGACTCCCGCCAAGCCATTCGGATCCTGCGTCACGAATTACCGCCTCGATTTCTCGTCTCTCAGACGAACGGGTGAATATCACATCGCGGCGGGCGGCGTCTCTTCGCCCATCGTTCGCATAAGGGACAATGCCTACGCGGGTGCGGCAGACACTCTGCTCTACTACATGAGGGAGCAGCGCTCCGGATTCAACCCGCTCTTCCACACCGTCGTGCACACGCGTGACGGAATAGTCGTCGATGACTCCACTCGCGCGGGTAAGTTCGTCCCCGTAACGGGCGGCTGGGCGGATGCTTCCGATTACCTGCAGTACGTGATGACGTCCGCCAACGCGACGTTCGTAATGTTGATGGCCTATCGCGATCATCCTCGCTCATTCACCGATCAATTTGACTCGCGCGGGTTGGCGGGGAGCAATGGGGTACCAGACGTGCTCGACGAAGCGCGTCACGGTCTCGAGTGGCTCATCAGGATGTTTCCGTCGGACTCGGAGATGTACAACCAGCTCGGCGATGATCGCGATCACACCTACTGGGATCTGCCGCCGAGCGACTCGGCGGATTACGGCTGGGGAAAGGGAAAGGAGCGACCAGTGTATCCGTGCACCGGCAGGCCGCAGGGACTCTTCAAGTACAAGAACAGGTCGAATGGATTCGCATCGACGGCTGGCAAGTATGCATCCGCGTTTGCGCTTGCCGCGTCGATCTATAAGGAGAAGGATCCAGCATTCGCGACCAACCTCCGACAGCGAGCGCTCTCAGCTTACGCAATCGGCAAGCGATTCCCCGGCGTATGTCAGGGAGCACCAGGTCGAGCACCCTACTACTACGAGGAAGACAACTGGGTCGACGACATGGAGCTTGCAGCCGCGGAGCTTTACGCGCTCACACACAATCGGTCCTATCTGCGTGACGCTCTCGATTATGCTTCGCGTGAGCCGGTCACGCCGTGGATGGGCGCTGACACAGCGAAGCACTACCAATGGTATCCATGGCACAATAACGGTCACTATGAGATCTGGCGCGCTGCAAACGGCTCCGATCGCAAGATCGTCGCTGACTACTACAAGAGGGGCCTGACTGCAGTCGTAGCGCGAGCTGACAATGGGTTTCGCATCGGTATTCCATTCATCTGGTGCTCGAATAATCTGATGGCCTCGTTCGCTACTCAGGCATACTTGTACCGGCGAATGACAGGAGATAATCAGTTCAGGGAATACGAGCAGGCTGCGCTCGATTGGCTATTCGGGACGAATCCATGGGGAACGTCGATGGTGATCGGCCTGCCACACGACGGTGTGTTTGCGCGCGATCCTCATTCAGTCGTCGCAAAGGAGATGCACGTCGAGCTGACGGGAGCACTACTGGACGGACCTGTGTATTCCTCGATCTACAAGAATCTCCTTGGCATCAGCCTGCACGACCCTGATGAGTACGCGCCGTTCAATGCGGGTTTCATCGTCTATCACGACGATGTAGGCGACTACTCCACCAACGAGCCGATCATGGATGGCACCGCGAACCTGAGTTACGTGTTGGCAGCCATGGGGGACCGGCACAGGTAAAGGATGCCCGAGCTTCCTGACATAACGGTCTACATCGAGGCGCTCGAATCAAGAATCGTTGACCAGACGCTCGAGCGAACACGCATCCCGAAACCGTTTCTCCTGCGCTCTGTGGACCCGCCGATCAGCGCCGCACAGGGAAAACGTGTGGTCGGACTTCGGCGAATGGGGAAGCGAATCGTCGTCGAGCTCGAGGACGATCTATTTCTCGTGATTCACCTGATGATTGCCGGCCGACTGCGGTGGGTCCCAGCGGGCGGCAAGCTGCCGGGCAAGATCGGCCTCGCCGCGTTCGACTTCACGAACGGCACTCTGATCCTGACCGAAGCGGGCTCGAAGCGTCGCGCTTCACTCTGGCTCGTGCGGGGAGAGCAATCGCTCGAGCAGTTCGAGCGCGGCGGACTGGAAGTATTGGAGTGCAATCTCGCAGAATTCACAGACCACCTGATACGTGAGAATCACACGTTGAAGAGATCGCTGACCGATCCAGGGCTGTTCAGCGGAATCGGTAACGCGTACTCGGACGAGATTCTTCACCGCGCAAAGCTCTCACCCATAAAGCACACCCGACGGCTTAGCGAGGAAGAAATACAGCGCCTCTTCGACGCCACACGGGCGACACTGATCGAATGGACCGATCGTCTGCGCAAGGAATCAAAGGGAGACTTCCCCGCGAAAGTGACTGCGTTCCGTGACGAGATGGCCGTGCACGGCAAATTCGGCAAACCGTGCCCGGTATGTGGAACGCCGGTCCAAAGAATCCGCTACGCCGACAACGAGACGAATTATTGTCCGCGCTGTCAGACCGAGGGAAGGCTGCTCGCCGATCGCGCACTCTCCCGCCTACTGAAGCAGGATTGGCCTCGCTCGATCGACGAGCTGACCTGGAGTTGATCCTCGGCTCGGCTTCGTGGATTCGAGATTGTCTCGCCGGTCCGTCGGAGGGATCGGACTTCGGCGCACACACAGAAGAAAAACTAGATCGTGCCCGCGTTGATCCATTTCACTACACGCGGCGGCTCATATGACTCGAAGCGGGCAAGCAGAGCGGCGGGATCGCTCTCCACTACGACCATGGCCCGGTGCACATCGTGCACGAACCTCTCGGCGACCGAATGATCCAGAAACTCGAGCAGCGGGTCGAAATACCCCGCCACGTTGAGCAATCCGCAGGGTTTCGTGTGCATCCCGAGCTGACCCCATGTCCAAGTCTCAAAGAATTCCTCGAGCGTTCCAATGCCACCCGGCAGCGCAATGAAGCCGTCCGCCAGCTCGGCCATCATCGCCTTTCTCTCGTGCATCGATCCGACAACGCGCAGATCCGTGAGCGCGGTGTTCGCTACCTCGCGCTCCACGAGCATTCGTGGAATCACTCCTATTATGTCGCCGAGCTCGTCCATCATCGCGTCCGCGAGGGCTGCCATCAGACCGACGTTTGAGCCGCCGTACACGATTCCGATCCCACGCTGGGCGAGCAACCGACCGAGCGAGCGAGCCGCTTCTACGTAGTCGGGTCGCAAGCCAGGATTCGACCCGCAGAAAATCGCGAGGCGGCGGATCTCGCTCACGTGCGCGGGCGCATCGCGGCCATCATGTTGACGCCGAGGCCGGCGAGGGACTGACCGCCGTCGCACACGACAACCGCACCAGTGATGAACCTGGCCGCATCGCTGCACAGAAAGAGTGCGAGGTCCGCGATCTCGTCCCTGGTTGCAAATCGCTGGAGTGGAATGCTTCGCGTGAACTGTTTCTGAATCTCCGGCGTGGGGGCAAGGCGACGCATCCCTTCGGTGTCATCAACTGCGCCGGGAGCGATCGAGTTCACACGCACACCATCTGGCCCCCATTCGATGGCGAGACATTTTGTCAGCATGTCCACTCCCGCCTTCGCCGCGCACACGTGCGCCTGCATCGGCATTGGAGTGAAGGCCTGCATCGCCGAAATGTTGATGATGGAGGCTCCCGGGCGCCTCAAATGCTCGAACGCCGCTCGACATGTGTTGAAGGTGCCGAGCAGATCGATGTCGATTACTGACTTAAATCCGTTCGCGGACATGCCGAGTGCCGGCGCCGGAAAGTTTCCGGCAGCCCCACAGACGACGAGATCGACTTCGCCATGGGTTTCACGTGCTGACTTGATTGCGCCAGCAAGGGCGTCGTAGTCCCGCACGTCGGCGGGATGCCCGGAGGCAACGCCTCCGGCCTCGCGAATCTCGCTGGCGGCAGCATCGAGTTTTTCCCGAGTCCGGCCGATCAGGGCAACCTTGGCTCCATGCTCAGCGAATCTCTTCGCTATGGAGAGATTGATCCCGCTCCCACCACCGGTGATGACGGCGGTTTTTCCATCGAGCACTTTCTTTTCGAATACTTCCGGCATCGGCGCTCCATCGGCATTCTCGTAGAGAACCGCAAACCTATAGTTCGCGCGAGAGTGCTGAAAGTGGC
>DASZZU010000100.1:0-6226 GCA_035544855.1 Gemmatimonadaceae bacterium | reverse complement strand
ACTCTTCACACTCCCGCCGCTTCGGTTGCTTGACTGTCGTAATCGCTCGGAGATGAGCGCACGGGGCATTAGCGGGCATGCTTGTTACCGTTAGAGTCGAGGCATTCGTATGATACAACGCACAGGGGATTGCGATAGGAGATCACGGGTGGCTGAGCTACCCGCTCTGAGCAGTTGTAGTACTCCGCGCCGTCGTGATCAACGCAATCGCACAGATCACAATCGCCACGGCGACGGCCGTGCGAACCGATAGTCTCTCACCCGCGATCGCCCACCCAAGCAACACCGCGACTATCGGATTAACGTACGCGTACGTCCCGAGACGCGCTGGAGAGACTTTGTCGAGCAGCCAGATGTACGACGTGAAGCCGAGCAGCGATCCGAAAGTGATTAGGTACACGAGCCCGAGGGTGGACGCTCGCGACACGTGGTGAACGTCGAACTGAGATAGCTCGCCGCTCAACACTCCGACGATTGTCAGCAACGCACCGCCGCCGAGCATTTCCATTCCGGTGGTCAGAAGCCCTGAATCCGGCAGCTCCGCATCGCGCGACCAGAATGATCCGATCGCCCAGGACAGGGAGCCGAGTATGAGCACCAGCGCGCCGAGCGGTCTGACATCGCCCTGTCCACCAACGTTGCCCGGACCAACGAGGACGATTATCCCGATGAAACCCAGCACCAGCCCGACGAGCACAGCACCGCTCGGACGCCTCCTTGGCGGTCTCACCCCCTCGATGATCACGAGCCAAAAAGGAAGGATCGATACGAGCAGGGCCGTGAGTCCCGATGGGACGAACTGCTCGGCCCAGACTACAGCGCCGTTTCCGCCGAGCAACAGAAAGCCGCCGGCAACGATCGCGTTGCGCCAGTGCAGCTTGGTTGGCCTGGGCGCGCCGCGGTGTCGCGCCCAGATGTACAGAAGCACGCCGGAGACGAAAAAACGCGTTCCGCCCATGATGAACGGCGGGATCGTCTCGATCGCATATCGGATTGCGAGATACGTCGAGCCCCAGATGATATAGATCGAAGCGAACGCAGCGACTATCTGCGCGCGCGAGGCGCGTTTCTCTGTCACTTGGGGACGAAAAGGGGTCGGGTGGCGGTACGAATGACGGAAAATCTAGTCGAAGGATTTATTCTGCCGCTCGCGCTTGGTGTGTGACCGCCGCTTCTTCTTGTCGAGTCGTGCCTCCTTTGAAGCTTTGGTGGGTCGTGTCGGCCGTCTCTTTTTTGGAATTATCAACGCGCGACGCAAAAGTTCCGCGAGTCGCTCCTCCGCGAGATTTCGATTCCTGCTCTGGCTCCGCATGTCACTGGCAACTACCCGTACGCTTCCCTCGGTGGTGAGTCGCGAAGCAAGCCGGTCGAGCAAACGCGCGCGCTGGTTCTCGCCGAGCGCTCGCGAGCCCCGAACGTTCCAGAAGATCTCTACGCGCGAAGATGTCTTGTTGACGTGCTGCCCGCCGGCGCCGGAAGCGCGCGATACCCGTACGTCGAGCTCAGTGCGCGGAATCGAAAGAGCGTCGTTGACCTGAAGAAGATTCTCGGCGGCTACAGGAGCGGAGTCGCTCATCAGCGCCAGCGGAAAAGCTTGAGCGCGGCGAAGAAGGTGACGACCCCCCAGACAATTATCACCAATAGCTTGGGAGTGACCACGGCGAACGATGCTCCCTCGAGCATGTTGGCGCGCAGCGCATCATTCACCGCGGTGAGCGGCAGCAGCTTGATATAGGGCTGCACGGCGCGCGGGAAGTTCGCGGACGAAAAGAACACACCCGAGAAGATCCACATCGGCAGCATGATGAAGTTCATGATTCCCGATACGGCTTCCGTAGTGCGCGCACGAGAGGCGGTAAGAAGCCCCAAACCGCCAAAGGAGATCGCTCCGAGTAGACATATCAGAAACAGTGTCGCGAGCGAGCCGCGAAGCGGAACGCCGAACGCCCAGTGTCCGAAGCCGAGCAGGGTCACGACTTCCAGAATCAGAAAGACCAGTCGCGAACACAGAAACGAAAGCAGATACTGCGCGCGCGACATTGGCGTAGCCATCAAACGCTTGAGCAGCTTCTTGCTCCGCGCGGTGACAATGGCGAATCCCAGTCCCCAGATGCTGCTCCCCATGAGATTCATGCCGAGCAAGCCGGGGATGAGGAAGTCGATATAGCGCGAGCCGGCTTCCGTGACGTAAGAGTCGGAGATGCGAACTGGATCGACTCTGCCTGCGCCAATCTGCACGGCACGGTCGACCAGAACGCGGGCGTTCACCGCGTCGCTTCGTCCGCGATCGTAGACGTAGTGCACGCTGTCCTTCGCAGAGCCCGGGACGACGAGGAGCGCAACCTTCCCGGTGCGAAGCGCGAGCGCCGCGGCGCTGTCGTCGTAGGTGGTGACTACGAGAGTGGAATCCTTTGTGAGAGATTGGATTACCGCAGCGCTGCCGGGGGCGCTGCTGACGACGCCGATTTGTACCTTGTCGGGCCCCCGCTGTCTGAACGCGATTCCCAATCCCGCCGCGAGGAGGATCGGGAAGATGAATGTCCAGAAAACAGCCTCCGGCTCACGAATGAACTCGCGGAACCGTACGAGGGTGAGCTGAACCATCGAGCTCTCCATGAAGGCTCGTCTGCGCAGTGGCTTTCGCTCTGCTCGCGCTATCTCCTCGGTGATCGGAAACGGAATTCGCTCACTCATCGCGCAAAGTCCTGCCCGTAAGTGATACGAACACGTCCTCCAGCGTCGCCGAAGTTTTCCTCGGCTCCGGTGGCGGCAAGTGCGAGACGTCCACGGACTCTATCAGGTCGCGCGGTGTTCCCATCGCGATCAGGCGACCGTGATCCACGATCGCGACGCGGTCGCACAGCCGCTCGGCCTCTTCCATGTAGTGAGTGGTGAGAACAATGGTCTTTCCTTCCGCCTGGAATTTTGAGATCAGCTCCCAGAGCTGGCGGCGCGAAACTGGATCGAGCCCGGTCGTAGGCTCGTCGAGAAAAAGAAGTTGCGGGTTACCGACCAGCGCGCAGGCGATGGCGAGACGTTGCTTCTGCCCGCCCGACAATCCACCGACGCGGGAATGACGCTTCTCGCCAAGCTCGACCTGGTCTATTACTTCGCCCACATCGCGGGCATCACGATAGAAGCTCTGAAAGAGCGTGAGCGTCTCGTCGACGGTCAGCTTCTCCGAGAGCTGTGTGTCCTGGAGCTGAATTCCGAGCAGCTCGCGTAACTCCTTCTCGTCAGTTTCCCAGCGCCTGCCGAGTACTTCGACATCGCCTGAGTCGGCAGGCAGAAGTCCCTCGCAGATCTCGATCGTCGTCGTTTTTCCGGCGCCATTGGGACCGAGTAGTGCAAAACATTCCCCGGCATCGACCTGGAGGTCCAGGCCGTCGACGGCAACGACGTCGCTGTATGCTTTGCGAAGTCCCTGGACTCGCAACGCGGGAGTGGACAACTCTGCAGGTGTCATCATCGAGGGACTTCGGGTGTCACGGAAAGAGTGCAAAATGGAACTCAGTTTTTCTGAAACTCCCCATAACCCATTACCGTAAAATGATATAGCGTTGGCGGCGTCGCTGGCACCGTACCTGCCAACGCTGGTTCGAAACCAGAGGGAGAAAGTATGCGGTTCAAAGCCGTGTCGGTACTGAGCACAGCTTTAATTTTCGCGTGCGCTTCAGTTGTGGGAGCGCAGGTCGTCTACAACTCCGCGTCGGGGCCGTCCCGGTTTTCTTTTGGAGGCGATGGCGTGATGTCTCAGCCCAAGGGAGAATTTGCCAGCAACGTCGGTCGGGGATGGGGCTTCAATCTCAATGGGATGTACCGGATCGACTACAAGGGATACCTGAACATCCGCGCTGACTTCGGCACCGTGCAGTATGCGCGAGAGCGAAAAGACGCATCGTTCTTCGGCATCACGGGCCGAGTCAACTTGAACCTTGAGACGACAAACAACATCGCCTGGGGTGCAATCGGGCCTCAGATCATGATTCCCGACGGTCCGTTCCGCCCGTATGCAAACGCGGCAATCGCCTACACCGATTTTTCCACAAACTCCACGCTGAGCGACCCGTACGGGCAATTCCAGCCCATATCGAACCAGAATGCGCACGACGGCTCGCACGCGTGGATTTTTGGCAGCGGATTCCAGATCCCGTTCGGCACGAGCGGAGCTTTCAACTTCGGCGGAAAGTACTACTACGGTGGACGCGCGACGTATCTGACGAAGGGCGACATCACCGACAATCCGGACGGAACGATCACACTGCATCCGCGCAGCAGCAAGACGGACATGGTGCTGTGGCAGCTTGGATTCTCGCTTGTGATCCCACGGGGAACAGGACACTAGATCATGCTATCGCTTCTCGCCGCCATCGTCTTCGCGCAGTCGAGCGTCACACTGCAAATCGGCAAGACCAAAGAGGATAGTGTCGCCCGGGCCAAACGCGATTCGATAGCTGTCAGGCGCGAGGAGCGCCGGGATTCGATAATCGCCAAAGGACGCGCGCGCGACTCGGTTCGGAAAGCGGTCCGACTCGCAAAGCGTCCTCCGGTTACCCCGGCTGTCCTCGCATCTGCATTCAAGGATTCGCGCGCCAGAGACCTTCTCCTTCACGCGCGCGAAGCGAGACTCATCCAGGATTCATCGCTCACGGGTTACGATGCGAGCACTTACGAGCGCATGTCGGTGGGGATGGGATTCAAGCGGATCGGTCGTGACCGGCTGCTGATGCGCGCCGAGCGGGCTGCGCACGTGATGTGGCAACGCGACAAGGGTGCAGTGATCGAAGTCAAAGGCCAACGCAGCGCATTCCCGATGATCGACGGAGTCGGACATGGAGACATCAACCTCGGCACCGTCGGCGACATTCCGTATTTCCCCGGGCGTGAAACGCTCTGGATCGGCTCAGGACTCGCCAAGGCTGACGTCAGCGAAGACGAGATGATTCATCCGCTCGCCGCGGGCGCCGAGGCGTACTACACCTATGCGTCGGGCGACTCGGTGACCTTTCAATTGCCAGGCGGTCAGCGCATCGAGCTGCGCGAGCTGCTCATCCGTCCTCGTCAGCCGAAATGGAATGTTGCGGTTGGCTCTCTCTGGTTCGACGCATCGAGCGCCCATCTCGTGCGCGCCGTCTACCGAATGGCGCAGGAGATGGACATCATGGCCGTCGCCAAGGAGACGAGCGAAGACGATCACGACCCGGACAGCGACATACCGCGCTGGGTGAAGCCGAAGATTACGCCGATGAAGGCGATGGTGAGCGCGATAACCGTCGAATACGGACTGCACGAGGGACGGTTCTGGCTGCCGCGCTCGCAGACGCTCGAGGGCGAGGCCCAGGTGAGCTTCATGCGCATCCCGTTCAAGCTCGAGCAGCGGTTCAGTTACGCGAGCGTGAATGGGACCGATCCGATACCGGACGTGACGATTGCAGCCGGCGACACCGCGAGAGATTCCGTCTCCCGTGCGGCGCGAAGAGAGCGGCGCCGCGCGGAGTGCAAGGTGGGAGCGGAGCGGGTTCGCACCGAATACAGATCGGACGAAGCGTTGCGCATTCGGGTGGTGACTCCCTGCGACTCGGTCGCCCTCGCGCGCTCGCCTGAGCTCCCGAAGTCGATCTACGACGACGGCGAAGCGCTGTTTGGAACCGCGGAGCGGGATGCGCTCGTGTCCGAAGCGCTGACGCTTGGCGCGCAGCCGGGGTTCGCGCCGCAGCATCCGGCTTTCTCCTATGGCTTGCCGTATAGCCGGTTCAATCGGATAGAAGGATTTTCCACCGCCGTCGCGGAGGATCAGGTGTTGGGCGGCGGATATTCCGCGCACGCTCTCTTTCGCTTGGGGGCGGCTGATCTCTCTCCCAACGGAGAGCTGTCGCTGGACCGCACCGATGGCCGGCGCACGATCGGTGTTGGCGTCTACCGCCAACTCGTGGCATCCAACGACTGGGGTGACCCGCTTGGCTTCAGCAGCTCGCTGTCGGCGCTCTTCTTCGGGCGCGACGAAGGGTTCTACTACCGCACGTGGGGCGCGGAGCTGAAGGGTCAGAAGGACTATGGGATGTTCAACAGCTGGCGGCTTTTCGCTGAGCAGCAGCTCGATGCGACGGTGCAGACGGAATTCTCGATCGCGCACCCCGGTGGTGTGAAAGGCAATCTCACGAACATCGATGCCGTGAACGGAAAGATCGTTGGCCTCGCTGTCGGGCATCACTCCTCGCTGGGACTC
>DASZZU010000099.1:0-9561 GCA_035544855.1 Gemmatimonadaceae bacterium | reverse complement strand
GTCGCGATCTCCCAAACGCCGCGTCAGATATCTCACCAATGCGGCGTTGTACGTTCGGAAGAGTCGCTCGACGTCGGTCACTCGATTACCAGCGGTCCTTTATCAAAGTCATGTCGCGATCGGTGAGACGCTCTTCTCCCGACGGAGTCAGCTCGATCGCCATGCTGCGTCCCGCTACTATGACACGTTCGCCAACTGAGAACGGCTCGCGCAAATCGGGCAGCATCTCGATCAGCTTGAAGTAGGCATCCGAGAATGGCTTCACCTGCAGTACCGTTCCGGATTTCTTGTAGCGAACGTCGGTCCATACACTATCGCGTAAAACAAAGGTCACGTTGCCAGCTCGGGTCAGGTTGCCACCTTGACGAGCGCTGGCATAGCCGCTGAAATCCACTTCATCTGCCGCCGAGAGGCTGGTCGCAGAGCGTTGCGCAGCTGCCGTCTTTGCTGCTTCGAATTGAACGGCGGCCGAAGCAGGTGCTCCTGCTGCTGCGCCAGTGACAACAACGCTCTGGAGCTGTACGCCCCCAGCGCCCATAACCCTACGACGGTTCATTCCAGGCTCGATCACGAGATACGAAGAGAACTCCGTGGGAATTCCGAAACGCTCTCCCAGATCGCGGATCTCGTCATCGATCTCCTGCGATCCACCATGCTTCCTCTTCTCCGCGCTCAGATATCCGACACGCTGGGTCGCCCACAGGCGTGCGACGAACGGATTCTCGCGTGAGCGATCCGGGAAATAGACGCGCGTGCTCCAGCTAACGGGACCGTTGGTCGTCTGTCCTTCGAAGTGCACCACCGCATTGCCGCTCCCGTCGTAACGCGACAGAATCACGAGATCCTCGCCTGCAAATATGTCCATCGGTCCTGCGGGGTGCATCTTGAGAAGACGTACCCCATCCGCATGAATCCGGACATCGGTCACGAGTGGACTGGTCAATCGGCTCGCTACGATCCCTACTGCGCGCTCGACCGATTCCTCCGGTCGCACGAAGCTGGCGGTCCCGCGACCCTCGAGCGCCAGCTGCTCGATGAGCGACACATTTAGATCGGCTCCCACGCCAAACGTGAACAGCCGGCGCGATCCTCTGCGCTTGGCGACGTTGGACGCAATGACAGATGCGTCACTCTCTCCGACCGTTGGCTGGCCGTCGGTAAGGAACAGTATGATCGGAAGTCTTCCCGGCTGAACTGGTGACGACAGCGCTTCATCGAGCGCGGCCGAGATGTTCGTTGACCCCTGAGCATCCAGCTCGTCGAGATATCGCTCCGCCGCGCGGATGTTCTCGCGCGTCGCTGTCGAAAAGCTGTCGCGGAACGTCCTCACATCGCTCGAGAAATCGATCAGCCTGAATCGATCCATCGGTGACAGTGAGCGCAGGATCTGCTTACCCGCTGCACGTGCCTGTTCGATCTTCTCCCCACTCATTGAGCCGGAGACATCGATCACGAATGTCAGGTCACGTGGGACCGCGCGTGGCTGAACCGCCGGCGGTGACAACGTGATGAGCGCGAATCCGTCGTCGTTTCCAGCCGCACTCGCCAACAATGAGATCGCGGCGCTGGTCGAGCGCCGAATTGGAATGAGGAGCGTGACCTCTCCGCGCGCATCTCTTATTTCAACTCGGCGCATCGACCCGCGATAGCTCGACGCGAAAGAGCGGTCGCCGCCGGACGTCTCTGACGCATAGGGATCCTCGTAGATCGAGTGCGTCGGCGAATACGCCCTTCCGTACATCGGATCGTTCGGGTACGTAAGAACAAAAGACATCCGACCTTCGGACTGCTGATTCATCTGGCGCTGGCTGGTTCGCACTCCGCGGAAATAATCGATCCTCAGCGCATCAGCCTCGCGTTGGGCAACCGTCTGGAAGCGGACAACCACTTTCTTCTGTTCGCCCGGCGCGATCGGGAAGATTCTCGCGCGGAGCAGTCCGTATCCCATCCATTCGAGCAGTGCCGGATCACGCTGGCGTCGCACGATCTCTTCATAGATCTGGCGCGCCTGGCTGGCATTCATTGTTTCGCCGGCCACCATCTCGCCGTTGATGGAGAGCTTGAGGTCCTGGAATGCTGCACCCTTCGGCAGCGGGAACATGAAATCCGCTTCGCCGACTCTGCTTCCACGATTTACGAATGTCTCAGTGATCTCGTAGCGCAGAACGCGATCTGCGAGCTCCACACGAACGTCGCTGCTCTGACGAAACACAGCGGGCGTTGGAATACCGCAGGCCGGCATGATGCAAGGACTTCCTGGCCGGCATAGCGGGACCGGGCACGGCCACGGATGTGGCTCCTCCACGATTTGCGCGGAGGTGAGGCTTGGGATACAGAGAGCGGCTAGCAAGAGAAATGAGCGCATGACACACCAGTAGAAAGGGGTTCTACTGTGGGACGTGCGTCGGAGCTTCACTTACACACGTGCGCCCGGCTTTGGTGTTTTGCCGGGAGCTGGGGCGCTCTACGGTGGGCTAACTGACCTTTGGTTTCTTTCTCCGCCGCTTTTGCAGGTCACGCCGCTCGTCTACTCTGACCTCGAGCAGTCTGTGATCTGCTCGAATCATCGTATCCTCGAAGCTCTCACCGTTCCTGCGGGCTGCCCATCCCATCGAGAAGGGTACGGGTGCCGACGTCGGCGCCGCCGTGCGCAGTCGCTCAGCCACGTGCTCGGTCTGATCGTCGCCGGAGTCGCAGAGCACCACCAGGAATTCATCGCCCCCGACCCGCACCACGGCTTCCTCCGCGCGAACGTGGCGCATGAGGAACCGGGCCATCTTCACCAGCACGCTGTCGCCCTCGGCGTGACCATTCCTGTCGTTGTACTGCTTGAAGTGGTCGATGTCGAGATAGATGCAGCCCCACTCGCCCTTTGGCTGCGCCTCGCACTGTCGCGTGACCGTGTTCAGATAGCGACGGTTGTAGCAGCCGGTCAGTGGATCGCGGATGCTCAGCTCGAGAAGTTGCGTCTGCAGCTCCTTTCGCTGGGTGATGTCGACGAGAATACCGTGACAGTACTTCTCGCCGGTCTTCGGATCGACCGAGAGAAACGCGCTGTCGACGACAGTCCTCACTTCTCCATCGCGACGCGTGAGCTGAAACTCGATGTCGCGAACAGAGCCCTCGCGCTCGAGCAGCGCCATCTCTCTCGCTCTCACCTCGGGCCTGACGAAATCGCTCGTGCGAGAACCCCTCAACTCTTCCAGCGATTCGACGCCAAACATTTCGAGGAAGGCAGGATTCGCGTCGATGATCTCGCCGTCCAGCGTCGTGATGTAGATTCCTTCCTTCAGGCGCAACGCGAGCTCACTGAGCGTCTTGGGATCGCTCAGGTTGCGGAAACTTCTCTGTTTTCTGAGCTTGCTGGGGGTTTTGGTACGGCTCACATCAACGCCTCAGCGAACGGAATGTCCGTTGCTTTAATGGAAGGGTCAAGATTGGAGATATTATGGCATCCAAACGAGAGCAGGAACAAGGTACGAGACCCCCTACAAAACAAGGCGACGGAGACCCAGGCACACGGTCCGGTCAACCAAACTCCGAAGACGTCCCATCCCACCCCGGCGAGCACAAAAGTGGCTACGAGGGTGAGCGGGGATCCCCGCGTACAGGCATCGATTAGCACGAAATCTCGAAAAGAAGCTAAGCAAGAATCGGTTCGATGAGCTTCCGCACCGCCGGTATTCACCACGTCACCGGTATCGCGAGCGATCCCCAGAGGAATCTTGATTTCTACGCCGGCGTCCTCGGCCTCCGGCTCGTCAAGCGCACCGTAAACTTTGACGATCCGACAACCTATCACTTCTACTTCGGTGATGAGCAGGGGACTCCGGGGAGCATCCTTACTTTCTTTCCCTGGCCCGATGCGCGGCGAGGGAGACAGGGTGGGGGCCAGGTAGTCGTCACCTCGTTCGCGATACTCCCCAGCTCCGTCGGTTTCTGGATAGAACGGCTGATAAAGAAGCGGGTCGAGTTCGCGCAGCCGACTGCCCGCTATGAGGACGAGCGCGTTATCGCCTTCAAGGACCACGAAGGATTTATGGGCGAGCTCGTCGCGCATCCGGCCGCCGATGCGCGCGTGGGCTGGTCGGGCGCGGGCGTACCCGCCGAGCACTCCATTCGGGGGATTTATTCGGTCACTCTCTGGCTCGATGCGAACGAGCTGACCGGCCAGCTCCTTACGAACACGCTGGGGTTCAAGCTCGTACGTGAGCAGGGCAGCATTTTCCGCTACGCGGCTGGCGACGGCGGCCCCGGATCCATCGTTGATCTGCGCTGCGTCCCCGGCATCTGGCCCGGAGTGCTGGGAGCAGGAACGGTGCATCATATAGCCTTCCGCGCTTCCACTGAAGCCGAGCAAATGCTACTTCGTACCGAGCTCACGTCGCTCGGCTACAACGTCACGCCGCAACTCGATCGCGATTATTTCAAATCCATTTATTTCCGCGAGCCCGGTGGAGTGCTCTTTGAGATCGCGACCGATGGTCCCGGATTCGCAGTCGACGAGCCCTTCGACTCATTAGGACAATCCTTGAAGCTTCCAGACTGGCTCGAGCCCCGTCGGTTCGAGATCGAGGCACTCCTGCCCAACATCCATCCGCCGCTCGAGCTGCGCGGCCCCAACGCATGACTGGCGACCTCGGCTTCATCCATCGCTTTGTGCCCGCCGAGGACAAGACGTCTGCGGAGATGTTGGTCGTTCTTCACGGAACTGGAGGCGACGAAAATGATCTCATCGGGATCGGACAAGCGATCGCGCCGGGCGCCGCGATTCTGAGTCCACGCGGCAACGTTCTCGAGAACGGCGCCCCGCGCTTCTTCAAACGGCTCGCGGAAGGCGTGTTCGATCCAAAGGAAGTGCGCTCACGCGGCGAAGAGCTGGCTTGTTTCATTCGCGCCGCCATCTCGAAGTACGCATTGAATCCTGCGCGTATCTTCGCGCTTGGTTATTCGAACGGAGCCAACGTTGCCTCCACCGTGATGTTCATCGAGCCGGGATTGCTCCAGGGGGCGATTCTCTTTCGGCCAATGCTGGTGTTCGAGCCCGACGAGCGCCCGAACCTCAGCGGTGCCGGCGTCTTCGTATCCGCGGGCCGGATGGATCCGATCGTTCCCGTAAAAAGCGTCGAGAGATTGGTTGAGCTGTTCGAAGCCTCGCGCGCCGAGGTCACCCTGAAATGGCAGCTGGCCGGTCACAATCTTTTGCCCAGCGAAGTCCGCGAAGCGGCCGACTGGCTCGCACTACAACGCGCACGAGTATGAGCTAGCTTGTAAATGATGCTCTTCCCACGTACCGCGGCTTCTTTACACCAGCATCATCTCCGTCATACGGCGTACCTGGTTCACTAATGTCAGAGCCCACCGACACCGCGGCCGCTCCGCGATCAGCACCACCCTCTTCTTCGTCTGCATCAGGTCAATCGCTAGAGGGGCTCTGCGTCAACGCGATCAGAGTTCTGGCGATGGACGCTGTCCAGAAAGCCGACTCGGGCCATCCGGGGACGCCGATGGCGCTCGCGCCGCTCGCTTACGTGCTCTGGACACAACACCTGCGCTACAATCCAGCGGATCCGAACTGGCTCAACCGCGATCGCTTCGTGTTGTCAGCGGGCCACGCATCGATGCTGTTGTACAGCGTGCTCTATCTCACCGGCTACGATCTCACCCTGGATGATCTGAAGCAGTTCCGCCAATGGGAGAGCAAGACGCCCGGTCATCCGGAGTTGGGCTACACGCCCGGTGTCGAAACGACGACGGGTCCCCTAGGTCAGGGAATCGGCAACGCGGTCGGGATGGCGGTCGGAGAAGCGCACATGGCCGCGGTATTCAACCGCGACCAGAAAATCTTCGATCACAACGTGTACTTCATCGCCAGCGATGGCGACATGATGGAAGGCGTCTCGCACGAGACAGCTTCGTTCGCCGGCCATCACAAGCTGGGCAAGTTGATCGGCTTCTACGACGACAACCACATCACGATCGAAGGCGACACGGCGCTCACCTTCAGCGATGATACCGCTGCGCGATTTGCCGCCTACGGCTGGCACACCCAGCACGTAGCCGATGTCAACGATCTCGCCGCGCTCAATCGCGCGATCGATGCGGCAAGAGCGGAAACATCCCGCCCTTCATTGATCGTCGTTCGGTCGCATATCGGCTACGGAAGCCCCAACAAGCACGACACCGCTGAGGCACACGGGTCCGCGCTGGGAGTCGAAGAGATCAAGCTCACCAAGCAGGCGCTCGGATATCCGTCGCAGGAGCCGTTTTATGTCGCTCCCGAAGCTCTTCGCTATTGGCGCGAAGCGGCGAAGCGGCGAGCAAAGACGGAGGACGAATGGAAAAAAATCTACGACGCCTACAAGGCGGCGAACCCTGCGCTCGAGAAAGAGCTTCAACGCCGTCTGCGTGGTGATCTTCCCGACGGATGGGAGGACGCGCTTCCGACATTTACCGCCAAAGATGGCAACGTCGCGAGCCGCGCTGCCTCGGGCATCGTCATCAACGCGATCGCCGGGAAGATCCCCGAGCTGATCGGCGGCTCTGCCGACCTGGCCAGCTCGACGAACACGACCATCAAGGGCGAGCCGAGCTTCTCCGCGGAAAACTACGCGGGTCGCAACTTCCACTTCGGAATTCGCGAGCACGGAATGGGCTCCATCATGAACGGAATGTCGCTGACCGGTGGCATCATACCATACGGGGCGACGTTTCTCATCTTCTCCGATTACATGCGCCCGCCCGTGAGGCTGGCTTGCATCATGGATCGCCATGTTATCTACGTTTACACGCACGATTCAATTGGTCTCGGGGAGGATGGCCCGACCCACCAGCCGATCGAACAGCTCAGTACGTTGCGCGCGATTCCCGAGATGACGCTGATCAGACCCGCGGATGCCTCGGAAACCGCCGAGGCCTGGCGGGTTGCGCTCAAACACAAAAAGGGTCCGGTCGCTCTGGTGCTGACTCGACAAAAGCTGTCGTTCATCGACAGGACGAAGTACGCGTCGGCGAGCGGACTCGCTCGAGGAGCCTACGTTCTAGCTGACCCGCCGGGCGGTGCCCCCGAAGTGGTACTCATCTCGAGCGGATCGGAAGTCGGACTCATTCTCGATGCACAGAAGAAGCTGGAGGGCGACGGCATCCGCGCGCGCGCCGTCAGCATGCCGAGCCACGAGCTCTTCGCCAGACAGGACGAATCGTATCGCAACAGCGTACTGCCCAAGGGAGTCAGGCGTGTCGCGATGGAGGCCGCGCATCCCATGTCGTGGTACCGCTGGGTCGGAGACGATGGAGTCATACTCGGCCTCGAGCGTTTCGGCGCATCCTCTCCGGCGGCAAGAATTTACACGGAGCTCGGGCTTACGGTGGATCGAGTGGTCGAGACCGCGAAAACACTCGTCGGTAAGAAGTAGTTTTGCGTGGCAAACTCCCTCGCACAGTGATCTCGTGAACGGCAGCGAGCCAACACTTCGCGACATCAGCGTCACCCTCAACCCCGACACACCGGAGTGGCCGGGCGACACGCCATTCACCTGTGGATGGGCTTCATTGATTGGTGCGGGCGCGAGCGTCAACGTTTCGTCATTCAGCTCGAGTCCACACGTTGGTACCCACGCTGATGCGCCGCTCCACGTCCGCGAGGGATGGTCCGGCTCGCACGAGCTGTCGCTGGACGCTTTCTTCGGTCCCGCCATCGTGGTGGATGTTTCAAGTCTCAGCAAAGAGATCGAAATGGAAGATCTCGAGAAGATCCAGTCGCTTCCGTTTGTGGAGCGACTTCTTCTTCGTACCGGGCGGACAATCGCCAGTGGTGCATTCCCCGAGGACTGGCCGACTCTGTCGGAGTCCTGTGTCCGGATGCTGCTCGGTCGTGGGCTCCGTTTACTCGGTGTCGACGCTCCCTCCGTCGACCCACGAGAGAGCAAGAATCTTCCCGTGCATCACATGCTCTTCGACGGCAACGCGGCGATCCTGGAGAATCTCGATCTGAGGAGAGTGACGCCGACGATGTACGAGCTGATGGCATTCCCGCTCAAGCTCATGGCCCTGGATGCGGCGCCTGTCCGCGCGGTGCTCCGCCAGATCGTTGGGTAACAGCGTGACATCTATGGATACATGGATGACGGGTGCCGTGAAACGACTCACCGGAGTGCTCACGAGTCGGCGACATTCGAGTTGACACTATGACGGCCAGCGATTGGTAGCCATGCTCAGACGTACGCTGATTCTCTCCGTTGTAATGGTGTCGTTGGCTTTCATCATTCATGCGCAGCAACAGCGCCACTCGAATCGGAGCAAGAGAGGTGCGACACCGCACAGTCGGCGCTCGGGGCGCAAGACCGCCCTTCCACCGGTTATCAGTTTCGTAACTGATTCCGGCGGCCGTGAGCTCATCGTTCGCCTGCTCGACATCGGGCAGGGAGACGCGACTTACATAAGGAATGGATCCAGTCGAGTGATTATCGATGGCGGGCCCGACACGGCGACGTTCGGCCGCTATCTGGATTCACTCAATCTCAACAACTCGACCATCGATGTCGTGATCCTGTCCCATCAGCATCTCGATCACTACAGCGGTCTCCGCGAGCTCTTCAAGACCTCGCGTCACATCCACGTGCGCTACTTCTTCGAGAACAAGGATCCGGCCCCCGCGGTCACGCTAGCGACGCTGCGGGATTCCATTCTGTCCCGAATGGACAAGGACGGTCTGATCTATCGCGACACCGACGATCCGTGCTCGGACAGACGGCGGATTTGCACCATCACCATGACCGGCGGAGCGAAGCTTCACATCATGGCGCCGATGCCGAACGGCAACAAACCGAACAATCGCTCGACTGCGGTGAAGCTCATTGGACCCGACTCTGCATCCTTCGCGATGTGGCTCGCCGGCGACGCGGAGCACGAGGAGATCACCTGGCTCGAGAGCGCGGGTTACGACCGAAATCCCGGCATGCGGGTGAATGTTCTCAAGGCCGATCATCACGGAAGCTGCAACGGAGTGACCCCTCGCTATCTCTCCCTCATTAAGCCCCAGTGGGTCGTAGCATCACTTGGCGCCCGAAATGACTACGGCCATATGCACACTCAAGCAAAGAACATCTACAGACAGGCCAATGTGTCATGGTACCGCACCGATCAGAACGGAACGATCACGATTCGTTCGCCGGGAATCGTGGGCGGAGGGTTTACTATTACTCCGGAGCGCCAGGGCATTGATCCGGATGGGCCCAGCGATCGTGTATCACGTCAGCCGGACTGCGCCACGCCTTGACTATCAATCCAGCGACGCGGGTCTAGTCATAGGCTGATATCCCCACCGCGATCATTCTTCGATTTCCTTGCGCCCTGCTTCGCCGATCGGTCGAGCGCTTTTCTCTTTGCCTCGGGATCGGTCTCGATGAGAAGCGCCGACTTTCCCTCTCTTCTGTCGTGAGTAACCGAAAGTACGTCGCCTTCCTTCACTCCTTCAGGTAGCATCCATTGTGGAATTGGCGTCACCGACCCCCCGTCCACCTCGATGGACGCGGAGCCGTCTTCGATCACATCGACGATCCA
>DASZZU010000098.1:0-21461 GCA_035544855.1 Gemmatimonadaceae bacterium | reverse complement strand
GGTCGAGCCCTCCCGTTGCATCTCCTTGAACCGAGTGATGTACTTGTCGGCCGCGATCGCTGCAGTCGTGGCATCTCCTGAAGCGGTCGTCACCTGTCGCGTCAGCTGGGCCCGCAGATCACCGGCGACGAACAGCCCCGGAATCGACGACATCATCGCGTTGTCCGTCAGCACGTATCCCATGATGTCATGGTCGAAGTGGCCGTCGATGACACCCGTGTTCGGACGGAACCCAACGAACACGAACAGGCCGGTCGCGTCGAGGAGTCTCCGTTCCTGCGTTACCAGGTTGTGGATCCGCAGTGCTGTCATCCCTTTCTGAGGATCGCCTTCGACCTTCTCCGCCACAGTGTCCCAGATCACCTCGATCTTCGGATTGTCGAAGACGTGCCGCTGCAGAATCTTGGACGCGCGGAATTCGTGGCGCCGGTGAATGAGGTACACCTTGCTCGCGTACCTGGTGAGGAAATCGCCCTCCTCGACCGCCGCATCCCCGCCTCCCACCACCGCGACAACCTGCTGCTTGAAAAATGCGGCATCGCAGATCGCGCAGTACGACACTCCCCTCCCCGCGAACTCGAGCTCGCCGGGAATTCCGAGCTTGATCGGCGTCCCGCCAGCCGTTACGATCGCCGCGGGCGAGCGGAAAACCTCTCCGGTCTCGGTCTCGGTGTGGAAATAGCCGTCGGGCATCTTCGTCACGGACGTAACACTCGTGGTTTCGAAGAACTCAGCGCCGAACTGCTTCGCGTGCGCGGCAAATTTCTCGGCCAGCTCGTGACCGAGAACCTTCGGGAAGCCAATCACGTCGTCCAGGTACTCGGTGTTGAGCAGCTCTCCGCCCGGAAATCCGCGCTCGAGCACGGCCGTACGCAGCATTGCGCGGCCGGTATAGAGCGCGGCGGTCATTCCTGCCGGCCCCGCACCGACGATGACAACATCATAGTCGCGTACTGTCGCCAAAGGACTCACCTAGAGAGAAGCACAACCGACAGCGAGAAACACTTAACGCGGTGTGAAATATAACCGCGCCCGCGAGTGCATTCCCGGCTCAGGAGCGGACGTGACGTCCCCCGTCGACGATTATCGTCTCGCCGGTAACGTAGTCCGCGCCGAGCAGATACAAGACGGCCTGCGCCACATCCTCGGGCGAGCCGAGTCGGCCCAGTGGCGTCGTGGAGATCAGCTTGTCCGCCTCTTCCTGGGTCCAACCCTCCGGCAGCAGCACTGGCCCCGGAGCAATTGCGTTGACGCGGATCTTCGGCGCGAGCGCGTGCGCCAGCCCGCGGGTCATCTGCACGACCCCGGCCTTGGTGATGGCATGCGGGATGTAGCCGCGCCACGTCTCGAATGCGGCCAGATCCGCGATGTTGACGATCGCGCCGCCGCGGTCGCGCATCACGCGGGCAGCCGCCTGACAAAGAAAGAACGGCGCCCGCAGGTTCAGCGCGAACATCGCGTCCCAGTCTTCGACGAGGACTTCGCCGACCGGCGTCCGCAGCATTACCGCCGCCGAGTTGACGAGCACGTCAAGCGAGCCGAACACCTTGACCGTGTGCTCGACGAGGCGGGGGCCAGTGGCCGGATCCATAAGGTCGCCCGGCAGTGCCCGCGCATCGCTTCCCCCGCGAATGATTTCCTCAGCGGTGTCGCGCGCGCCCTTTTCCGAGCCGGCGTAGTGGACGGCGACGCGCATCCCCGCCCTGCCGAGCGCGAGCGCGATAACTCTGCCGACGCGCGTACCGGCGCCAGTGACCAGAGCCACACGTCCTTTCAGCTCCACCTGAAAAACTCCATCACGCGCTCGTGGAAGACGTTAACGCAGCGACCCTTTCGTCCTGTTTCTCCAGCCACTCCATCGGCACGTTCATCATTCCAAGGCGCCGCGGTCCTTCGGATGCACCGTGCCAATCAGATCCGCCACTGGGCACGAGTCCGAAGAAATCGGCGAGCGCCTGGAGTCGTTTCATGTCTTCGCCGGAATGACTCGGATGCCTGATCTCGATTCCATCGAGCCCAGCCGCCACGAGTGGCTCGAGACGCTCTCGGCGTCCACCGTCCGACGGGTGCGCCCAGACTGCTATGCCGCCCGCCTCGTGCGCGATCGCGATCGCATCGTGGATCGAGAGCCGATCTTTGGCCACGAACGCGCTCCCATTGTTGCCGAGGTACCTCGTGAAAGCGTCGCGGAAGTCCGCTACGACCCCGCGCGCAATCAGCGCGCGCGCTACGTGTGGCCGGCCGACGGCGCCGCCATTCGATTGCTGAAGGACTTCATCGAGCGTGAGCGGAATTCCGAGCACGTTGAGCTTCTCCACGATTCTCCCGGCTCGAACATGACGCGACACGCGTAGCTCCGTCAAATGCTTCTCCAGCGCCTCCAGGTGCGAAAGATGTAGCGCGAGCACGTGCACTTCGCGGTCCTCATCGAATGCGCTCAGCTCCACGCCCGCAATCACGCGGATGCCTGCCCGCTCTGCTGCCTGGCGGGCCGCGCGGACGCCGTCAATAGTGTCGTGATCGGTGAGCGCGAGCGCCGCCAATCCGCAGCGCTCCGCAGCCTCGATTACTCCCTCGGGAGGGAGAGTGCCGTCAGAGGCGGTCGAGTGCGTATGCAGGTCGACGAATCCCGGCCCGCCCGCCTCTGCGCTCACCGCTCGTAACCGGCCTCAGGCGACGTAAAGCTTGGCTGGGATTGCTCGAACAGCTCCTTCAGCTGAGCATCCGACAGCTCGGCGAACGCCTGCTCCCGGGAGCGGGTTCCTTGCGGCGAATACCGTGTCACGCGGACCTCGCGATCTTTTCCCCCGCCACGCGAGAACAACAGACCGTACTCGTCCTGAGTGTACTGCGTGATGTACCCGGACGGATACACTTCCCACCTCTGTCCGCCAACGTCGAGCGAGCGCGCCGGCATCTTAGAGCTCGACCCCCAGATATACGCGCGACGGATCGAGGGTCTTGTGTGGAGCGTTCGCGTGGGCGACGCTGAGCGTCTGCTGGTCGTCCGCTTCCGTGAACTCGATGAAAGCGCCCGGAAGCGAGGACTCCTCGAAAACCCAGAACCGGCAGTTCGCGGCGGCGTAATGGGAGTGAAGAGCCTTGAGTCGCTTCGTGTAGTTTGCGCGCTCGGCGGCGGGGACTGTCGAGCGCTGAATAGTGAGAGCCTTGGGCATTTAGAGTCCGGTCTCCGGAAATGTCTCGATGGTTTTCTTCACGAAGGCCAGGAACTGATCGGCGACAGCGCCGTCGATGACCCGGTGATCGAACGAGATCGAAAAATAAGCGCACGTACGGATCGCAATCGTGTCCTCTCCGTCGGCGCCGGGCAAAACCTTCGGCCGCTTCTCGATCGCTCCGACGCTGAGGATCGCGACCTGCGGCTGATTGATGATCGGCGTACCCATCAGCGACCCGAACACTCCGGGGTTCGTGATGGTGAACGTTCCTTCCTGCACTTCTTCGGGGGAAAGCTTTTTGGCGCGGGCGCGCGCGGCAAGATCGTTGAGCGCTCGCGTGATTCCCGACAGAGACAGATCGTCGGCCCGCTTGATGACGGGCACGATCAAACCCCAGTCGAGCGCGACCGCGATGCCAATGTTGATCTGCTTTCTATAGATAACGTTCGTTCCGGCAACCGATGAGTTCATCACCGGGAACGCCTGAAGCCCCTGAGTCACCGCTTTGATGATGAACGGCATGTAGGTCAGCTTTTGCCCATCTGCCCGCGGGCCGCGGGCACCCGCCGCCTCGAACTCGGCGCGTTTCTTGGCGCGAATGCGCGCGACACGCGTGAAATCGATCTCGATGAACGAAGTGACGTGCGCGGATGTGTGCCGCGATGCGACCATGTGATCGCTGATGAGCGCGCGCATCTTCGACATCGGCTCGACGACGTCTCCCGCCCACGGCTCGGGCATCGGCAGCAAGTGGCCGCCGGGAGTCCCGCCGCCCGCTCGTATTCCTGCGGTGCTGGCGGGCGTTGCGACGCCCGACTCTATGAAGCCGACGATGTCCCGCTTCGTGACGCGTCCGGCTATTCCGGTGCCTTGCAACGAAGCGATGTTCAGTCCGTGCTCAGCGGCGATCTTGCGCACGAGGGGCGACGACTTGGTGCGCACGCGATCTTCGAATGAATTCCCGTTCCCCGAGTGTGATGCAGCGATTGAACTCGACGCGGGGCTAGCTTCCCGTTGGGGGGGCCGCGGTGCTGCCGGGTTGGCGGGCGATTTGCTCCCCGCCGGCGCACTTGTCGCTGCCGCGCTCGGCGCGGGCGACGCGGCCTCGGCTGACACCGCCGCGCCTTTCTCCGTCTCGAGCCGCGCGACAACGGTCTGCACGGCTACAGTTTCGCCTTCCTTTACGAGGATCTCAGCGAGCACGCCCGCCGCCGGCGCGGGAATCTCCGCGTCGACCTTGTCGGTCGAGATCTCGAAGATCGGTTCGTCGCGCTTCACCTCGTCGCCCACCTTCTTCAACCACCTCGAAAGTGTGCCCTCGACGATCGACTCGCCCATCTGCGGCATGATGATGTCTACACGTGCCACGGCTTCTCCTTACTTCACTTATTAGTCCGGCCGAGTCCGGTTCAGACGTATCAATGCAAGAACAGGAAGCGTGAGCGCTCCCAGAGCCGCTCCAATACCAGCATACACCCACCAATTGCACGCCGGAAGTCCCTCTGGCGGCTTACATCCCTGAACGCTTCCAACGACCTTGCCAATGAATACACCAATGACTCCACCACTGAAAAAACCGGCCCCGGTAGTGATGCACCCGACGCCGACGTTTCGCGCGACGATTCCCTCGCGATCGATCTCCGGCGAGGCCATCAGTAAGCAGCAAGCTTCCGTAGCCCCAACACGATGTCGGAGGTCTGCGGAAGCACATAATCCTCGAGCGGCGGAGAGTACGGCAAAGGGACGTCGGCAGCGGTGACGCGCAGGATCGGCGCGTCCAGCCACTCAAACGCGTTCTCGTTGATTCGCGCCGTTATCTCACCAGCGACCCCGCCAGTGCGAGTGTCCTCATGCACGATGAGTACCCGATTCGTTTTCTTCACCGTCGCGATGATCGCCTCGTCGTCCATCGGCAAAAGCGTCCGCAGGTCGACCACCTCAACGGAGAGGCCATCTTCCTTTTCAACCTGCTCCGCCGCCTCGAGCGCCTTCCAAACCGTCGCCGCATAGGTGATGATCGAAACGTCCTTCCCTTCCCTCGCTACCCGCGCCTTGCCGATCGGCGTCAGGTGGTCGCCGGACGGCATCTCTTCCTTGATCCGACGATAGAGATACTTGTGCTCGAAGTAGAGGACACAGTCCTCGTCACGAATCGCTGATTTGAGCAATCCTTTGGCGTCGCTCGCGGTCGCCGGATAAACGATCTTCAGACCGGGGGTGTGCAGAAATGCCGCTTCCGGATTCTGCGAATGAAACGGACCGCCCCTCACGTACCCGCCGCTCGGCCCGCGCACCACCATCGGGCACGGAAGCATCGCGCGGTATCTCGACGTCGCGACGTAGTTGGTGAGCATGTCGTAGCCGGTCGAGATGAAGTCGATGAACTGCATCTCGCACACCGGCCGCATTCCCATGTGCGCCGCCCCTGCCGCGGCTCCAATGATGGCGGCCTCGGAGATCGGCGTGTCGATCACGCGCTGCTCGCCATACTTCGCCATCAATCCGTCGGTCACCTTGAACGCGCCGCCGTATGCTCCGATGTCTTCCCCGAGGCAAAACACATTTTCGTCGCGGTCCATCTCCTCGAACAATGCTTCCCGGATTGCTTCGAGATAGGTGACTTCAGACATCGTGCGTCCCCCAACTGGAAGGGCGCTCGTGCACATCCACCGCCGATTTGATTCCTTCGCGGAACCAGAGTGGAGCGATGACCGGCGGGTCCGCATATATCCCGACCAGCGCATCGGTTGGATCGGGCATGGGCGATGCTTCCGCTTCGTCGGTCGCGCGATCGATCTCTTCCTGCACTCTAGCGTCGATCGCGGCGAGATCCGCTTGATCGAACCCCTCACTCAGGAGGCGCTTGGCGTACCGATCGATCGGATCGTTCTCGCTCGCCCATCTGTCGATCTCCCCCGGCGGCACGTACGACTGGTTGTCGTGCTCGGCGTGTCCCTTGCGGCGGTACGTGATCAGCTCGACGAGCGTGACCCCTCCTCCCGCACGCGCGCGATCGACAGCGCGCTTCGTCACCTCGTAGGTCGCGATCACATCGTTGCCGTCGGCCTGCTCGCCTGCTATCCCATATCCGATCGCCTTGTCGACGAGCTGCTTCGCCGCGGTCTGTTTCGTTAGCGGCGTCGAGTACGCGTAGCCGTTGTTCTCCACGACAACCACGAGAGGACAGCGCTGAACCGCCGCGAAGTTGATTCCTTCGTGAAATGCCCCCGTCGAAGTCGCGCCGTCGCCGACGTACACGAGACCTACCCTGTCCTGCTTTCGCATTTTGAAGGAGAGCGTGACGCCGGCCATTACCGGCACCATATCGCCCAGATGCGAGATCTGCCCGATGAATCCGCGCACCAGGTCGCCGTAATGGATATTGAGCTCTCGGCCTCGCGTGGGCGAGTCGCCCTTCGCCATGTACTGCTTGATGATCTCATTGGGCTTGGCGCCCTGCACCAGCATCGAGCCAAGGTTCCGGATCAGCGGCGAGAGCACATCACCCTTCGACCGATCGAGCGCGTAGGCGCTGCCTACGGCGTCGGCTTCCTGGCCGAGGGAACGGAAAAGACCACCGACTACCTTGGTCTGGCGATAAAGGTTGACCAACCGCTCCTCGAGCGAGCGGGTGAGCCGCATGTAGTAGTACAACTCAAGCTTCTGTTCCCGCGACAGCGATCCGTTTCCATTCGAGCGACCCGAATCCTGTCGTGCGTTCGCCGGCCTCGACGCGGCGGTACTCGACCGCGCCATCCTAGTACGCCGCTTCGATGCGGTGACGCGGGTCGCCGGCCTTGTGCAGCTCGACGAAGAATTTCTTGGCGTTGCGGTCGAGACGACTCTCTCCCATTTGGTCGGTGGCGATCTCCACGAATGTGTAGTGCCCGCCTTCCTTGCGTACGCTGAGCTGAAGCTTCCCCAAATCGCCCGCGAACATCCGAGACCGCGCGGTGTGGCCCGCGCGCTCCATGCCGATCTCGGGGAAAAATTCGTCGGCGATCCGCAGCACTTCCACGGGAGTGAGCTGTGTTCTGAAAAAGTGACGCATACGAACGCTAGGTACCTGGTTCCAAAGCCGCATGCACACCCTGAATCCAATCAACGCGCTCGAGCGGCATCCGCGGATCCTTCTCGCGTCGGAACTGGATCGCGGCAGCCCAATCCCCGGTGGTCGCGAAGAAAAGACGTCCGGAGTAGGTGCCAACCTCCTTCTCCTTCTTGAATCCGTCGCTCGTGTTCGCGCGGTCCGCGCTCGTAGCGAACATTCTTCCTTCTCCGGTCTCGATCGGCTGACCCGTCTTCTTGTCCTGCACCACCACTCGATATAGAATCGGCTCCAGCGCGCGCGGAGGCGTCGGGTCCATGGTTATTCTGAAGGCGTAGCTGTCGGACCAGAGCCGGAGCTCGAGGGCTTTCGGATTCGGGCCGCAACCCGCGAGCACTGCGGCTACGAGCGGCACCAACGCGATGCGGCGAAGCATCAGGCGTAGTACTCCAGGCCGAGGTGGGTAATCTGGTCTTCACCCATCAGATGTCGAAGCGTGTTCTTGAGCTTCGTCTGCTGGATGAAGAGGTCATGCTCGGGCTGCAGTCCCGGCGCGGTCATCGGACTCTTGTAGTAGAACGACAGCCACTCCTGAATGCCCTTCATCCCCGCACGCTGCGCAAAGTCCGAGAACAGCGCCAGATCCAGCACGATTGGCGCGGCGAGAATCGAGTCTCGGCAGAGGAAGTTGATCTTGATCTGCATCGGGTAGTTCATCCATCCGAAAATGTCGATGTTGTCCCAGCCTTCCTTGTTGTCGCCGCGTGGCGGGTAGTAGTTGATGCGAACGACGTGCGTGAAATCCTTGTAGAGATCCGGGTACAGCTCCGGCTGCAGGATGGTGTGCAGCACGCTCAGCTTGGATTCCTCTTTCGTCTTGAACGACTGCGGATCGTCGAGCACTTCTCCGTCGCGGTTGCCAAGGATATTGGTCGAATACCATCCGGCCAGTCCGAGCATGCGCGCCTTGAGTCCCGGTGCGACGATTGTCTTCATCCAGGTCTGACCGGTCTTGAAGTCCTTGCCGGAAATCGGGACGCCCCGGTCCTGCGCGAGCTTCAGAAGGGCAGGCGTATCGACGCAGAGGTTGGGCGCCCCGTTCGCGAACGGAATGCCTTCCATGATAGCCGCATAGGCGTAGAGCATCGACGGAGCGATCGCGTCGTCGTTCTTCTCCATCGCTTTCTCGAACTGCTCGATCGTCGCGTGCTGCGGTCCGGCCTTGATGTAAATTTCGGTCGACGCGCACCAGACAATGACGAGGCGATCGCACTTGTTCTTCGCCTTGAAGTCTCGCATGTCCTGCCGCAGCTGCTCGGCGAGATCGCGCTTGGTTTTTCCCTTCTTCACGTTCGTGCCGTGAATGCGCGTTACGTACTTGTTGTCGAATACGGCGGGCATCGGCTTGATCTTGCGCAGAAAGTCGGCGATGGGCTCGATGTCGCGCTCGTCGAGCACCCCCGCCTTCCTGGCAGCAGTGAGCGCATCGTCAGGAATCGGATCCCACGCGCCGAAGACTAGGTCGTCCAGCTTGGCGAGCGGGACGAGGTCCTTTATGAGCGGAGCGCGCTTCTCGGTTCTCTTCCCGAGGCGGATAGTCGCCATCTGCGTCAGCGAGCCGATCGGCTTGGAGCGACCGCGCCGAATGCTCTCGACTCCAGCCATGAATGTTGTCGCGACTGCACCGAGGCCCGGCGTCAGTATGCCCAGACGGCCGGTGGCCGGCGCTATCGACTTTGGGGCGCTAGAGGACGATCTGCCCAATTTCTATCTCCGTTTTGGTTATTAGGATTGTGCCCGACGCGTCGTTGATATTCCCGCCGCTTTCGGCGGAGACGCAGGATCGCTGATCATGCGGATCGGCTTCGAGTCGAGGTGTTGGGTCGCGTGATAAACGAATGCGATCCGCTGTACTGCCGTGATGCAGGCGGTCACGGTAAGAAGAATGATGATTCCCATCAACACCCAGCCGTTCCAGAAAAGTCCGAACAGTGCCTGCGGCGCCGAGAGAAGAACAATGCGCTCCGGACGCTGCATCACTCCAACCTTCGCATCGATGCCGAGCGATTCCGCGCGCGCGCGCGTGTACGAGACAACAAAGGTTCCGATGATTCCTACGAGGCAGACCACCACCATGTAAATGTTGTGATGAACTGGGCTCGTCGCGTAAAACACGGTGAGACCCGCCATCAACGCGCCGTCGGCGACGCGGTCGAGGGTAGAATCGTAGAATGCACCAAAAACCGTCGACCTTCCGGTTCTTCTCGCCACCTGCCCATCAATCACATCGAAGACTGCGGTGACCGACATCAGCCAGCCGGCGGTCATGATGTGACCGGTCGCGTAGACCGCGCCGGCGGCAAGCGTCAGAAGTGTCCCAACGGTGGTGATCGTATTCGGACTGACGTTGTGCCGCGCGAGAAAACTCACCGCCGGATCGATCGCCCGCAGGAATCCTTTCTTTACGTAATCGGTGGGAGTTGGCATTCAGCAGGGGCCGGCTGTAAGCGGGAACCGGCCGACGTGCCGGCTCCTCGGGCTGACGGCGCACAAAAAAGGGCCGTCGTGCAAAACACGCCGGCCCCCTAAAATTAAGCCCTTCAACGATCTATCGCCAGCAGCGCTCTAACTGCTGAGACACATGTTCGTCATGGCAGGCGCCAGTCGTACATGCTCGAAAGGGTCACGTTGTTCTTGGTATAAGTACGGGTATTATCGACCGTGACGGCCCGGAGGTTCACCGTCGCGCCTGCCGGTACTCCAGCTACCGGAATGTGCTCGACGCTGTTCGCTGCTACCTGCTTGACGAAGATGTCGTTTCCGCCGCTGACGACGTAGACGTTCACCGCCTGACTCAGATTGTTCGTCAAATGGATCGCGGTGTCAACCGCTGGCTCGGGTCCGGTGCGCACTTCGACCTGCCGCCCCGTACCGCACGCAGCGAGCGCCAGCATCGACAGCGAGACCATGAACATTCGCATAACGACTCCTCCCCAATTGGCTGTGAGTGATCCTGCGGGGTTCGTTGCAAGAGATGTGCGCAGCGCCGCCTACCTGTAGATCAGGTACTGTCGCGTTCTCTCGCGAAAAGCGTACGCCGACTTGTACTCGCGGTCAATCAGCACATCCGGATCGTCGCCGCGAAGGAGCCCTTCTCTCACGGCGGGGGCACCGAACCGTAGATCGAAGCCGCGATTATCGATAGTCAATCTGCTCCCCGCCGTCTTGTTGATCGCCCACAGCAGAGTCGCTCCCACGCGGGCTGATTGCAGCGCGCTTCGATTGATGACGACGATCTTGATGCCGGGAATTGTCTGACCCGCATACTTCCCGTCCGTCGGGTTCACCGGAGTGAAGTTTTCGACGTAGAACAGCACTCCGGGAATCTCACGATCCTTGAGGATCGCGACTGTCGCCGCGGCGTTCAGCCACGGTGCTCCGACATGCTGAAACGCTTCCAGCGTTCCTCGTCCCACCGACAGATTCGTTGACTCGAACGCGACGAGCCCCGGATAAAGCATCGCGCTCTTGAGCGATGGCATGTTGGGCGACGGCTTGACCCACGGTAACCCGGTGAGATCGAACCACACATCCCTTCTCCAGCCCTGTGACGGAACGACGTGGAGATCGGCGTGGATCTTCATGACGTCGTTGAAGTACAGCGCCAGCTCGCCGATCGTCATGCCGTGACGCAACGGGATCGGCCAGAGCGCGTAGGCGAGACCCGGTCGTCCTGGCGCCGGATCTTCGGGATTCGCGAGAGCGCCGTCGAGCACCGGCCCTTCGATGATATATCCGGTGATTGGATTGGGCCGATCGAGCACGATGAATGGCTTATGGACTCGCGCCGAAGCTCGCATCGAATACACCATCGCCCCGACATACGTCCACGTGCGGGTGCCGATATCCTGAAGGTCGAAGACGAGCGCGTCGAGCCGCCCCAGAATGCTGTCGGGAGGAGCCATCGTTTGCTGGCCGTACAGCGAGTAGACCGGTAGCCCGCTTTTCGCGTCCACTCCGCTCTCTATGTTCGGTCTGTCCTCCGTGCCGCGAAGACCGTGTTCCGGAGAGAAGAGTTGCACCAGGCGCACGTTGGCGTCGCGCGCTTTTTTCTCCCTCAGGAGGTCGATGTCGGAGGTTCCCTTCTCGTTGATGCCGGTCTGATTGGTGAGCAGACCGATGCGCTTTCCGCGAATGAGATGTATGCTATCGCTGAGCAGAACTGTGATCCCAGGTCTTACCTTTGCTTCGGCCAGCTCCGAGGTCGGGTCGATCTGCTTGTTGATTACCACACAGCCGCCGCAGATGGGGAGGAGCGCTGCGAGCAGCCACTTGTATCGCATCATCGAGGATTGTCCGGTAATTTTGGTTGTGTCGGTGGTACCAATATGATACTCGCTGGCGTTCCGGGACGCTGACCGACCGGGGCGACCAACGCAAACGTCTTGCCTAGCCACCCCAATCCCTCATTTATGGCGCTGACTGCGATCGACTGGGCGATTGTCGCTGCCTACTTCATCCTTTCGATAGGCATCGGACTCTACTTCACAAAACGCGGAGGCGAGAGCCTCAACGAGTACTTCCTCTCGGGCCGTCAGGTGACCTGGTGGCTCGCGGGAGCATCGATGGTTGCGACGACGTTCGCGGCTGATACCCCGCTTGTCGTGACGGGTCTCGTCTCCGCGCACGGCGTCGCCGGAAACTGGCTGTGGTGGAATATGCTGATGAGCGGAATGCTCACGGTGTTCTTTTTCGCCCGCCTGTGGCGGCGCGCACACGTAATGACCGACGTGGAGTTTGCGGAAATCCGTTACAGCGGTCGGCCAGCGGCCGTGCTGCGCGGGTTCCGCGCGCTCTACCTCGCCATCCCGATCAACCTCATAATCCTCGGCTGGGTGACCAAGGCGATGATCAAGATACTCACGATCTCGCTCGGTCTCCGCGACGTCAACATTCTCGGATTCAATGTTGCTGGGGAAATAATCGCGGTCGGGATCTGCTTCATAATCACGGTTGCGTATTCGGCGGGCGCGGGGATGTGGGCCGTGCTCTGGACCGATCTCGTTCAGTTCGTCATCAAGATGAGCGCGGTCATCGTGCTCGCTGTGTTCTCGGTGCGCGCCGTGGGCGGAATGGACAAGCTCAAGGCTGGGCTGACGACCCATTTTGGAAGTGCCGACGCCGCGTTGTCAGTGCTCCCAGTGAAAATCACGGCGAACGGAATCGAGGCCTACCCGTGGATGCCGCTGCTCGCCTTATTCACCTTTCTCTCGGTCCAGTGGTGGGCAGCGTGGTATCCGGGCGCGGAGCCCGGCGGCGGCGGTTACGTGGCGCAGCGAATCTTCTCCGCCAAGACGGAGCGTGATGGCGTTCTCGCCACGCTCTTCTTCAATGTCGCGCATTACGCGATCAGGCCGTGGCCGTGGATCATAACGGGACTTTGCACGGTGCTGCTCTATCCGAATGGGATTGGCCCGACCCACGATCACGAAGCAGCGTACGTGCAGGCGTTTGTAGATCTGCTACCGACGCCCTGGCGCGGCTTCATGATGGCGGGCTTCGCGGCAGCGTATATGTCCACCGTCGGGACCCAGCTCAACTGGGGTGCGTCCTACCTGGTCAACGATTTCTACAAGCGGTTCCTCAACCGAACTGCCACCGAGAAGCACTACGTGGCGATTTCGCGTTGGGCGACGGTTTTCCTGTTTCTCGCTTCCGCGGTCGTCACGCATTACCTCACCACCATCGAGGGCGCCTGGAAATTTCTGCTCGCCCTCGGCTCAGGAACCGGACTCGTCCTGATTCTGCGCTGGTACTGGTGGCGCATCAACGCGTGGAGCGAGATAAGCGCCATGATCGCCTCTTTCGTCGTCTCGATGGCCGCGATCGCGCTCATCAAGCCGAGATTCCCCGCCGGCGACCTCCGAGCCGACGCCTGGGTAATGCTCGTTACCGTAGCGGTGAGTACAGTCGTCTGGTTAGGGGTGACCTTTGCCACCAAACCGGAGCCTGACAGGGTGCTGGAGGCGTTCTATCGGCGGGTGAGGCCTGGCGGCCCAGGCTGGGTGCGAGTCTCGGAGCGCGCCGGCTTCGGCCGAGAGAGCATTCCAGGCGGCGCGCTGGCCTGGACGAACTGGATCGCTGGAATCGTGGCAGTGTACTCCACTCTGTTCGGGATCGGTAAGCTGGTGCTGGGAGACGTGCTGGAAGGCCTGGTAATGCTCGCGATAGCGGTGGTGGCATTCGGCTGGATCGCGAGGTCCTTCCGCGAAGAGCCGGCTGCACTACCCGGAGTAGGCGTACCAGCCTAAATTTCATGTGGTACCGGAGGATAAATGTCAGTTTCGTCACAGCCTGAAATCGATCTTGCCGTCACGCCGAATGCTGGCGTTGAGGTCAAGAAGTTTATGGACACCGAGGGCGTCACCGCCGAGCAGGGTGGACTGCGCGTGAGCGTTCAGCCCGGCGGCTGCAGCGGCTTCAAGTACAGCCTGGTCATTGAAGACCGCGCCGCGGAAGACGACCTCGTCATCCCGCGCGAAGGATTCAACGTCTTCGTGGATCCGTTCTCGGCGCAGTACCTGAACGGCATCACGATCGACTACGTGACTTCCATGCAAGGCTCTGGATTCACCTTCAAGAATCCGAATTCGACCGGCGGGTGTGGTTGCGGAAGCTCATTCTCTGCGTAAAGCGTCTGCTGGTCAGCAGCACAAATCGAGGGCGGTGAAATGAAGACCAATTTCACCGCCCTCGATTTTCTTGTACTGGCCACGTACCTGATCGCGACGACAGTCTTCGGAATCTGGCTCGGCCGCAATCAGAAGGACTCGAAAGACTATTTCGTTGCGGGACACGCGATTCCGTGGTGGGCGGTTCTTTTCTCCGTAGTGGCCACGGAGACGAGCGCGTTGACCTTCATCAGCATCCCCGGCCTCGCCTATACCACCAATCTCGGCTTTCTCCAGATCGCGGCTGGTTATCTGTTGGGGCGCATTGTCGTCGCGTACACGCTGCTGCCGCGGTACTACCAGGGCGATCTCGTCACCGCCTACGCCCTTCTCGAGAAGCGGTTCGGCATTGGGACGCGCCGTTTTGCCTCGATCGTCTTCCTGGTCACCCGCGCGTTTGCCGACTCGGTTCGCGTGTTCGCCACTGCGATTCCGATCGCTTTGATACTCGGACCATCGGTGCCACCACAGTACGTCATGCCCGTCGCCATCCTGGTGCTCGGCGCGCTGACGCTCATCTACACCTATCACGGTGGAATGCGCGCCGTCGTGTGGACCGACGTGCTGCAGACGAGCGTCTATCTCCTCGGTGGATTCTCCGCCGTGTACCTGCTCGGCAAGGGCGTGAGCGGCGGCTGGGGCGCGATTCTGAGTCAGGCTCACGATGCCGGGAAGCTCCGCGTCGTTGACGTCTACTTTGGTTTCGACAAGCCGTATACGCTCTTCGCTGGATTGATCGGCGGGGCATTCCTCTCGATGGCATCCCACGGAGCCGACCAGGTGATCGTGCAGCGGTTGCTCGCCGCCTCGAGCCTCAAGGAGTCGCGCAAGGCACTCATCGGAAGCGGCATCGCCGTTTTCTTCCAGTTCGCGCTCTTTCTAATGATTGGAATCGGCCTCTACGCGTTCTATCAGGCGCGGTCATTCCCGGTTCCTGACGCGATCTTCCCAACCTTCGTCGTGGACTCGATGCCGGCGGGACTGCGAGGGCTGATAGTGGCGGCCGTTCTCGCTGCGACGATGAGCGCCCATTCCGGTGCGATGAACTCCCTGGCCGCGTCGACGACTCACGACATCTACCTGCCGCTGTCCGGCCGGAGCGCAGAAGACCCGCGGACCCTGAAGATGGCAAAGATGTTTACGCTTTTCTGGGGGGCCGTGCTTCTTATCGCGGCGCTCCTCTACAAGCAGCAGGGGACGCCGGTAGTCGTCATCGCGCTCTCGATCGCGTCGTTCACGTACGGCGCGTTGCTCGGCGGCTTCTTCCTCGGCATGTTGTGGAGACGCGCGATCCAGAGGGATGCAATCCTCGGCATGGCGGTCGGCATCATCGCAATGAGCTTTGTCGTGTTCGCGAAATGGATGATGACCATATTCCCTTCGATGAAGGACCTTCTTACCACCCTTTCACACATCGCGTTCCCATGGTACGTGCTGATCGGAACGTCGTTCACGATGGGAGTCGGCATCCTTTCATCGTTTACACACCCGGCGTCGACTGATGGAGATCGCTGGAATGAGTGAAATCGTAATTGGCGTCGACGGAGGCGGATCGAAGACCCGCGTCATCGTTGGTACCGCGGAGGGCGAAGTTCTCGCGACGGTCGACGGACCCAAGTCCGCTGTTGCGCCCGGAGAAGCTGCCCGTTCCGCGGACGTCATCGCCGACCTGGTGACGCGCGCCCTGAGTGAGATCGCGCAGCCGGGCGCCGTGTTTCCTCGAGTTCTCTACTGTGGCGTCGCCGGCACGGGCCGGGATGAGGAACGTCGTGCCCTGCACTCCGCGCTCGACGCGAAGGAGCTCGCGGAAGAAGTCGTCATCGATTCCGACGGCTTGATCGCGATGTACGATGCGTTCGACGACCGCGCGGGAATTCTTCTCGTCGTGGGGACCGGCTCGATCGCCTACGGCCGGAGTCCAGCCGGAGAGATAGTCCGCTGCGGCGGGTGGGGTCCCACGTTCGGCGACGAAGGGAGCGGTGGCTGGATCGGTAAGCGCGCGTTGAGCATTGTCGCCGCGTCCAGCGACGGACGCGAGCCCGCCACGGCACTTCTCTTCCCCATCCTTGCCGCTACCCAGTGCGAGGATGTACAGGATCTCATTCCGTGGGCGGCAGCGGCCGATGCGCGCGCCTTCGCCTCACTCGTGCCCGTCGTTTTCAGCACGGCTGCGGCGGGCGATCCACGCGCGAGTGCGTTGATCACGCTCGCCGCCGAAGAGCTGGTGCTGCACATTCGCGCTCTGGCGCGTCAGCTATTTACGGACGAGCGCGCGGCGGTAACTGTGGCGTTGAGCGGGGGGCTGATGGAGCGCGGATCTCCTCTCAGGAAGCGTTTGGAACAGCGTCTGAAGTCGGCGGTGCCGGGGGCACAGCTTCGATCGGAAGAAGTCCTTCCTGCGCGAGGAGCACTTCGGGCTGCGGCGCGCCGAATTCGCCTTCCCACCTAGCCATCACGACTGTCGCGAGACAGTTCCCCACCAGATTCACGCTCGTGCGCGCCATGTCCATCAGCTCGTCCACGCCGAGGATGATGGCGACTCCTTCCAGCGGCAGTCCGAAGGTGTGCAGCGTGCCGGCCAGAATCACGAGAGAGGCGCGCGGCACCGCCGCCACTCCCTTACTCGTGATCATGAGCGTCAGCATCATCGCGAGCTGTTGCCCGAACGACAGATGCACTCCCGCGGCCTGGGCGACGAACATCGATGCGACCGCGAGGTAGAGCGTAGACCCATCGAGATTGAACGAATATCCCGTGGGCATGACGAAAGCGACGATCCGCCTCGGGACTCCGAACGCCTCCATGGCCTGCATCGCGCGGGGGAGCGCCGCCTCCGACGACGTCGTCGAGAACGCTATGAGCGCCGGCTCACGCACGGCGACGATGAAGCGCTTGAGCGAGACGCGAAACAGGATAGCGATCGGAACGAACACGACGAGCACCAGCACGACCAGCGCGCCGTAGAGCGTCAGGATCAGCTTTCCGAGGTTGACCAGAACACCCAGCCCGCTGTGGCCGACAGTGACGGCGATCGCCGCTCCGATTCCAATCGGCGCGTAGCGCATCACGATCGCCGTGAACTTGAACATGACCTCCGCCAGGCCTTCGCACCCGGCGAGAACGATTTCCTTCGGCCGTCCCCGTACCTGAGAGAGGGCTACCGCGAACAGGATCGAGAAGAATACGACCTGAAGAACTTCGTTCTTGCTAGCGGCCTCGAAGAAGCTCTGCGGAACGACGTGCTCGAGAAAGCCCATTCCCGTCGGCGTGGCCTGGGCGAGCTGCTGTCCTGGATCCGCCGATGCGTGAATCGTCACGCCCACGCCCGGCTTGACGAGGTTGGCCGCCCCGAGCCCGATGAACAGCGCGATTGTGGTGACGATCTCGAAATAGATGATCGACTTGAGGGCAAGACGGCCGACGCGCTTCATGTCGTCGCCGTGCCCCGCGATCCCGACCACCAGCGTGCCGAATATGATCGGCACGATGATCGACTTGATCATCCTGAGGAAGACCGTCGACAGCGGCTTGAGGTTCAGCGCGAACGACGGGAACGCCCACCCGACGATCACGCCGATCACCATCGCGATCATTATCCACGATGTGAGCGAGATGCGTCTGAGTTTCCGCAAGATCATGCCTATCAGGATTATGATTGGGCGGTGGATCAGGTCGGAGGCGGTAAAAGCGGCTCGATCGCAATCACGCTATGAGATGTTCGCAGTCGCGGATCCGACCCTTTGGCGGAGCTTTGAATGACGATAGCCGTATGCGAAATAGATCACGAGTCCAATGACGAGCCAAATAGCGAAGCGGATCCAGGTGACGACCGGTAGCTGCAACATCAAGTAAAGGCACGCAACAATCGAGATCAGTGGCGTAAGAGGCACCCACGGCACCCTGAAGGGGCGGGGCCGGTTCGGATCGCTGCGACGGAGAAAGATCACACCTGCAGACACGAGGATGAACGCGAACAGCGTTCCGATGTTCGTCAGATCCACGACCTCCGCAATATTTGCAAATGCGGCAAACACGGCGACGAATACACCAGTGAGAATTGTACCGACGTGAGGCGTCTTGTAGCGGGGGTGGATTTTGGCGAGAAAGGGCGGCAATAGCCCATCGCGCGACATTGAGAAAAAGATGCGCGGTTGACCGAGTTGGAATACAAGTAGCACGCTGCCCATGGCGATAACCGCACCTAGCGCGATGATAAAACGCGAGGCATTGAGCAGCGCGGGCGGCCCATGCGCGTATTGAAGCGCAGTAATCATCGGCTCCGGAGTTCCGAGACGCTGCCAGGGGGCCATACCCGTCATCACGACGGAGATGGCGATATACAGTATGGTTGTAATCAACAAACTCATGATGATTCCGAACGGCATATCGCGCCCGGGGTCCTTCGTCTCTTCCGCTGCCGTCGATACGGCGTCGAAGCCGATGTAACTGAAAAAAATGATCGCCGCCGCGGCGCTGACCCCCGCGAAGCCATTCGGCGCGAAGCCGCCGGTTTGAGGGTTCGTCCAGTTTCCGGGCCTTATCAGGAAGAGGCCAACGGAGATAAAAAAGAGAATTATGCCGACTTTGAGTAGCACCATCGCGTTATTGGCGTCAGCCGATTCCCTGATCCCAATTACAAGAATGATGGTTATGACCGCGACGACGGCTACCGCGGGGAGGTTTATTATGACGGGTAAACCCAGGACGTGAGGTGCACCGACCCATGCCGAAGCGAGGTACTGCGTCGTGGTGTCGACCGTCCCGGCAGCGGCGCTACTCAGTTGCGTGAATGCATCGTGAGCCGATCGGTAGTCTGTCGCAAGCCAGGCGGGTAAGTCGAGGCCCACACGATTTAATAGTTCTCGGAAATATCCTGCCCAGCCGATTGCCACGCCGATATTACCGACCGCGTACTCGATGATGAGGTCCCATCCGATAATCCACGCGACAAACTCGCCGATCGCCGCATACGCGTAGGTGTAGGCAGAGCCCGAGATTGGCACCATGGCCGCAAACTCCGCGTAGCAGAGCGCGGCGAAGCCACAAGCGACGGCCGTCAGCACGAAGGAAATAATGATCGCGGGCCCAGCGCCGGGACGGGCTGCGTCACCTACGATGGCCGTGCCCGTCGTCACAAAAATCCCCGCGCCGATCGTCGCGCCAACCCCAAGCGCCGTGAGATGCCATTTGCCAAGCGTGCGTCGGAGACCGCCGTGAAGCCTAACGTCGGCTTCGAAATCAGCGACTGATTTTCTCGCGAGGAGTGATCTCATAAAAGACCCTCAGAGTAGGACGGGCTGTTCCGGTTCTCGCCTTCTGCCGGAACCGCCGCGATCGGTTCCCGAGCGAACAGCGACCGGATCAAGCCCCCGCGCTCTTGACGCGCATCGCGTAGAACGACCGCCACACGAACGTCACGGAGATCAAGAAGAAGACCGCGGCAAGAATGGTTGTCAGAGTGCTTCCACGTGTCTCGGTCAGTGACACCGCCAGCTCCACCGCCAGCAAGCCGAAGAGTGTCGTGAACTTGATGATCGGATTGAGGGCGACCGACGACGTGTCCTTGAACGGATCGCCGACGGTGTCTCCAACCACCGTCGCTGCGTGAAGCGGAGTTCCTTTCTGCTTCAGCTCCACTTCAACGATTTTCTTGGCGTTGTCCCAAGCCCCACCGGCATTGGCCATGAAGATCGCCTGGAACAGTCCGAACAGCGCGATCGAAATCAGATACCCGATGAAGAAATAGGGTTCGACGAATGCAAAAGCCAAAGTGGCGAAGAAGACCGTCAGGAAGATGTTGAACATTCCCTGCTGAGCGTACTTGGTGCAGATCTCGACCACCCTCTTGCTGTCGGCGACGGACGCCTTTGCAGTGCTCTCGAGATTGATGTTGGCCTTGATGAACTCGACCGCCCGATACGCACCGGTGGTGACCGCCTGGGTCGACGCGCCGGTGAACCAGTAAATCATCGCGCCGCCGGCGATGAGCCCGAGCAGGAAGGGCGGGTGTAGGATCGACAGATTGGCGATGAACTCCGGCTGCAATCCGTGGGTGAGTCCGAGGATTATCGAGAAGATCATCGTGGTAGCGCCCACGACCGCGGTGCCGATGAGAACTGGCTTGGCCGTCGCCTTGAACGTGTTGCCGGCTCCGTCATTCTCCTCGAGCAGATCCTTCGCCCTCTCGAACTGGGGATCGAAGCCGTACTGGTTTTTCAGCTGCTGGCGGATGCCGGGCGCCTGCTCGATCTGTGACAGCTCGAATATCGATTGGGCATTGTCTGTAACCGGACCATACGAATCGACCGCGATGGTGACCGGGCCCATTCCCAGGAATCCGAAGGCGACGAGACCAAACGCGAACACCGCCGGGGCGATCATCAGCGTGCCAAAGCCGGTGGTGCTCACCAGGAACCCAATCGACATCAGCGCCATGATCGCCATGCCGATCCAGTACGCGCTGAAGTTTCCGGCCACAAGTCCAGACAGAATGTTGAGCGATGCTCCACCCTCTCGCGACGACGTCACGATTTCCCTGACGTGACGCGAGTCCATCGACGTGAACACCTTCACGAGCTCAGGAATGATTGCTCCAGCCAGCGTGCCGCAGGTAATGACCGTCGAGAGCTTCCACCAGAGGGAGCCATCGCCGAGATCGGGCAACAGCATGTAGGAGACGAGATAGGTGAGCGCAACGGAGGTCAGCGACGTCAGCCACACGAGCGAGGTCAGCGGCGACTCGTAGTTCATATCGTCGACGTTGACGTATCTCGCCCTCGCGACCCCTTCGTTGACCAGGTAAGAAAATCCGCTCGCCACCACCATCATGATGCGCATCACGAAGATCCACACCAGCAGCTGCACCTGCACCGAAGGCTCCCGCACGGCGAGGACGATGAACGAGATGAGCGCGACACCAGTCACGCCGTAGGTCTCGAACCCGTCGGCGCTCGGGCCGACCGAGTCTCCGGCGTTGTCGCCAGTGCAATCCGCGATCACGCCCGGGTTCCGGGCGTCGTCTTCCTTCACGTTGAAGACGATCTTCATCAGGTCCGCGCCGATGTCCGCGATCTTGGTGAAGATTCCACCCGCGATGCGGAGCGCTGCCGCGCCAAGAGATTCACCGATCGCAAAACCGATGAAGCACGGACCGGCGTAGTCTCCAGGAATGAAGAGCAGAATGAACAGCATGATCACCAGCTCGACGCTGATGAGAAGCATGCCGATGCTCATGCCCGCCTTGAGCGGAATCGAGTAGCACGGATAAGGCTTGCCGCGAAGACTGGCGAAGGCCGTCCGCGAGTTCGCGAACGTGTTGATCCTGATGCCGAACCATGCCACGCCGTAACTGCCCCCGATTCCGACGAGGCTGAACAGCAGAATGATCGCAACCTTCATCGGCTCGAACTTCAGCAGGAATCCGAAATACAGCAGGATCACGAACCCGATGAACAGCTCGAGGATGAGAATGAATTTCCCCTGCGTGATCAGGTACGTCTTGCA
>DASZZU010000097.1:0-6871 GCA_035544855.1 Gemmatimonadaceae bacterium | reverse complement strand
TCGGCCGCAAACGCGCGAATCCGCTTGATGCATGAAGCTGTAGATGATCAGCGAATTCATCCCTCTCGCGAACAGCTCCGAGATTCTGACGGTTCGTAACCCCTCGTCGCCGTTGACGCCGACGACCTCCTCGAAAGCGTAATTCTCGGGGATCTCTCCACCAAGCGGCAACGTACGTCGCTGCGCCGCGGCAGATTCGATCGCTCGTCTCATTTCAATTTCCGCGTCCAGCAATTTGTTGCGTGCGGCGCGATAAGAGGCGGATTCTCCGGGAAACCGGACCTGGTGGCGTGGGCTGCTCATCGAACCCTCCCTCTTTGGACTTTGTTGCGTGCGCTCTTCTACGAATAGTAAGCAGCGACACTGGTCTCGCCACCCGTCCTTGTGCGCGTGAGTTCAGCCCGGTACCGATCCAAAAAACGCTCGTCGGGCTCCGTCGGGTGCCCCTATGCGAAGCCGGGGGTTTTTGCGGCCGCAGGAAGCGTTGCCGGGACGCGGCTCTAGCGTCCATACACGATGCCCCGCCTCTCAGGCCAGCGGCCGGAGGCGTGACCACCAAGCGTGCGCGTTGGAGGAGGAAAGCTGGGACAGTCTATTTCTCAAGAGTATATGGAGACCGCGGTTGCCGCGGGACTCCGATACGTCAATGACGCCATGCCGGGAGTTCGCCGGGAGCGCCACGGCCGCGGGTTCACGTACATCGACCCCGAAGGCCGCGTCATTCGCGCGCCCGAGCTGCTGCAACGATTCCGGTCGCTGGTGATCCCACCCGCGTGGACCGACGTGTGGATCTGTCCGCACGTAGACGGGCATCTGCAGGTCACTGCCCGCGACGGCCGGGGCCGGAAACAGTACCGTTATCACCCCGGTTTTCGGCAGCATCGCGACGGCACCAAGTTCGAGCGCATGTTCGAGCTCAGCGACGTATTGTGGAAGATCCGCGAGCGGGTGGGGAGCGACATCGAGCTGCCCGGATTCACGCGAGAAAAGATCATGGCCACCCTGGTTTGGCTGCTCGAGACTACGCTCATCCGCATCGGCTCGGACGAGTACGCCAAGGCAAACAAGTCGTACGGCCTCACCACATTTCGCCGTCGACACGTCGCAGTCGTCGGTTCGGAGATGCGCTTCGAATTTCGGGGGAAGAGCGGGATCCAGCATGCCGTCGCGGTTACGGACAAGCGGATTGCGCGTATCGTACAGCGCTGCCAGGAGCTGCGCGGCGAAGAGCTCTTCAAGTACCTTGACGACGAAGGAAAGCGACAGACCGTTCAGGCCGAGGATGTCAACGCGTATCTCCAGGACATTACCGGGCGCGACATAACGGCGAAGGATTTTCGTACCTGGGCCGGAACTATGCTCGCGGCCGACGCGCTGCGACAAACGGGGCCGGCAAAGACCAAGCGCGAAGCAGAGCGAAATATTGTCGCCGCTGTGGATCTCACTGCGAAGCGACTGGGCAACACGAGAAGCGTGTGCCGAAAGTACTACATTCATCCCGCGCTACTCGCGGCGTACCTGGAAGGCTCCGTTCTACCGCCTCCGCCGGCCCGCAAGTGGAGCAAGCGCAAGTCGCAGGGTCCCACGCTGCGTCAGCACGAGCTGGATGTGCTCGCCTTCCTGAAAGCCCGGCTCAAGCCGGAGAAGCGACGCATCGGCGCGAGTCGCTACCAGAAATCCTTTGCAGAGATCCCTCCCTCAGTCACCGCTGAGGAACACCCCGCTACGACGAGCGACACCCCCGCAGGCGACGGGAACAAGCTGGACCCGACCGACTCCTAATCGAGATACGGGTAGTCCGGATCCGCGAGCCGCACCGCGCGCGCCGCCGCTTCCGGACCGGCAATCTCTCTGGCAAGATCGAGCAGCATTGGACTCAGATGCCCACCGTACCGAAGAAGACTCGCGGCGCGGGCTCTTCGACCCAAGAGAAAAGCAAGGAATGGCTGGTCGGCCTTGAGGGCGTTGCACGCCGGACACGCGAGCACCAGGTTGTCGCGCCGGTCGTAAGCAGTCTTGCCCTTTCTTGGCGTCACGTGATCCATGGTGATCGCCCTCGCGCTCACGCGCCGCTCACAATAGGCGCAGACTGGACCGTGCTGGTCGAGCAGCCACTGCCGCGTTTCCATGTAGGCATTGCGGCTGGTTGGCAGGGACGTGTGTTGGTGGGCCGGTCGACGCCCCGCGCGCTTACGTGGCTTGCGTGGTCGTTTTCGTGATGGTGTCAAGTTGGACGGGTATGTTGATGCTGATCAGGGTTTCCGAACGATAATAAGTAGCGCGCCCCAGCCACGGCGCTAGATGCTCATTCCGCGGGGCGTTAGCTTTTCGCTCCTATGACCATGCGAGAGAAGCTCGAGCTTCTGGAACGCCGCCGCGCGGAGTCCGAGCAGGGCGGCGGCGAAGCGCGGCTCAAGGCGCAGCACGAGAAAGGAAAGCTCTCGGCGCGCGAGCGGCTCGAGCTCCTCCTGGACGAAGGCTCCTTCATCGAGCTGGACCGCTTCGTTGTACACCGCTCGACCGATTTTGGCCTCGAGGCGCAGAAGTTCTATGGCGATGGCGTCGTCACCGGACACGGAAAGATCGATGGGCGTCTCGTCTATGTCTTCTCGCAGGATTTCACGGTCTTCGGCGGATCGCTCTCCGAATCGTTCGCCGAAAAGATCGTGAAGATCATGGATCTCGCGATGAGGAACGGCGCGCCTGTCATCGGACTCAATGATTCGGGCGGAGCGCGGATTCAGGAAGGCGTCGTCTCGCTCGGCGGCTACGCGGAAATATTTCTGCGCAATACACTTGCGTCGGGCGTGGTGCCGCAGATCTCGGCGGTCCTGGGACCATGCGCGGGCGGAGCAGTGTACTCGCCAGCAATCACGGATTTCATTTACATGGTGCGCGGCACCTCGTACATGTTTGTCACCGGTCCGAACGTCGTGAAGACCGTGACGCACGAAGACGTGACGATGGAAGAGCTGGGTGGCGCAGACACGCACTCGGCGACGTCTGGCGTGGCGCATTTTGCCTGCGATTCGGAGCCCGAATGCCTGCAGCACATTCGCGACCTCTTCCGGTTCATCCCCTCCAACAACCTCAGTGATCCCCCTCGCGGCCCGGGTACGGATCCACGGGACAGGCGCGAGGAGTCTCTGCTCAACGTCGTGCCGGACAATGCCAACAAGCCGTACGACATGCACGAGGTCATCAAACGTGTGGTAGATGATGCGGAATTCTATGAGGTGCACCGCGAGTATGCGGGGAACATCCTCTGTGGATTCGCGCACCTCGGCGGCTTCAGCATCGGCGTCGTGGCGAATCAACCGGCCGTGCTGGCGGGCGTACTGGATATCAGCGCATCGCTGAAGGCGGCGCGCTTCATCCGATTCTGCGACGCGTTCAACATCCCGCTGGTGACCTTCGAGGATGTGCCCGGATTCCTGCCTGGCGTTAGCCAGGAGCACGGCGGGATCATCAAGCATGGGGCCAAGCTGCTGTACGCCTACTGCGAGGCGACGGTGCCCAAGCTCACGGTCATCACGCGCAAAGCCTACGGCGGCGCGTACGACGTCATGAGCTCCAAGCACATTCGCGGCGACTTCAACGTGGCGTGGCCAACCGCCGAAATCGCGGTAATGGGTCCGAAGGGAGCCGTCGAGATATTGTTTCGGAAGGAAATCGCCGAAAGCAAGGACGAAGTCGCTGCCACCGAAGCCAAGATCGAGGAGTATCGGGAAAAGTTCGCGCATCCATACATTGCTGCTGGCCGCGGCTATCTCGACGATATAATCGATCCCCGCAACACGCGGCCGGCGCTCATAGCAGCACTCGAGAGTCTGCAGACGAAGCGTGACAAGAATCCGCCGAAGAAACACGGTAACATTCCGCTTTGACCCGCTCGCGGCGCACGCACTCTGACCGCACCAGTGTTTAGGAAAATCCTGATTGCGAATCGCGGTGAGATCGCGCTGCGTGTAATCCGAGCCTGCCAGGAGCTTGGAATAAAGACGGTGGCGGTCTACAGCGAAGCCGACGTGCGCGCGCCACACGTGCGCGAGGCGGATGAAGCCGTGCTCATCGGACCGGCCCCATCGAGCGAGAGCTACCTGCGCGGTGACAAGATCATAGAAGCGGCGAAGCTGACCAATGCCGAAGCGATCCACCCCGGGTATGGGTTTTTGTCGGAGCGCGAATGGTTCGCGCGAGCAGTGCGTGACGCGGGACTCGTCTGGATCGGACCGCCGGCTGAGGCGATTGCAGCGATGGGCAGCAAGACCGCCGCGCGGACGCTCGCGGTCGCGAACGGAGTTCCCGTCGTTCCCGGGACCACTGAGCCCCTGGCTGACGCAAAGGAAGCGGCAAAGGTGGCAAAGAAGTTCGGCTATCCGATTCTGCTCAAGGCCGCAGCGGGAGGCGGGGGCAAGGGCATGCGGGTCGTGTCGTCTCCGAAGGAGCTCGAGAGCGCGCTCGAAGCCGCGCGAAGGGAAGCGAAGAGCGCGTTCGGCGATGACGCCGTCTACCTCGAGAAGTTCGTCGAGCGCCCCCGGCACGTCGAGATCCAGATTCTCGCCGATTCTCACGGTACCGTGCTCTCCCTGGGTGAACGCGAATGCTCCGTGCAGCGCCGACACCAGAAGATGATCGAGGAAGCTCCGAGCGTGGCCGTATCGCCGGAGCTCCGGAAAAGGATGGGCGAGACTGCGGTTCGCGCGGCTCGCGCGGCAGGCTACGTGAACGCCGGCACGTGCGAATTTCTGCTCGACCGGAATGGAGATTTCTATTTCCTCGAGATGAATACGCGGCTCCAGGTGGAGCATCCGGTCACAGAGCTCGTTACGGAAATCGATCTCGTGCAGTGGCAGCTCCGTATTGCCTCCGGCGAGAAGCTTCCCTTCCGGCAGGAAGACATTTCACCGCGCGGGTGGGCGATGGAGTGCCGCATCACCAGCGAGGACGCTTCGGACAACTTCCTTCCGTCAACGGGGCGGATCGAATACCTGCATCTGCCCAGCGGGCCGGGAGTGCGTTGGGACGGTGGGATCGAGTCCGGCAGCGAAGTCGGGCTCTATTACGACCCCATGCTCGCCAAGCTCATCGTCTGGGGAGCGGATCGCCAACAAGCGGTAACCCGGATGAGACGCGCGCTCGTCGATCTCATCATCCTCGGCGTTGAAACCTCCCGCGATTTTCACATCCGCGTGATGGACGACGACGAGTTCCGGCGCGGCGAGATCGATGTTCAGTGGCTCGAGCGACGGCTTGCTTCGATACTCGATCGTCGCGCCGCGGATGAAACGATTCGGGTCGCCGCAATCGCCGCTGCACTGCTTGCCGAGCGCAATCGGGAAGCGCGCGATGTGTCCGGCACTTCAGCGGTCGCTCCAACTTCAACCAGGACCGAAGTCGCAGCCGACTCATGGAAGCAAGCCGCGCGGCTCGAAGCGCTCCGGGACTGATGGCTGTCGTCAGCGTTTCAATCGAGTCGATCGCCGCCGGCGGTGATGGTGTTGGACGGAAGGAGGGACTCGTCGTCTTCGTTCCTCGCACGGCTCCCGGGGACCTCGTTACCGCGCAGATCTCCGGACGAGGACATTTTGCGCGCGGGTCGTTGCGAAGCGTCGTGACGCCGTCGCCGGTCCGAATTGATCCGCCATGCCCGCACTACAGCCGCGACAAATGCGGCGGCTGTCAACTTCAGCACATGACGTACGATTCGCAGCTCGCGGCGAAGCAGATGATCATTCGCGATTCGTTGCAGCGCATCGGGAAGCGCTCGATTGAACCGCCGGAGATCGAGCGCAGTCCGAAAGAGTGGCGTTACCGCACCAAGCTCACGCTGGCGATGCGTCGTCGCGGGGCGCGCTGGATAGCCGGACTGCACCCATACGATGATCCTGTGCGAGTCTTTCCGCTTTCCGATTGTCCGATTACCGATCGACGCGTGGTGTCGGCCTGGCGCGAAGTCATGGAGGCGGATGCGTACTTTCCCGACGCAACGGAGCTGCGCGGAAGCGTTCGAATCACCAGTGGTGGGCCCACACTGGTGATGATGGGTGGACAAAGCTGGGCCGCGCGCGACCAGTTCTCGGCGGCGGTGCCTTCGGTCTCGGCGGTTTGGTGGGAGCCAGGGGACGACAAGCCGCGACGCCTTCTATATGACAAGCGTGCTGACCGGACGCCGAGCGCGTCGTTCGCGCAGGTGAACGCGGAGATGGCGGAAATTCTCGGTCGGTATGTGCTGGAGCGTGCGCGCGAATTGCGTCCGCGTACCGCCGTCGACGCGTATGCCGGTGCTGGTCAAACCGCGACGCTGCTGAGCGAAGAAGGTGTCGCAGTCACCGCGATAGAGCTCGATCCAGATGCATCGGAGTGGTCGTCATCCATGCTTCGCCCGCCGTCTCGGGCGGTGCAGGGAAGCGTTGAGGATGTCCTGCCGAGCGCGCTCCCCGCCGATCTGGTTATCCTGAATCCTCCACGCGCGGGCGTCGATGCGCGGGTGACAGAAACGCTCGAAGCAAATGCGTCTCAGATTCGCGGCCTGATTTACGTGAGCTGCAACCCTGCCACGCTTGCCCGGGACGTCTCGAGACTTCCGAGCTACGAGATCAACGCAATCCGCGCTCTCGACATGTTCCCGCAAACCGCGCACGTGGAGACCGTGTGTGAGCTGCGCCCGCTCATCGGGATGCCCGCCGCATGAAATACGTCGTGCAGCTGAACGACGAGCGGACGACCGTGACGCTCGGACCAGAAGGTGTGAGCTACGAAGACGCGACGCCGCTGCACGCAGAGCTTTCCGATATCGAGGGAAGTCCGATTCGCATGGTGAAGATCGGCACCCAGGTTTACCGTGTCGTGATCCAGAGGCGTCAGGGTC
>DASZZU010000096.1:0-4447 GCA_035544855.1 Gemmatimonadaceae bacterium | reverse complement strand
CCGTCAGCTCGATGCTGAATGTCCCCGCCTGGTCGGGCCGCGGCTCTCCGTCGAGTAATGAGCAGAACACCGGATCCCCATCGAAGCGGGGGAAACAGCACCATACGACCCGCGCCCGGCCGTCGATCAGTGCCCCGATGCTCCCGTTGCCAATGAGCGCGAGATCCAATGAGGTCACCCGTTTCGCGCCTGCCGAAAGGAGTTGGTATGCATTCCCTGAGCGTTCATGGCGGTTAGCGTTAACCCACCCCCAAGCGAGATGCAAGGCTCGCGGATAATGACGAGAAGGCGCGGAAGTGCCACATTATCATGCTGCTGGTCACCGCCCAGGATCGAGGGGAGAGGATAGATGAGGAAGCTGTACGCATTCTTTGGTTCGGCGACATCACTTCTGGGCGTTCTCACGGTCGCCGCACGACCGATATCCGCGCAAACGCGTACCGTGCAGCCGGTGCTGGCGTTCCCCGAAGCCGGCCTCGACGATCCCGCGGCGTATCAGGGATACCAGACGCGATTCTTCCGAGATACCAAAGGCAACGTCGTACAGGTCTATCTCGATGCGCGGAGCGGGCGGGTCGTCAATCTGCTTGCAGATGCCGTCGACGAGAGCGTGGGCTTCACCGTACGGGATCGTGCTGGTAAACCACTTCGGCTCGAGTGGGGATCGTCCGACGCTATAGTTTCGCAGTCAGGCACGCGTCGGACGATCGAATACCAACTCGTCGCCAATGCCCCGCAAGTCGTGATCGGCTGGATCCTGCTCGGCTCCATGCGCGTCGAGCGCGACCTTGGGTACTCGGGCCGACAGCTGGAGCCCTTCGACTGGCCGACGTTCCGGCTCCGCGAAGAGGAGGAGCTGATCGCGAATCTCGAGCGACTCCCCGCCGCGGAGCGCGATCTGCATCTGCGTCTTCTCAACGCGGGCTATCTGGAGGACCTGCGCGCCAGGCTGGTGCCGGACATCCTCACGACCGGGGTGCGCGATCGGCGCGGAATGAGCGCCAGTCAGGTGACTCTCGATGCCAAGACGAATCTCGAGCTCTACCTGGCCGTCGATCCGCGCGATGCATCGATCCTCGTGACGATCCCGACGGTTTCGCTTACCGCGACGGCGAACCGCCCGATCCGGTTCACTGTTCGCGTGACCACCGATGCGCCGGCGCTGACACCTCTTTCGCGGGATCAGATTTTCAACGCTGCATTCATCCGGTTCCTCGCTGACGCGCGTACTGCCGCGGATCGCGCCGCTCGGGGCGGAGCGGCAAACAGCGCGGGCGCCGCGACCACCGTATCGCGTTACCGACAGATGGAGCGCGACGTCCGGGGGACCGAGCTACTCAGCTCGAAAGAGAAGCTGATGGCCGGCCTGCCGAATTACGCGACCTATTTCGGCCGCGACATGATGATGACATCGCTGATGATGCAGCCGGTCTGGACTGACGCGATGTCGGAGTTCGTCATCGCCAGTGCGCTGAGGAAGCTCGGGCCCGCCGGCGATGTCAGTCACGAAGAGGCGTTGGGCGGGCAGGCTATCCGCGAAAACTCGGCGGAGTACAACGCGCACATCGCTGAATACGTCCGGCTGGTGCGTCGCGGGAATCGAGGCGCCGCGGACACGGCATTGGCCCACGCTCGCACCATTCTCGCCGACCTGCCGAAGGTGCGCGAGAACTACCACATGCGGGATGACGAATTCCAGCTTCCCGTGGTTGCCGCGCGCTACCTGACAAATCCGGCGGTCTCTACTGCCCGCAAGCAAGCATTTCTGCTCGATTCATCAGACGGCAGAGGGTCCCGCCTTGGGCTGTTGATGCGAGAGCTGGGACTAGTAGCGACGCTCGCCGCTCCATATGCGCGGGATCCGGTCGTACAGAATCTGATCGGATCACCTCGACTCGACTCGACGCACTGGCGCTCGATCAGCTGGCGCGACAGCAACGCGGGCTATGCGAACGGAAGGTTCGCGATGGATATCAACGCCATCTGGGCTCCCCGCGCGCTGGAGGCGATTGGGGACATTCTGAGCGCTCTGAGAACGATCGGCTTCTCGAACGATCAGCTCGGCGCGCTGGCACCCGGAACGGCAACACCGCTCGCCGACTTCGTTCGGGATCCGGCTTTCTTCCAGCGCGCGATACAGAACTGGCGAGGTGCGAGCCGGCATTTCGTGGTCTCGCTCGCACCCGAGTACATTCGCGCGAAAGTCCAACAGAAGCTGCAGTGGCTCCCGGCGGAGGAACGTGCGTACTGGCAAGCCGTGCTAACCAGGACCGTTGCTGATACGCTTCCGCTGGAATTCCTCGCGATCTCACTCGATTCGGCGGGCAAGCCAAATCCGGTTGTGAACACCGATCCCGCGACATGGCTGTTGTTGCGAGACGGAACGGATGTCGGCCCGGACGCTATCGCCTCCGTGCGGCGCGACGTGCGGGCGATCATGCGGCCATACCCGGTGGGATTGTTCGTCGAGCGGCTCGGTCCTGTCGTCGCGAACGACGCATACGCATCACCGAGCGTATGGGAGGCGTTTCGGAAAGACACCTACCATTCACCCCGCGTGGTGTGGGGGCGGGAGGTGAACCTCATCCTGCTCGGACTCGCCAATCAGATTACGGGTGCGACCGATGACGGCGGAAAATCGAAAGGGATTGGCGACGTCGTCACGTACGTAGATGACATGCGCAGTGCCCTGATGCAGACCTATCTCGCAGTGGAAGCGTCCGGCTTGAAGCACAATGAGCTGTGGAGCTACAAGATCAGCGAGGGGAAGCTCAGGCCGATCCGTTACGGGGCGAGCACCGATGTGCAGCTTTGGAACGTGACTGACTTGGCGGTGCAGTTTGTTCTAAAGCGGCTCGGCGTTTACTAGTGCCTCGCCCCATACGCCGAGACCACTACTCCCTCTCCAACCCCAACCGATGCTCTCTTATCTCCGTCTCCTCCCCCGCCGCGCTGTGCAGCGGCCGCCTGTGCGCGCGGAATCCGAAGTAGAGCATCGCTCCCCCGAACACGATCATCACCAATCCCCACCACAGGTTGATGACGATGTTCTCTGACCGACCATAGAGCGCAATGTCCGAGCGCGTCGCTACGCCGTAGATCGCGAGGATCACGCCGAGCGCCAGGAACAGGACGCCAATCGGAATGCGGATATCGAATCTTGCGGCGGTGCTCATGCCGTGCCTCCGGTCAGAAGAAGATGATGTTCAGTGCCAGCGTCACAGTCAGCACGATCACGGCCAGTACACTCGGCTTCTGATACCAGTGCTGGTCGGTCTCCACGGGCTTTGGCGTCAGGCTGTAAACGAGTCCGACCAGCTCCTGCTCGGGACGCGGGCGTGTAGCGAGGCTCACGATGATCGTGACGACAAAGCAGGTAACCCACGCGGCGATCGCGGTCCAGAATGTCTGCCCCAGCTCGCTGCGGTAGATGATGTGCGCGCCGAAGTAGCCGCCCTTCACGCCGGGTATCGACCCCCCCGCGAGTGAAATCCCGTGATGGATCGCCGCGGCGACCATGCCGGAGATAAGACCGATGAATGCGCCATGACCCGTCGTTCGCTTCCAGAACATCCCCAGCGCGAAGGTCGCGAACAGCGGAGCGTTCACGAACGCGAACACAAGCTGGAGCAAATCCATGATGTTGTTGAACGACGCCGCGACGTAGGCGGCGGCAATGGAGAGCGCAATTCCGAACACAGTCGCGGCGCGACCCATCCACAGGTAGTGCTCGTCGCTCGCGCCTTTTTTGATGTGGCTCTGGTAGATGTCGTACGTCCACACAGTGTTGAACGCGGTTACGTTCCCGGCCATTCCCGACATGAAAGACGCCAGTAGCGCCGTCAGCCCGAGGCCTAGCATTCCCGCGGGGAAGAATCGTATCAGCATCATCGGAACGGAGAGATCGTAATCCAGCACCACGTGTCCGGCCTGATCGATGAGCGGGCCTCCCGTAAGGGCGTCGATCTTTGGCGGAATGATTCCCTGGCCCGCCGCCGAGACCACGTGAGAACCCACCCCGGGTGCGTGCCAGTCGACCGCCAGCGCGATCATGCCGGGGAGAATCACCAGAAAGGGGAACAACACCTTCGGAAGCGCCGCAATGAGTGGCGTGCGTCGCGCCGCAGCCATCGAGTCCGAGGCCATGGCGCGCTGCACGACGAGGAAGTCGGTGCACCAGTAGCCGAATGAGAGCACGAAGCCCAGTCCCATCGCGAGACCGAACCATTCCACGCCGATGGGATTCTGGGACGGATCGCCCATGTACCTCCATGCGTGCGTCATCGCGCCCGGCTGGAAGCCTCGTTGCACGGAGATATCCGCCAGCCTCGCCTGGAGTCCGCTCCATCCTCCCGCTGCTCTCAAACCGAGAAATACGAGCGGGGCGAAACCAAACACGATCAGGAAGAACTGAATCACTTCGTTGTAGATCGCGCTGGTGAGTCCG
>DASZZU010000095.1:0-4123 GCA_035544855.1 Gemmatimonadaceae bacterium | reverse complement strand
GACGAGCAGATAGACATCTACGACATTCCGATCGCCAGAATCGCGGAGCAGTTTCTCGCCCGCATCTCAACACTCAAGCTCGACGAGGCGGCGGACTATCTCGAGATGGCTGCCCGACTCGTTCGCATCAAGGCGCAAATGCTTCTGCCCCGACGCGAAGGCGAGGACGTATGGGACGATCCCCGCGCCGAGCTGGTGAGGCGTCTCCTCGAGTACCAACAGGTGCGCGAAGTCGTTGATGTGCTGGAGCGGCGGAGCGAGGAGCGCCGGGGAAGATTCGCCCGCGCCTACACCCAGCAAGCCGTGCAGCTGCCAATCGCAGGGCCGCTCAAGATCTCGTTGCCGGAGTTGCTCAGCGCGGTCGATCGGGTTCTGCGCCTCGCGAGAAAGCCGCACGTGCTCGATGTCATCCCCCGGGCGCTGGACGTCGACGGAGCAATCGGGATCGTACGCGCGCTCCTCGCCATTCGAGCGCACGCGCGGTGGAAAGACGTTCTACCCAAGAATGCCGAGCCATGGGAAATCTTGTCCCTGCTCCTCGCACTGCTGGAACTCGCCAAGCTCGGAGAGCTCCGACTCCTTCAGCCGCGTCCGTTCGCCGCATTTGAGATAAGTCGTGACTCCTCTAGCGAAGCTGCTTGAAGCCGCGCTCTTCGCGAGCGCGGTTCCGGTTCCGGTCGACGCGCTGCGCGTCATGGCAGCGCACGCCGACGACGGTGAGTCCACGCTCGAGTCGGCGCTCGCCGAGCTGCGGGATCACTACGACAACGAGGGTCACGGAGTCGAGCTGATCGAGGTTGCCGGAGGGTGGCAGATTCTAACCCGACCCGAGTACACCGAGGCGATCGAACGGGCGCAGCTTGCCGCGCGCCCACAGCGATTGTCGGCGGCGGCGCTCGAGACGCTCGCGATCATCGCCTATCGCCAGCCGATTGGGAGAGCGGAGATCGAGGAGATTCGAGGCGTCGGCGCCGGCGCGATTCTGAAATCGCTCAACGAGCGCGGGCTGATCGACATCACCGGCCGAGGTGAAGGACTGGGACGACCTCTGCTGTACGGCACGACGCCATCTTTCCTCGAGCAGTTCGCGCTGAGACATCTCGAAGAGCTTCCGCGCGCCGACGAGCTCGCGATTGCGCTCCGAGCTCCGCGACAGGCGACTCCAACATCGGTAGCGACGACCAAGGATAACGGCGAGGCCCCGCCACGGGCTGATTGATGCCCAGCTCGATGCGAATTCAGCGCGCATTGGCGCGCGCGGGAGTCGCGTCACGTCGCGGTGCAGAGGCACTTGTGGCGGCGGGTCGCGTCCACATCAATGGCACCGTTGCGGAGACGGGTCAGAGCGTCGATCCGGCCCGCGACACGATAACCGTGGATGGCAAGACAATCGCCGCGCCGGCGGCACCCCACTGGATCGTTCTCAACAAGCCCACCGGTGTGCTCACGACGCGTGCCGATCCTGACGGGCGCCAAACCGTGTTCGACCTGGTCGAAGACGTGCCGGGTCTCACCTACGTCGGGCGGCTCGATTACATGACTGAAGGCGTCCTTTTGCTCACCACCGACGGCGACGCGGCGCACAAATTGACACACCCGAGCAGCGAAATCGAGCGAACGTACGTAGCCAATGTGCGCGGCGACGGCGCCAACGCGGCACGAGCGGCGACAAAAGGGGTACAGCTGGAGGATGGTCTCGTCGTCCCGCGCGATGTGTCGGCGCGACGAGTCGGACGCGGTGTGTGGGATCTCGAGCTCACGATTGCGGAAGGCAAGACGAGGGAAGTCAGAAGATTGTGCGAAGCGCTCGGACTCAGGGTCGAGCGTCTCGTACGCACGAAATTCGGACCGGTAAAACTTGGATCACTGGAATCCGGAAAGACGCGAGCGCTGACTGTACGCGAGAATGAGATGATCTCCGCCCTCACCGGGAGCGGTGACGGAAGCAAGTCCATTAAGAGAGGAGCAAGACGTGACACCAAACGCCGTTACAGCCGCTGATGCATCGATAGTCCAGGAGGTCGTGCGACAGGTGGGGCGCCGCGTCGTGGGGCAGGACTACATGGTCGAACGACTCCTCATAAGTCTGCTGACCGGCGGTCACGTACTTCTCGAGGGCGTTCCGGGACTCGCGAAGACGCTCACCGTGAGGACTCTGGCTGAAACGATCAATACCACCTTCAGTCGAATCCAGTTTACACCGGACCTTCTGCCGGCGGATGTCGTGGGAACGCAGATCTACGATCAGTCCAACGGAAAATTCTCGGTGAAGAAAGGTCCGATCTTCGCCAACATCATCCTGGCGGACGAAATAAATCGAGCTCCGGCCAAGGTCCAGGCCGCGCTCCTCGAAGCGATGCAGGAAAAGCAGGTCACCATCGGCGGCACAACCCACATCCTCGAAGAGCCGTTCCTCGTTCTGGCGACGCAAAACCCGATCGAACAGGAAGGCACATACCCTCTTCCGGAAGCGCAGGTCGACCGCTTCATGCTGAAGCTGCACGTCGGTTATCCGTCGCGGGATGAGGAAAAGGAAATTCTGCGCAGGATGGCTGGCGGCGAGCCGATACCGGTGGATCGCGTCGCCACTCCGGCGCAGATCCTCGCGACGCGCCGCCACATCGCCGAGCTGTACATGGACGATCGCATCGTCGATTACATAGTCGAGATCGTTCACGCCACCCGGAATCCCGAGCAGGCCGGATTGCCGGATCTCCAGCCGTTGATCGAGTACGGCGCCAGCCCTCGCGCGACTCTTTCTCTCGCGCAAGCTTCCCGCGCGCACGCGTTCCTTCGCGGGCGAGCGTTCGTGACGCCGGACGATGTCAAGGCGATTGCCCCCGACGTACTCCGCCACAGAGTTCTCCGCACCTACGAGGCTGAAGCGGAGGAGGTGACGAGCGACGAGATTGTCAGCCGCGTCCTCGACGCGATCCCCGCTCCGTGATCGGAAAGTTTCGTCTCCTTAGAAAGAAGGCCGCGCCGCGTCGCACTCCCGAGAAACCGATGGGCGTGCCGCCGGAGATTCTGCGGCAGGTAAAGCTCATCGAGCTGCGGACGCGCGGCCTCGTCAACTCCGTCTTCACCGGCGAGTACCGCTCCGTTTTCAAAGGCCAGGGGATGGAGTTCTCCGAAGTGCGCGAATACCAGCCCGGCGACGAAGTTCGGTCCATCGACTGGAACGTCACCGCGCGCATGCGCCGTCCCTTCGTGAAGCGCTACATCGAAGAGCGCGAGCTGACCGTCATGCTCGTGGTCGATCTCTCCGGATCCGAGCGATTCGGAACTGTAAAACGCTTCAAGAGCGAGCTGGCGAGCGAGCTCGCCGCCGTGCTGGCGATGTCCGCCATTCGGAATAACGATCGAGTCGGTGTTCTCCTATTCACTGACCGCGTCGAACATGTTATTCCTCCGAGGAAGGGAAGGCGGCACGTGCTGCGCATCATCCGCGATCTTCTGGCGTTCGAGCCGGTTGGCCGTGGAACGGACATGGTGACGGCGATCGATTACGTCGCGCGGATGCTGAACGAGCACGCGATCGTATTCATCGTCTCCGATTTTCTTGAAGCGGACATCGATCATCCGCTCAAGCTGCTGGCGCAGCGTCACGACGTGGTCGCGGTAACCGTCGAAGATCCGAGCGAGCGACTTCTCCCCGACATCGGCATCGCTCGGCTTATCGACCCTGAGAGCGGCGAGACGTTCGAGGTCGACACCAGCCACCCGCAGGTGCGCGATTCGTATTCAAGACGGGTGGAGGCGGAGAGGGAGGCGCGGAAGCATCTCCTGCGCCGCTTGGCGATAGACGAAGTTGCGGTGCGCACCGAGGCCGGCGTCGTCGAGCCTTTGCTGAGATTCTTCCGCGCGCGCGAAACGAGGGCCCGCCGCAGGTGATCACGCTCAGTATCGGCTTCCTGCTTGTTCAGGGGGTACTCCCTCAGTCGGCGCAGACAACCCAAGGCGTGGGAGGCCCGCTGCCGGTGCAAATGGGCTACAAGGTCAGCCCCGACACCGTGATCATCGGCCAGCCGTTCAATCTGTTCGTAAAGGTTCTCGCGCCGAAGGGAGTTCGCTTCGAGTTTCCTGCTGGGCCCGATACCACCACGCAAAACGGCGTTCGCCC
>DASZZU010000094.1:0-4327 GCA_035544855.1 Gemmatimonadaceae bacterium | reverse complement strand
GAGCGCGATTTTCAACAGCGCCAACTTCTCGAGCATCGCCACCGACGCCAAAGGCGTCATCCAGATCTTCAACGTCGGCGCCGAGCGCATGCTGGGCTACACGGCCGCCGAAGTGATGAACAAGATCACGCCGGCCGACATTTCCGATCCGCAGGAAGTGATCGCGCGCGCCAAGGCGCTCAGCGCCGAGCTCGGAACCCCGATTGCGCCGGGGTTTGAGGCATTGGTCTTCAAGGCCTCGCGCGGGATCGAGGACATCTACGAGCTGACCTATATCCGGAAGGATGGCAGCCGCTTCCCGGCAGTGGTGTCCGTCACGGCGCTCCGCGACGCGCAGGGTGCCATCATCGGCTATCTGCTGATCGGCACAGACAACACCGCGCGCAAGCAGGTCGAGCGTCTGTACCGTGAGACATTCGACGCGGCGCCCGTCGGGATCGTGCACGTGGGCCTGGACGGGCAATGGTTGCAGGTCAATCAGCGTCTCTGCGATCTGCTGGGATACTCGCGCGAGGAGTTGCAAAGTATTGCCGTTCAGCAACTCCTGCAGTCGGAAGAAGTGGCTGGTGAGGCGGAGTCACTCCGTCAGATGGCCGCGGGAACGCTGGACCAGTACGTGGTCGATGAAATGCGATATCGACGGCAAGACGGCAGCTTCATGTGGGCCAGGGTCAACATGTCCGTCCATCGCGACGTCAAGGGTCAGTCCCAGCACTTCATCTCGGTCATCGAGGACATCACGGAACGGAGGACGCTTGAAGCGCAGTTCCGGCAGGCGAACAAAATGGAGGCGGTCGGGCAATTGGCTTCGGGCGTCGCCCACGATTTCAACAATCTGCTGACGGTCATTCTCGGGTTCGCGGATCTCATGGCCGCGGATGTCGCCATGGCGAGCGAGCACGGAACGGATCTCGGCGAGATCATCAAGGCGGCCCGGCGTGCCGAGGCTCTTACCAGACAACTGCTCGCGTTCAGTCGTCAGCAAGTGTTGCACGTCGCGCCTGTCGATGTGAACGGGCTGATCACAGAAATGACTGGCATGCTCGTCAGGCTAATCGGCGAGCACATCGAGATCTCGCTGGCTCTGGCACCCAATCTCTCCCTGGCGCTCGCGGATCGCGGCCAGCTGGAGCAGGTCGTGATGAACCTCGTGGTCAACGCGAGAGACGCCATGCCGGACGGCGGGAGCGTGACGATTGAAACGAGAGAGGTCGAACTCGAGAACTCCTCCTTCCACGCGGAGACGGTGATGCAGGGGCCTTATGTGATGCTCGCCATCACCGACACTGGTAGCGGGATGACCAAGGAGACCCAACGGCGCCTGTTTGAGCCGTTCTTCACGACCAAGGAAGCTGGGAAAGGCACCGGCCTTGGCCTGTCGACGACCTACGGCATCGTCAAGCAGAGCAAGGGCTACATCTGGGTGTACAGCGAGCCCGGTCGGGGGACGACATTCAAAGTTTATTTGCCGCGTTCGAACTGTGAACTCCCCCTGCAAGCTGCCAACTCGGTGGTCACCGCAGCTGTCAAGCGCCCGTCGGAGACTGTGCTGCTCGTCGAAGACGAGGCCGGCGTGCGTCAACTCGCGAAGCGCATCCTCGAGAATGCCGGCTATCGCGTGTTGGAAGCTGCTAACGGGGACGAAGGCGAGAGATTATTCGCACAACATTCCGGCTCGATCGATTTGCTTGTGACCGACGTGATCATGCCTGGCTGCGGTGGTCCCGAGCTGCTTAGTCGCCTGCACGTTCAATCACCTGCGTTGGGGGTGCTGTACATGTCAGGCTACACCGAACAATCCGCCGCGATTAAAGCGGGAATCGGTCGTGGCACCCCGTTCGTCCAGAAGCCATTCACGGCCGCAGAGTTCGTGCAACAGGTGCGGGAAGCGTTGGATCGATAAGGCAGTCATGATGAGTCCCACCTCTCAGCAGGTGTCTGCCATGATAGCGCCCAAGAGCGAGCAGCCCGCGCGGATACTGATAATCGACGATCAGGAGCAAAACACCCGCCCCCTGACTCGAATTCTCCAGCGCGCCGGATATGAGAAGATCGCGTCGACGACCAATCCCTCAGACGCTCTGGCCATTCAATCGCAGTTCAATCCCGACCTCGTCCTGCTCGACGTGCACATGCGCGGGAAGGACGGCTTCGAGGTGTTGACCGAGCTCCTTTCCTCGGATCGCGACGGCGAGCATCTCCCTGTGATCATGCTTACCGCGGATGACAGAGCCGGATGTAAAGCGTCGTGCGCTCGCACTGGGCGCGAAGGGACTTTGTCGGCAAGCCATTCGATTCTGCCGAGGTGGTGCTGCGCATCCGGAATTTGCTGGAGACGAGATTCCTCTATCAGACATTGAAGAACCAGAACTCGGAACTCGAGCAGAAAGTCACGGAGCGAACGAAGGAGCTCGAGCAATCCCAGCTCGAAGTGCTGGAGCGTCTGGCGGCTGCGGTCGAGTTTCGAGACGACGACACCGGAGAGCACACCAAGCGGGTAGCGAAGGTGTCGGCAATGCTGGGTGAGGCCATCGGACTGCCGGCGGCCAGTGTGCAGGTGATCGGACGTGGTGCGCCGCTCCACGACATCGGCAAGGTGGGAATCCCGGACAACATCCTACTCAAGCCAGGACCGCTAACCCGGGAAGAATTCGAGATCATGAAGACTCACACTGTCATTGGCTCAAGGATGCTTTCGCGCGGGCGCTCCGAGCTGGTGCGCGTGTCGCAGCGTATTGCGCGAAGCCACCACGAGTGGTGGGACGGATCGGGTTATCCGGATGGTCTCGCGGGTCAGCAGATTCCACTCGAGGCCCGCATAGTCGCGGTCGCCGATTTCCTCGACGCACTTACGCACGATCGACCGTACCGACCCGCGTGGTCGCTCGACGACACTCTCGACGAGATCAAGCGCAGAACCGGCAGCCACTTCGATCCTCTGGTCGCCACGTCCGTTACCTGCCTGGAGTGGCCCTTTAAGGAGTCACCGACTAGGCAACGGAGCTCCGGGTAGTCCCGTCCAATCCTCGAACACGCCCAGCCCACCGCCTGCGGTCGGGGAAGTGGCAACCCCTTCAGAGGAAAAACCTCGATAAGAAAATCGTCCGCTGGCGAGCGGAGAATGACAAGATCGGCTTTCTGCACACGACGCCACTGTCAGACAGGGGCGCCGAGGCGCTGGAACGGCTCCAGAAGACAGAGGGAGCCATCGGCGAGCATTGGGTCTTCCCCTCGGACGCTGACCCCGCACGTCCCCTTCCACGCCACACTGCCAACAAATGGTGGAGGCGGGCAGAGGCAAAGGCGAAGCTGGATCACGAGCGACGGGCTAGGTCAAAGAGCAACCGACACCACGAACTGACACCTGGACGGTTCCCTCCGAAAAAGAAGAAATCCCGCTGCACTCTATAAGCAAGCGCAAACGGGATAACACCTTCTTCAACGGACGGGGTGGGATTCGAACCCACGGTACGCTATTAACGTACACACACTTTCCAGGCGTGCGCCTTAAACCACTCGGCCACCCGTCCCAACAACCTGCAAGTTACTAATCTGCAACGGCTTGAAGAAGCGCCATGAGCGGTAGCACTCGCCGCTCATTTTCCGTTGCTACTTTCCGTTGCTGACGGAGAGCCTACCTAGCGCGGTGCGCTGCGCCTGTTCGTCTGGCTGGAGATACACTTTAACAATCGTAGCTGCCGACTTCCAGCCGCCGAGGTCTTTCAACTCCCGCAGTGGTACATCTCGCAGCGCATTTGCAAATGCACGCCTGAACGAGTGCCAGCCGTACCCTTCACCGCGCGGAATACTCGCGGCTTTCGCCAGATTGCGCCACAGCTTCTGCACTGTGTCTCGCGGCAGCGGGTTGGATGAATCACGAATGGCCGGAAATACAAACGCCTCGCCAATGGCCTTCGCTCGCGTGCGGTCCTGCTTTAGAAATGCGAGCAGATCTGGATGCATCGGGTTCCGGTGCTCGTAGCCGATCTTGTCTGCCGCAGCACGCCAGCGAATAGTGCCACCCTCAAGGTCAATGTCCGACCAGCGAAGTTGTCGGATCGAGTTTGACCGATGGCCCGTGTACCAAGCCATCATTACGAAACGCTCAGCGAGGGGTGAGTGACCCCCCACCGCAGCGCGTCGTAACGCTGCGCACTGGTCAGCGCTGAACACTGGCTGCCGCGGACTTTGCTCCTTTGGAATCTTTAGTCCTCGCAACGGGTTCCGCTCAAGCAAATAACCGGAGCCGTCAGGGTGTTGTGCCCGCTCCGCCCAGTTCAGCACAGCGAGCAACAGCTTGAGATTTTGCTCTATCACCCTTGCCCGG
>DASZZU010000093.1:0-2596 GCA_035544855.1 Gemmatimonadaceae bacterium | reverse complement strand
GCGAGTCACCCGGAGAGGGGCTGACAGGCATGGTTGGAGATACCGAAGTCGTGGTCGGAAGCCGCGCCTTCGTTGCCCGACACGCCCCCGTTTCGCTCGATGTCTTCGACGCCGCCGTAGATGGCGACGCCGGTTTGCGCGCGTACGTCCTCCTCTCCGGGAAACCGGCCGGGATCATAGAGTACGCCGATTCGCTCCGCCCTGAGCTGAAGAGCCTTCTTGCCACGCTGGGGGAGTTGGGACTGTCACGCACAGTGCTCCTTTCCGGCGACCGGGCCGCAAACGCGAGAGCCATCGGGCTCGAGGCCGGCATAAAGGAAGTTCACGGGGAATTGTTGCCCGCGGACAAAGCGACGATGGTCTCTCGCTTCCGGGCCCGTGGAGAGGTCGTGCTGATGGTCGGCGACGGTACCAACGATGCGCCAGCGCTGTCGGCGGCCGACGTCGGAGTTGCCCTGGCTGGACATGGAGGCGGTGTCACGTCGGAGGCCGCCGACGTGGTCATTCTGGTCGATGATTTATCGAAAGTAGGTGAAGCAGTAGCAATCAGCAGAAGAACTATGCGGCTGGCGCGACAGAGCATTGCGACCGGACTCGTTTTGAGCGGCATTGCCATGATCTTCGCTGCCAACGGATTCATTCCGCCGACGGAGGGTGCGCTTCTTCAAGAGGCGATCGACGTCGCGGTAATCTTGAACGCTTTGCGCGCGAGCTGGTCGTGACACCCACGAAAGCGGGCGCAGAACAGGGAGGAGCAATGTTCAAAGTCATCATGGCACCAACCGAAGGTCGGACAGTGAGAGAACGGCGATATCGGTGGCCGTAAAGCTGGCGCAGCGTTTTGACGCGGATCTCCGTCTCGTTCGAGTAGAGACGACGCCGTTGGTCATCGAGACAATCGCCCAGACGCCGATGCTAGTAACCGAGCAAACGCTGATGGATGAGCGCCTCGCCAGTTTACACAAACTGGAGACGCTCGGAACCGAGTGCCGCGCACTCGGTGAGATCAGGGTCATGACCGCGCTCGAGGACGGGCCCGTAGCACCCACGCTTCGCGATTATGCCAAGAAGTTCAACGTCGATCTGATAGTGATGTCGAGTCACTCTCGCGGCGGAGTGAAGAGGATCGCGCTCGGCAGCGCCACGGACTACCTCATTCGCCATACGAACATCCCTGTGGTGGTGGTAAGGCCGCCCGCTTCCTTCTTAGGCGCGACTCCAGAGCAGATGTTCAACCGGATCGTCGTTCCACTCGATGGCTCGGTGTTGGCGGAGCAGATCCTGCCTGAAGTAGCCGCGCTTGCTTCGCGGCTCAATTCGACTGTGAGCCTGCTCCAGGTACTCACTCCGCTGACCTACTCGCAAAAGGAGATCATGCAGCCGGGTCTGCCATGGTGGGACACCGACATCGCCACGGCGGACGCCTACCTCGCCCGCGCGGCGAGTTACCTGACCGAGGAAGGACTTACAGTGAGCAAGGACGTCGTCCTGAGCGACAACATCGCAACTGCGATCCTGGACTACTCGGCGCGCACGAGAGCTGATCTCATCGCCCTCGCCACGAGCGGGAGTGGTGGAATGAGTCGGTTCGTGTTCGGGACCGTTGCCGATGAGGTAACCAGGAAGTCGACGAGCTCGCTTCTTATCTTCCACCCGAAGCGCCCAGGCGCGACTGACACCGCCGGTGAACGCTCCAGTGCAGAAACCCTGGCGGGAGTCTGACATGTCGCCGGCGAAGGTATCGCGGGTGGGGACTACCGCGAAGGAGACGAAGCCACCGAAGGATGGAACCGAAGCAGAGCGGATGTGGGCGGCACGGGCTGGAGATGTGACTTTCCGCGACCTGTCGCGCGACGAAATCGAGGCGATGCTGCTGTGCAACCGAGTCGGTCGCATTGCCTTCTCGCTCCACGATCGCGTCGACATCCAGCCCATCCACTACATCTACGAGCGCGGCTGGTTGTACGGCCGCACTTCGGACGGAGACAAGATCTCCACTCTCGAGCACAACCAGTGGGTCGCGTTCGAGGTGGATGAAGTCACCGACCTCTTCGATTGGAGAAGCATCGTGATCCACGGGAGCTTCTGGATCATGCATCCGCGCGGCAGCCCACGGGCCGAGGAGTTGTGGACGAAGGCGGCCGAGCTGGTCAGCAAGATCGTGCCTGGTGCGCTCACCGAGAGCGACCCAGTTGCGTTTCGGCAGACACTTTTTCGCATCGCCGTCGGTGATGCGCGCGGACGCGAAGCAAAGATGAAACCGCTGCAACGAAATGACCCTTGACGATGGAGAGACAATGAATAGGAACTATTGCATCACTTCGGCGATTGTTTTCGCCTTCGTGGCTCTCATGCACGCGTGGCGCTTCGTGCTCGACCTTCCGATGCAGATCGGCGCGTGGAACGTGCCGCGGTCTCTCTCGGGATTCGCGGCGGTTGGCGCGATATGCTTAGCGGTGTGGGCCTTCAGAAGCGCTAAACTCGGCAAGCCTGCACAGATCGGGTATACCTGATCCTGAATTGCGTGAGCAGCCAGCTGCTCCGGCAGTGGGTTGTCGCCATTGCCCAGCAATTTGAATCGCTCACGCCAACGGCA
>DASZZU010000092.1:0-6658 GCA_035544855.1 Gemmatimonadaceae bacterium | reverse complement strand
GACGATCTGGCTACCGAGCGGGACAAATACCTTCGTCTCGCTGCCGAGTACGACAACTATCGCAAGCGGTCGGCAAAGGAGCGTCAGGATGCCGGCGCGCGCGCGCAGGCGGACCTCGTGAGGCAGCTGGTGGAAGCGCTCGACGATGTCGCACGGTTCGCCCACGTCGATCCGGCGACGACTGACGCCAGCACGATCGTTCAGGGCGTGGATATGGTCGAGAAGAAACTGCTCAAAGTGCTCGGCGCGGCGGGTCTGGAGATCATAAACCCGCTGGGAGAGACGTTCGATCCCGCGCTCCATGAAGCAGTGGCGACCGAGCCGACTTCTGCGCGCGAGGACGACCACGTCGTGTCGCGCGTGTACCAGCCTGGATACCTATTCAGGTCACAGCTGCTGCGGCCTGCCCGCGTGGTAGTGAAGCAGTGGAACGGCTGATCGTCGTCTCACTCGACTACTAAATGGCGCAGTCCAAGGATTTCTACTCCGTACTCGGCGTAGGCTCGAGGGCTACGCAGGACGAGATCAAGAAGTCATATCGCAAGCTCGCCAAGAAATTCCATCCCGACGCGAACGCGAACGATCCCAAGACTGCCGAGCGGTTCAAGGAAATCTCGGAGGCGAACAACGTCCTGAGCAATCCCGAAAAACGGAAGCACTACGACGAGATGCGTCGTCTGGGTGCTTTCGACGGAGGTTTTGGCGGCTATAGCGGCGGCAGGTCGCGCGCGGGGAGTGCCGGCGGGTTCGGAGGGGCCGGCGCGAGAGGTGGCGGACAAACCATCAACTTCCAGGATTTCGACATTGGCGGGCTTGGTGGACTGGGCGACCTCTTCAGCTCGATGTTCGGCGGCGGGGAGGCGCGACAGGGATCGCGGCCGCGCGGGCCCGAAAGGGGACAGACAGTCGAAGCGAATCTCGACATCCCTTTTCGCACGGCGGCGCGCGGGGGGAAGGTCCCGATCGAGCTCGAGGTGAGCGAGGAGTGCAGCACCTGTCACGGCACGGGTGCGGCGCCCGGCGCTCAGCTCAAGATCTGTCCCGAGTGCAACGGTCGCGGGGTGATCTCGTTCGGTCAGGGTGGCTTCGCTGTCAACAGAACGTGTCCGGTGTGCCTCGGCAAGGGACAGGTTCCCACTGAGAAGTGCCCGACGTGTCACGGCTCCGGCGAAGTGCGCGTGCGGCGGAAGGTACTGATAAATGTCCCTCCTGGAGTTGATACGGGATCGAAGATCCGCTTAAAGGGTCAGGGCGGAAAGGGGAACGCGAACGGTCCGCCCGGTGATCTCGTAATCACATTCAACGTGCTGCCCGACAAGTTCTATCGTCGGGACGGGCTCGACGTCATCGCGACCGTGCCGCTCAACATCGCTCAGGCGACGCTCGGCACAAAGATCAGCGTGCGCACTCTCGATGGGAAAAAGGTGGCGATCAAGATCCCGCCCGGCACTCCGTCAGGGAAGCGTTTCCGGGTGCGTGGCCAGGGGATTCAGAAGGGCGACAAGAAGGGCGACCTGATCGTAGAAGTCTCCATCGCCGTGCCTGAAAAGCTGTCCGAAGAGCAGGAGCGGATGATGAAAGAATTCGCGAACGCGGGGGGGATGAAGTACTAGCGCTCGAGAATTGGTGGCGAAAAGTGCGGCGCAGCTCACGGCCTTTGCCCAATAGGATCTCGTCATCGCGCGTCCTCCCTTGAGAGACTCATGATCGAACTACAGAGCGTCAGGTTGTACGATCACCACCGTCCGCTCGAGAAAATCACAATCTGCGGATCCAGACATTGCGGTAGCGCACAGGGTTTCCGTGGTCCTGCAGCCGCAGCGGCTCCCGCGGCGGATGCGCGGTGTAAAGCGCCGGCCTGTCGTGATAGGTGTTGCCGTATATCTCGACGTTGTTCTGGATGAGAACTCCGTTGTGCAGCACCGTCACCCGTGCGCGCTCGGTGACCTTCCCCTGCTCGTCGAATTTCGGCGCCCTGAAGACGATGTCGTAACTCTGCCACTCGCCGGGCGGTCGCGACGCGTTCACCAGTGGAGCGTACTGTTTGTAGACAGCGCCGGCCTGGCCGTGAAAGTAAGTCTTGTTGTCGTACGAGTCGAGCATCTGGATTTCGTAGCGTCCCATGAGGAAGACGCCGCTGTTGCCGCGCTCCTGTCCTTCGCCTTTGGGAATTGGCGGAGTTGCCCACTCGATATGAAGCTGACAGTCACCGAACGAGTCCGCGGTGAGGATGTCGCCTGTACCGGACGCAACTTCCACGTAGCCATCTCTGATTTGCCATTTCGCAGGGCTTCCATCAGTGCTGCGCCACCTTGCAAGGCTTTTTCCGTCGAAAAGAACGACAGCATCCGACGGTGGATCGGCGCTCGTCCTTCCGGGTGTGATGATGGGCGGCTCCAACCTGGGCGGTGGAAAAGACGCAGCGTCCTGAGCAGCTAATTCCGATGGCAGGCCCGCAAAGAGCGCGACGAGACCGACTGCTAGCGCGTGTCTCACCATGGGATTTGCGGGGAGCGATAGTAGTTGACGCCGAGGTAGTGCCAGCGCGGCGCCTGTGCCGCGAGCCTTAGACGGAACCCCTGCCACTCGCGCGAGACCTGCGGCGTCCACGCCACCTCGGCTAACGCCGCGAGACGTGGCATCGCCACGTACTCGACAGCGGTGATATTCCGCAGCGTCTCACTCCAGACAGGAGCTTCGACGCCAACGATGTTTCCTTCCGTGACTCCCGTTAGGTAGAGTGCCGGATCCCAGTCGTAAGCGTCGCTCACCTCGATCAATCCGGCCCAGGCGAGCCCGAGCTCCGTCGCGGGCGTGTACTTCATGTCGAGGTACGCTTTCTTCGCCGGCGAGAGAATGATCTTCGCGCCGTACTGGAGCGCCAACGTTGCCGAATCGCTCTTCCATTGCTGCGCGAGGGTCGTCGGCTTGAGCCGCGCCTTCGTGATCTCTTCCCACCCGATCATCTTCTTGCCGTACTTGTTGACGATCGTCTGCGCTCGCTCGACGAAGCGGGAGTATTGCTCGGGAGTGAGTGTCTGCACCTCGTCGCCGCCGATATGTAAGTAAGGACCGGGTGTCAGAGCGCTTATCTCGTGGACCACGTCGTCCACGAACGCGTAGGTCTCTTCCTTGTCGACGCAGAGAGTGCTGAAGCCAACCTCGATTCCGGTGTAGAGAGCGGGGGGCCGGGTGCCGCACGAAAGCTCCGGATAGGCCGCGAGACCCGCGTTGATGTGGCCGGGCATGTCTATCTCGGGGACGATCGTGATGTACCGCGCCTGCGCGTACCGAACGACTTCCTGGTAATCCTGCTGCGTGTAGAAACCACCCGGTCCGCCCCCGACCTGCGTAAGCGAGCCGACCGCGGTCAGCTTCGGGCGGGAGTTGATCTGTATTCGCCAGCCCTGATCGTTGGTCAAGCCGAGGTGCAGCACGTTGAGCTTGTAGAGCGCCAGGATGTCGATGTACTGCTCGACTTCTCGGACGGTGAAGAAGTGGCGGGCGACATCGAGCATCGAGCCGCGCCAGGCGAAGCGGGGCTGATCAACTATCGTGAGCGCTGGTATCGGCCAGATGCTGCGCGCGACACCAATATCCGATTCGATCTCGACGGGCAGAAGCTGCCTGATGGTCTGCACGCCGTGAAAGAGTCCAGCCGGTGCGCTGGCGACGAGGCGCACCGAGTCGGTGGTCACGGTTAGCCTGTAACCGTCTTCACCGAGCGAAGCGGCGTCGCTGACAAGGCGGAGCTCTACGCTGCCTGAGCCGCTACCACCCGAAGATGCTGACACTGGAAGCGGGAACCCCGTAGCGCGGCGGAGCAGGGCCGCCAAACCCTCTCCGATTGCGGCCACTTCCGGGTTGGCTCCGACAAGCGTGACTCGGCTTGCAGTGGTGAGCTCGAACGGCGCGCCTCCCGCCAGCGTGAGGGATGCGGGTGAAGGAATGATTCGAGGCGCGAGCACACCGGACTGAGGCGCGGGCGGCGGGGCCGGAGCCGGCGGGTTGCAACCCGATCCCAGCACGGCACCAGCGACTGCTAGCGCGAGCTTCAAGCACGACAATAGTTCGCGTCCGGACATGCAACGGCTCCTCTGTTTAGGTATGCGCAGTCGTGGCGACCGTCGTCACTGGTGATCGCCATGAAAAAGAAAGCGAGCCGTTCACATCCGCAATGGGGCGGAGTTTGTCTCCCGGTGAGGCCGCGCTTTCCTCAGGCAGCGAGCACCGGTAGCGGAGTCCGCTGCCGGTGTGACGCCTCGATAAACCCGCCTCCGAGCACGCGCTCACCACTGTAAAACACGACCGACTGTCCGGGTGTGATCGCGGAAACCGGCTCGTCAAGCGCCAGCTCTATCTCATCTCCCGCGATGCGCACGATTTCAGCACTGGCGAGAGGTGCGCGATGCCTGACGCGCACGCTGACCGCCTCACCAACACGTGGGGCTGTCGCCAGCCAGTTGACCTCGCGCGCGATAATCCCGCTTCCCAATAGCTCGTCACGGGTGCCGATTACGACAGCGCGCTGCTCGGGCGTGATGCCGATTACATACATCGGATGCGGAAATCCGCCGGGTACGCCGCGACGCTGCCCGATCGTATAGCGGGCGAATCCGTTGTGCTCTCCGACAATCTTCCCGCTCGACGTGATGATCGGCCCCCGCGACAACGCCGGGGCATCGGCGGGAAGGCGCTGCTCGAGGATGCGCGTGTAGTCGCCGTCTGGCACGAAGCAGATCTCCTGGCTCTCCGGCTTCTCCGCGATGACTTCAAGCCCCATCGTATGCGCGCGCGCTCGTGTCTGTGCTTTGTCGAGCGCGCCCACAGGTAGAATCATCCGCGACAGAACAGCTCGATCGATTCCCCACAGGAAGTAGGTCTGGTCCTTGTTCTCGTCTACGCCGCGCCGCAGCTCACCATCCACGACGCGCGCGTAATGTCCTGTCGCGATCCACTGCGCGTCGATCGAGTCCGCCTTCTTCAGGAAATCCCGGAACTTGGTGAAGGTGTTGCACCTCACGCACGGAATCGGAGTGCGGCCGCGCGCGTATTCCTCGACGAAGTTGTCGACCACGTCGTGCCCGAACCGGGTCTCCATGTTGAGCACGTAGTGCGGAATGCCGAGCTGTTCGCACACCCGTCTCGCATCGTTCACCGAGTCGAGCGAGCAGCACGGACGGTCGGGCACATCGTCGCCATGACAGAAAAGCTTCATCGTCGCGCCGACCACATCGTAGCCTTGTTCGACGAGGAGCGCGGCGGCGACCGATGAATCCACGCCGCCCGACATGGCTACCAGAACCCTTTCCTTCGTCATCGTTACTCCGCCGCCGTAAGCTGGCGCGCTTTCGCGACGAGGGCGGGGAAGACTTCGATGACGCGATCGATGCAATGATCCGTCGTTAGTGAGCCAAGGCTCATTCGAACTGCGGCGCTCGCCAGGTCGGGACGCACGCCTAGCGCAGCCAGTACGTGAGATGGACTGATGCTGCCGCTCTGGCACGCGGAGCCGCCGGACGCGGCGATCCCGCGCAGGTCGAGCGCCATCAGCAACGACTCGCTGTCCGTTCCCGGTACGGAGATGTTGACGATGTGTGGCGCGCGCTCGGCGCCCCGTCCGTGGATTACGGCGTCCGGAACCATCGCGAGAATACCGGCCTCCAGCCTTTCGCGCAGCTTCCGCAGACGCGCGCAATGCGCCTCGCACTCCGCCAGGGTCAGCTCCGCTGCTCGCGCGAGACCAACTGCTGCGGCCACGTTTTCGGTTCCCGGGCGTCGTCCGCGGTCCTGGGTCCCTCCGTGCATGAGTGGCTCGAGACTAGTCCCGCGTCGGATGAAGAGCGCGCCGATCCCCTTTGGCGCGCCGAACTTGTGGCCAGAGATGGTCAGAAAATCGAACTGCTGCTTCTTCGCATCGATTGGAACCTTTCCGAATGCCTGAACCGCGTCGGTGTGGAAGAGCGCGCCGCGCTCCTTTGCTTTCGCAGCGAGCTCGGGTACCGGCTGGATCGTGCCGATCTCGTTGTTGACCCACATCGTCGAGCAGACGGCAACGGTGTCGTCAACGAGATCGTCGAACGACTGCCGGTCGACCACACCATCGGGTGTCACGCCGAGAATGCGCTCTTCCGCGCCTTCACGTGCGGCCTGGTGCACTGCACCAAGAGTCGCCTTGTGCTCGATCGGGCTGGTTACGACCGCTTTTCTTCCCTTCGCTTTGAGCGCCCGCCACGCGCCGAGGATGGCGAGATTGTCGCCCTCCGTGCCTCCGGATGTGAAACAGATCTCGTCAGGGCGCGCGCCTAGACATCGGCCTACTCGTTCGCGCGCCTCGTCCAGCGCCGCGCGCGCTTCGCGCCCCCACCGATGAGTGCTCGAAGGATTCCCAAAGCGAGGGCCATAGAAAGGCTTCATCGCCTCGAAAACCTCTTCGCGCACCGGCGTCGTGGCGGCGTGATCGAGGTAAACGGGATCGGCTGCGGGAGTCATACCTCGCAATTTAAGGGTGGCGCTCGGGCATAGCCACAATTACGTAAGGTTCTTCCACTGCGTCCGTCCAACCGTCAACCCTTGAAGAACTTGCTCCTGATTTCCCACAGCTTGGGGAAGAACCGCTGGGAGATCGTTTTCTGCAAGTATTTGGAGCCAAGCGTGC
>DASZZU010000091.1:0-13068 GCA_035544855.1 Gemmatimonadaceae bacterium | reverse complement strand
GTCCTTCTCGCTGAACCAGACCGAGACACCGCGAGACTCGAGCAGATCGTGAAGCTCCTTGGCGGCCCCGCTCCGGTCGTCCCACGCGTGGCAGAGAAAGACGTCCCGAGGGTCAGGCAGAGACGCTCGATTCTCGACGCTGGTGCGGACCGGCGTGAGTGCCCGCACCTGTGCGTCCGTGTACACCATGGACGAACCTGCTCGCGACCAGCGGGGCCTTACGCTGCTACCGGATCCACCGACGCTGCTCCGGCCGCCCCCGCTGTTCCCCGACGAGGAGTAGGACGGGGACGAGTACGACCCGTAGCTGCTGTAGCGGCCATAGCGGCCACCACATGCGGGGCAGTCCGCTGCAGCGCTCGCTGTGCGATGGCCTCTTAGTGGTGCTGTGCATCTTGCCATGTCGTCATCCTCCTATTTGTAATCGCTTTTCATCTAATCTTCTAGCCCGACCACAAAGCGCCGCGTGAGTAGGTCAGTTGGTCTTGAAGGGCAGCCAAGGGCATCCGATGCGGCCTAACTGGTTATTAGCCCGCCTGGATATACTGCGGAGAAAGTTTGAAAGACGCAACGACCCGTGGCTTTTCGTGCGCTGTCCAATTCATGCAACGATGCAACTCCCTCTCATGAGTTCACTTCTGGCGAAATCTGGCGGCGAATAGCCTGCAAGGCTTCGCGGCCAATTCTTGCGCGATCCGGTGGTAGGGTCGTAGCGCGAAGGCAAAGCGCCCGTCCTCTACACCCGGCGCGCGAGGAGCAGCATTTCCGATGACGTCCGTTGGCCGCGCTGAAGAGCGAGGCAACGCTGACGGAGCTGGCGGAGCGGTTCGATGTGCACGCGCATCAGATCACGCAGTGGAAGACCCAGCTGGTCTAACAAGCGGCAGCGGTCTTCGCGCACGAGGGCGGGGCGCACGAGGGGCCGACCTTCGTCGGCGCAGCCTTTTTTACCGGTTAGGGTGATTCTTTGACCACCGCGCATTCATCCCGGCTCAACGCTGCCCAAAGAGTTGCTCCCGCCATAGCGATCGCGCTCGGAAGGAAAAGGAAGTACATACTGAAGGAGGCGATCGCAGACGCGTAAAAGAGAATGGTTGACCCCAGCCTCAAGAGGACAGCGCCTCTCCTGCTTTTCGCAAAGAGCGGAAGTGAACACGCCGCGATCGGGAGCGCGCACGTTAAGATGGCCTTTATCCGCGGCATGTCCGAACGGAGCCACGTCGCGACGAAAGGAACCGTGGGAACTACGGCAAGTGCGATGGCAACATACACCAGCCACCGGCCACCCCTGAAGGTACCGGGATCGGGATGCGGATGCTGTTTATGCGGTGACAACAGTCCTGGTAATCGGATAATCGGTCAGCTCGCTCTATCCAGTCCGAAATGAAGCATACTCGCACAATCGCCCGAAATAGAAGCCGCAACGGAAAAATCGATGAAACCGGGGGAGACGTTTATCCGATTAAGGCTGTAATCCGTGTAGGTCGAGCCAGCGATTCCCCCCGTGATTGTACTGCAGAAACGATCGTTGGAATAGCCTGCCATCGTCTCCCCGCCAGCTGATCCACACGAAATCGGATATTTATACCCATCGATGTATCGATAGTACCACCCGGTCGTTCCGAGATAGTAGAATCCGTGAGTGACCGTAGCGTTAATGATGCATCCTGAGCGGGTGTCCCACGTGAACGAAACTCTGTTGACATCTTCATTCACTTGGACACCCGCGGCACTGGAAGGACTGGATGCGGTCGCTTTCACCGGCGGCATTGGTGAGCATTCCGCTTCCATGCGCAGCCGTATCTGCCGCAGGCTGGAGTTTCTCGGATTACGTTTAGAAGATGAACGTAATCGAGCAGTAAACGGGCGTGCAGCAATGCAGATAAGCGTGGAGGGGAACGAGGTACAGGTATGGGTGATTCCAACGGATGAAGAACGGGAGATTGCATGGTCAACGTATGAGCAATTTTCGTAACCATTGGCGATGCGATTCTGATCCCACCGAGACGAAGGTTCGTTTCAGCCTCATCGGCGACATAAAGGTCCGCATGTGGCGGCTTTCCGCATGACGACACGCCTGGTGTTCGTTGCGCGGCGCAACATGCGATCTACCACGTGCAGCTTGAGATGGAGGCTGCCGCTGAAGCCTACGGCGCAGGGATCGTGCTGTGTGATCGCGGCGCGATGCTGCCTGAACCGCGGGGTCACGGGACGACGCGCGGTTTAATCCGGTTTGTTTTCCCGACCGGACTGAGTGAGTGTGTGCACGATCTCATCCACGTTCTGTTGTCCTCCGAGGCTCTCAAACGCCTGTTCGAGACGCAGCAAGGCGGGGTCGGAAAGGTTGTGCAGGTTCACTAACCCGGGCGGCGTAGCCGGCGAAGCGTGCAGCAGTGCATCGAGTTTGATCTGAATCGCCTTGAAGTCGCGGTTCTGCGTGTTCTGAATAATGAACACCATCAGAAAGGTCCCGATCGTCGTGAAACTGTTCACGACCAACTGCCAGTGGGTCGAGAAACTGAAGAGCGGCCCACTGACGCCCCAGACACCGATGATCGTGAGCGCGACGATGAATGCCCACGGAGTGCCGACGATTAGAGCCACGCGTTCGGCGAACCTGCGAAACAGGGCTTTCATGGTGAGTGTCCCCTTGTGGATAGGAATTTCAATCGCGGCCCGTGGAGTATGCGACCGTTTCAGGCTTCCCGCTGACGTCGACCATCCTCGCGCGCCCCGTCTCATCTAGATGAGTGAGCGTCGGCGAGACTCGGCGCGATCCGCTCACGAGAGCTGCTCGCTCAGATCGAGCACGAGCTTCGCGGTGACGAGCTGCGGGTTCACGTTTCCCGACGCGCGCTCCTTGGCGATCGAGAACCTATCGGGAGTGGGTATCAGGGGCATGAAGGAATATGGCACAGTTCGTGACTCTTATGCATCCGATCGACTACACGCACAGGAGGCAAGATGCCAGGACGCAAAGGCGCACACGGCCCCGGAAAATTCGACCCGACCGGCCGCGGACACAGTCCGCGCGGATCGTCGGTCACCGACCAGAAGAGCAGTCCAGCCGACGAACGGGTGTATGCGGAGGACAAGACCCGCGTGGCCCAGACCGAAATGGACGACAAGGATTCGTTGATCCCGAAGACGCACGGGAATCCCGCTCTCGAGGATCTCCGCCGGAAACGCGAACAGGCCGGAGAGAACAGCACGGAGGATTGAGCGGCGCGGGCAAACGCGCTAGCGCGCTCTACGTGGCGCCTGCACATACAGGAGGCAGAGATGGCTGAGGAGATTAATCTCATGAACGCAACAAACAAAACAGCCCTCGTCATCGCCCTTGTCGTCGTCGTAGTGCTTTTCCTTCTCTTCGGCGGCGGGGCGATGACAGGAGCAACGATGAGCGGCGGCATGATGGGGAGCGGGATGATGGGCGGTATCAGTTGGATGTGGATACCCACCTTGCTTACCCTCGGCATCGGCATTCTACTCGGCTGGGCCATCTTCGGAAAAAAGTAAGTTGCCCGACTGGTGGAACGCGCTATCACACAACACAGGCCGCCCAACAACGCGTTGCAGTTGACGCGCTCCGCGCGCAACTGAACACGACCGTTGGGCCGCAATATAGGCACAGCGGAGGAGATCGTTTGGCCTCGAATGAATTGCACGTGGTAACGGGCGCCTTCGGCTATTCCGGGCGCTACATTGCTGCGCGATTGCTTGATGCCGGCCACCGCGTTCGCACGCTCACGAATTCTCCGAACCGCCGCAATCCCTTTGGAGGTCGAGTTGAAGCCCACCCTTTCCACTTCGATCACCCTGAACGGCTCACGCGCTTGCTCGAAGGCGCTTCAGTCCTCTACAACACCTACTGGGTACGCTTCAACTACGCGGACTTCCGCTATTCGCAGGCGGTCGAGAACACCCGCATTTTGTTCACCGCGGCTCGTGCCGCCGCGGTCCCACGAGTCGTGCACGTCAGCATCACGAATGCTTCCGAGAACTCGCCCTTCGAGTACTTCCGGGGAAAGGCCGTGCTCGAGCGGGAACTTCGAGAGTCGGGACTCTCGTGCGCGATCCTAAGACCCGCGGTGCTGTTTGGAGGTGAGGATATCCTGATCAACAACATCGCCTGGGCTCTACGCCACCTCCCCGTATTCGGGGTGTTCGGTAGTGGCGCATATCGCCTGCAACCGATCCACGTGACCGACTTTGCCGAACTCGCAGTTGCTCAGGGAGGCGAGCGCGCAACCCAAATCATCGACGCGATTGGCCCTGAGACCTTCACCTACCGCGAACTCGTGCAGGAAATCGCTCACGCTATCGGGGTGCGACGCCCCATCATATCTGTGCCTCCCCGCATCGGATATCTCACGGCTTGGCTTCTTGGTAAAGCTCTGGGCGATGTCGTGATCACCCGAGACGAGATCGAGGGTCTGATGCAGGGTCTTCTTGCGACCGAATCGCCCCCGGTCGGACGAGTCAAGCTCTCAGTTTGGGCGCGCGAGCAAGCCGAGGGACTCGGCAAGCGGTACGCGAGTGAGCTCAGGAGGCGGAGAGATCGGGAAGTGGAGTACGCGAATGCGCGATAGCCGCGATGGGCCAGGCGTTTCGGCCCAACACGCCGATGCAGCCGCCGCGCTTCGGTCCGCTACGCGTCCCTCAGCGTTCCCTCGGCTCGCAGAAGGCGCGTGCCTCGGCGCGGCTGATCGCCAGTCCTGTTAGGTGGACAAGTACCACTGTCAGACTGCAGTCGGACATTCTCTGACTTACGCTCGCGGGAATCGGAGCCCGCGAGAGGTGTTTTGGACGCTGGCAGCCGCATTGATACGCAAGATCCCTGATTAATTGGTGTCGGTTCAAGTATCGGTTAGATCCGGACATCATTGGACATTGCGGCAGGTTGCACAGGACATTTCGCGGTCCGTCATAGTGTAATGAGGAGATCTTGTCCGAATTCCTGCCTATACTTTCAAGCCTGATAAGCGTGAGGTCGGGGGTCAGTTTGGGGGTCAGTTTGGGGGTCAGTTTCCCGCCGCAGACCCCGATATCACGGTTGAAAAACTCCGGCACCGACGCTCGGTTCCCCTATGAAGTCCGGCAGATTGTCGTGATTGGTTAAGTACTAGCCCTGCTTTGGGAGCAGGAGGTCCCCGGTTCAAATCCGGGCGCCCCGACTGAATTAACTGAAGCCTCTACAACAGGTTGAGTTGTAGGGGCTTTTTGTTACGCTTTGTCGTGGGTCTGTTTGTGGGTCAGTTTCCGTTCCTAGCACACTCTCGCACGCTCCATGATTCTCTTCGGCTGCGACATCACTTCCAACAACGTGTCATGGTTATAATTCAACAACGAAATCTTCTTAAGAATAGGAGCTAGCCAAGATATGAAAATGTTTATTCATATATTGGTGTTGTCAGCGTTAGCCTTCACGGGTTTGTCTGGATGCCAACCGACCGGAAAGGAGGCGGGCAATGATACCAAAGAAAGCCAGACTAAGGCACCAGCGGCGAGCGTCACTAAGCCCGTGGAACCAATTACCGAACCGGCAATTGCTACAGAACCTCAGGTAAGGTCAGGGCCGAAGGGGCCAATCAAGGAAGCGGGTCCGCCGAAGAATAGTGGTGGCCAAACCGCTCAGGGTAATGCGGCGGCGGCGGCGGTGGCAGCACGAGGAGATTCAATCAAACAGGCGCAGAAAGTGGCCGAGGCGATAAGAATTGCCAGGCTGGACTCCTTGAAGCAAGCGGAGGCGGCGAACGAATTGCACCCGTAGCGGGGCAGGTTCAATCTAGCCGCAAACCTAGGAGGCTTCACGTGAAACGCGCCGTTCTTTGGCTGACCATGATTGTGTCGTTCGCGGCGTGCGAGAACAGCGCCGACCCGCTCGGCGGAATCCTGGGTGGTGGCGGGGGCGCACTCACAACCGCACAGGCGACCGGGAGCTGGTTATTCACGGTTCAACGCACCACGACTCTCCCTTGCTCCAGTGCTCTGGCGAGCGGTCAGCAGATCACCGCTCAGCTTTTTGTTCTAAGCGACGGGACAGTGGGCACAACGAGTAGTTGGCTAAATCCGATCTCCCTTGCAGTCGAGCCAGTGAGCGGCCTCGTCGGCTTGACCGATGGTGTTACGCGCCTGACGTTTACCGCCCCTGCTGCCAACGGTACCGCGGGCATGGAGCTCCGCGGCACGATGACGTCCGCCAGAGGATTTACGGGCGGCACGCTCACCGATCCCGCGGGGTCGGGATTTTCGCAGATGTTTGGATCCGGCGGGTGCGAGTACTCTGTAACCGGCACCAAGACGAGCTGACGAGCTGACGAGCTGCGCTGTCGCTCGAATTGCGTCGGTCGCATCTTCCCACGAACCAGTCGTCAACGAGCCCAATGGACCCGAAAGACATCGTCTATGTAAACGGCAGCTTCCTCCCGCGCAGGGAGGCGCGCGTATCCGTCGAGGACCGCGGCTTCGTTTTTGGCGACGGCGTGTACGAAGTCCTCCGCGCCATCAACGGCAGACTCTTCGCGACCCGCTTCCACAACGACCGGCTCGAGCGTAGCCTCGAGGGCGTGAGAATAACCCTCGCGCGTGGAGATTCTCCAGCCCGCTTCGTCGAAATCGGGAAACAGCTGCTGCGGGAGAACGATCTGACGCGGGGAGAGGCGACGCTCTACATCCAGGTGACTCGTGGCGCGACAACGCGCGCGCACTACTTTCCTCCCCCCGACATCACCCCGACCGTCTACATCTCCGTTGCGCGGTTCACGCCGTACGCCGAGCTCGCGCAAGCGGGGGCATCTGCGATCTCGCACGCGGATCTGCGCTGGGGACGCTGCGATCTCAAGACGCTCAACCTGTTGCCGAATGTGCTCGCTTCACAAACGGCCAAGGAGCGAGGAGCCTTCGAGGCGATGCTCATTCGCGACGGCGTCGTCACGGAGGGTGCCAAGACGAATTTCTTTGGCGTGGTGAACGGCTCGCTGCGGACACACCCGTGCGACACCCACATCCTTCCGGGGATTACGCGCTCGGTCCTGCGCGATCTCGCGCGAGATCTCTCCATTGACCTGGACGAGACTCCGATCTCGGTAGCGGAAATTCCAGGACTGACTGAGCTCTTTTTGACCGGCACTACGACTGACGTGATGCCGGTAGTAAAGCTCGACGACAGTCCTGTCGGGAGCGGCCGGCCAGGGGAGCTGACGCGACGGTTACAGCGAGTGCTTGCTGAGAGTCTTGCGTCCGGTGGCGATTGAGCTTACGTGATCGCGCCGCGAGAATGGAGATAAGCCGCGAGCAGGAATTGATTCGACTAACATGAATCGCTAACTTTCGCTTCGTAACGCGCCAGTAGCTCAGTTGGATAGAGCAACAGCCTTCTAAGCTGTGGGTCGGGGGTTCGATTCCCTCCTGGCGCGCCAAGCGACTGCACGCGCCGTTAGCTCAATTGGCAGAGCAAATGACTCTTAATCATTAGGTTGCAGGTTCGATTCCTGCACGGCGCATTATGGGCCTGACAACTGAGCCGACTATCAACGAAACGGAACGGCCACCTGATCGGTGGCCGTTTGCGTTTCCCCAGTCGCGCTTGAATCCCTGGCGGGGATTAGGCGGACTGCCGCGCGAAAGCTGGCTGCTCTTTGCGACCAATCTCGTCAACAGAGCCGGGATGATGGTCCTCCCGTTCCTCGTGCTGTACCTCACTCGCGAGCTTGGCTTCTCGGCAGCACGCGCGGGCTTCGTCTTCGCAGTCTACGGGGCGACTGCAATCCTGGCTGGTCCGATCTCGGGAAAATTGAGCGATCGCATCGGGGCGCTTCCGATCATGCGGGCGTCGCTCATCTCGTCGGGGATCGCACTCCTGCTCTTTCCGTTCGCGAAGAGCTACGCCGCCGTCATCGCGATCACGGTCATTTGGTCCGCTTGCGCGGAACTGTTCCGCCCGGCGAGTCTGGCGGCGATCACCCACGTCGTATCCCCGTCGCAACGAAGAGCGGCCTTCGCGCTCAACCGTCTGGCCATCAATCTCGGGATGAGCATTGGTCCAGCCCTCGGCGGCTTTCTCGCGGCTGTCTCGTTCCGCGCAATGTTCGTCGTCGACGCGTTGACGACGCTGATGGCAGGAGCCGTGCTCTCTCTCACCACCTGGCGCTTGTCTACCGGCGGCCGCACCGCGCAATCAGAGAGCGACGAGACTCATCTCGAGGTGCGAAGCATCCTTCGCGACAGGCGACTCGCGATTTTCCTCTTCGCCTCTATGCTGGTTGGCATCGTATTCTTCCAGCACGAGTCGGCGCTGCCCCTTTACATGGTGCAGTACCTGCACATGTCGCCTGCGTTTTACGGTACGCTTTTCACGATCAACACTCTCCTGATCGTGGCGCTCGAGGTTCCGCTGAATGTCGCTACCTCCCGCTGGCCCAACACCTGGTCGCTCGTCCTCGGTTGTCTTCTTTTCGCGATCGGGTTCGGCGCGCTCGCATTCGTTTCGTCGGCTCCGGGCGTTCTGGCGATGGTGATCGTATGGACATTTGGCGAGATGATGCTCTTTCCCGCGATGGCCGCCCATCTTGGCGAGATCGCGCCTGACTCGCTGCGTGGTACTTACATGGGGGCCTACAGCATGTCGCTCAGTGTCGCTCTCACACTTGGCCCCTGGCTCGGGACTCAGCTCCTCGCGACGACGGGGGCGGTCGGAGTCTGGTCCGTCATGTTCGCGCTGGGGGTGCTGGCCGCTGTGCTGATGGTGTATGCCGCGCCGCCGCACCGCCGGCGCCGTACTGCAGTCGCCGCTGAATCTTAGCGACGATCATCTCGATGGCGATCGCGTTGTGTCCGCCGCGCGGAACGATCACATCAGCGTAATGCTTGCTCGGCTCTACGAACTGAAGATGCATGGGCTGAACGGTGGACAGATACTGTTCGATGACTTCGTCGAGCGGCCGATTACGTCGGCCGGCTCGACGCGCGTCGGCTCCGCCCGACGAAGGTGTGTCACGAAGTCATACTCCGGTTTGTCGATCGCCTTGCGCTTGCCGAGGGCGTCGAGATGAGCGCAGAGCAGGTCGTAGTCGAACGCGTTGGGATGGTCCCAATTGAGCTTCCGGCGTTCGTCCAGAGAGAGGGACGTGAAATTCTTGTAGTACGCGTCCATGTCGATGAACGCAACCGACGACGTCGTAAGATGATCCGCGACATTCTTTGCGACTGTCGATTTTCCCGAGCCCGACCCGCCGGCGATTCCGATGATCAGAGGCTTCAGCATCCTGTTTCAAAGCTACGGCTCTTGTGATTGGAACGCATTATGCCGCCCGAAACCGCACACCCGCACCGCTGCCCGACAGCAGGCTCTGTCATGAAAATCCGATCGATCGCTTTCGCACTTGTGCTTCTCGGTGTCGCTGCGTGCAGCGGATTCTTACGCGGCTCGGGCAACTCCGGTCAGAATCAGCCGACGGTGCTTCAGGTAGACAACCAGGGTTTCCTGGACATGGACGTGTACGCTGTGCGCGGCGGACAACGCGTGCGTCTCGGGATCGCTACCGGGAACAGCAAGACCAACTTTACTATTCCGCCGAGTTTGGTCAGTGGCCTCACGCCCTTTCGCTTCATCGCCGACCCCATTGGCGGCCGTCGAGCTTCTGTGAGTGAGGAGATAACTGTGGCGCCAGGTGATACGGTAGTACTGACGATTCCGCCCATCTAACCGTGTTGCACTGGGCTCGCTAGAGCGGGTAGCCAGGCGCCGCGATCACGTTGAGTGCGCGCGGTACACATTCAATCTTTACAGTGGACGAGGGCGCCTGCCGCAGCTCGCCATCCACCCCCATCATCGGTGGCGCGGAAAACCGGAGGGTCATCGCGCGCGCACTCGCCGTCTTGACCGACGGAAGTCCAAGGTGCGTTCCGCGAAACGCTCCGGCGAAAATACGAACACGCCCGATCAAACTACTGTCGCCGAAAAAACCGACGTCCAGCTCTCCATCAAGGACAGACGCGTGCGGCGCGATCCGAAACGCTCCGCCCAGGAAGCCGCCGTTCGATACTGTCAGCATCAGCATCTTGCGCGCGTCTGAATCGGAGCTCGAGTCCGCCGAAACGCTGAAACCGCGATACGTGAGCAACTGTGCGAGTGCCGAGTAGATGTAAACGGCGTTGCCCTTGAGAAAGCGCACACGATTGCTCGCCCCGAGCACCGAAGGCCCGAATCCAAACCCGCAACTGTTGACGAAGTAGTCGCCATCAACGCGACCCACGTCGATTCGGGTACTGACGCCGCGTTTTACTAGTTGCGCGATCGCGGGTACCGGCAGAGTTCCGACGCCAAGTACCTTGGCGAAGTCGTTGCCGGTTCCGGTTGGCACCATCCCTAACTGGCACGATGCACCGGACTTCAGGATTGCGTCGGCAACTCGAGCACAGGTGCCGTCGCCGCCGACCGCGATAATTGTCTCCGCGCCAGAGGCAATTGCAGCCCCCGCGAGCTTCTCCTCATGTCCAGCAACCTCGGTCGCGCAAAAGTTCAGCACGCCTACCGACGCAAACGCAGACCGGATTAGCGAAAAATCGTTGTTCGCCTCTCCGCGCCCGGCGGCGGGATTAGCGATCACCCACGTTCGATCACCCAATCCGCTGCCTCAGCCGGGCGGCGGTACTATGTGCAGCACCCGTTGTAGCAATAGATCCAGCCGCCGTCTGTCTTTGCGTACGCAGCGAGAAACGCGAACGCGTGCTCCAGCAGCGCGACGAATGCCGAAGTTGGAATGAGCGAAGCCTGACTGACCTTCGGACTGGGTTCCGTTATCGGGACATCGCAGGCCCCATCTTTCCTGTACTCCGCAAAGTCGGCGTCAGAAACGGGCTTGCCCCCCATGTATTTGTGGCAATAATTGAGGTCCTGGGGCAATCCGGCATAGACGGAGTCCGTTGCGTGCGACAGTTCCAGAAGCGTCCACTGGGCCTGCGTAGCCGACTTAGCGTCGACCCACAGGTAATACTCGGCTTCGGCCTGAGGGAGCAACCCGTAGTGTTTCTCGGTCTTTTCCCCCCGGTTGACGAGATGAGCAACGGGCCGTCCAGTGTTGGGCGGACTGTTCGGATTGATATCGTACGTGTTGCCGAGCGCCTCAATTAGAACCTTAGTCTTCGAAGGAAAAAAAGATTTTGCCGTTCTATCACGTTCGTGCGCGTTAATGGCTGTGGATGGGGCTATTTGCTTGAGGAAGTCGGGTCCCTTGTGTTCGACTCCTGTAGGAAGGGGATTTGACGGATCGGGTGGAGACATCTGCGTTTCTCTCGCGCAGCCGAGTGAAACGATCACAGAGGAAAAGACAAACCACCTTCCGATGTCCCGTGCTGTGGCGCGCGCGCAACTCATGAAACCTCCGTGGTGATGTGGAATCCTGATTGAACTATCTCCGATAATCGGGTGCAGCTAGCAAGCGCATTCGCGCTACGACGGGCTGAAGGGGAGCATCGGCTGTCGCCCAAAGGTCGACTACCGCCCCGGCCCACTTTCGCCGTTCCTCTACGTCTCCGCGAGCAGAGGCGATCTCCGCTCGTAGCGCCATTGACCGTCCTGCGGACGCAGCCGACGCGGGTTCGCGCAGGGACGGCGAACTCAGGCTCGGTAACGACCCAAGAACCCGGTCGAGCTGCCGTGCGGCTCCGACGGTGTCGCCGCTCGCGGCTCTCAACCACGCGACTTGATACGTGAAGTCGAGCGCGACATCTCCTGGACGCTGTGTTCTTCCGTCGTTGGAGATGGCAAGGAGCATAGCCTTGAGCGTGCTAGAGTCCGACGAGGCCAACGCCTGTTGCATCTTCAAGAGCTTGTTACCAGTCGCACGAATACCGAGAGTCGCTCGCCCGTGCGTGCAGGATGCTTGCATACTCAGGGGTCGCGCTTTAACCGCGGTGCTTACCTGGGCCTGCTGATCTTCTGCGACGTAATGCGTTATCTGATCGTCGAGTCTTTTCTCCAGGCGACTGGTAGTATCGCCGCACACTCCGAGTGCGGAAAAGGCAAAGAATGAAGCAGCCGCGTCCATCACCGGGATCGGCAGGCCAGCGGCTGTTGCTGCGTAAGCGGGAGTAAGTCGTGCGAGCTCGGCCGTCTTGCCGATCTTCCCCGTCAGAGCCGCAAGACCGATTACGCCTCCTGCCTGCTCGGGCGAAATGTTGCGAAGAGTTTTGAGTAGCGAGTCGGCCACTACCCGGGCACGGGCAAATTCACCCTGCTTGAAAAGCAGCCAGGCCTCACTGGTTGCCGCGAGAAGACTATCGCGCGAGCTCGCAGCCAACTCTCTTGCTTTCTCGATTGCTTGAATCGCAGACATGGTCCCCGAGCGACTGCGATTTATTTCCCCGCGAGCTTCCAGAACGTCGGCAAGCGCCTGATAGGCCGCAGCGCTCTGCGGAGATTCGCGCGTCCATTCAGATGCGAACTCCAGCAAACGATCGAGATTGCGAGCGAGGGCCGCGCTCTGGGCGACTGCCGTCAACCGCGGCGAGAGCTCGGCGAACTGAAGCAGGGGATAGGGCACGAAGATGACCGTATCCCGAATAAGTGTCGGAAATGCAGCGAACTCATCCCCCGCCGCGTTCCAGCCGCGTCTTGTTTTTGTTGACGATACCGGCAGCAACTCCTGCAGCTGGTCGAATGCAAGAATAGCGTGAGCGTTCGGATTTACGCTCAACGCTTTCATGTAAGCAGTCGCTGCGTCCGAATAACGACTGCGGAAGCGCCATCCGGAGCCGCTACTGCCGGCGCGCACCACCAGGGAGTCGAATGCGTGACACTGGCCCAGCCCGTACAAACCGACGAAATCGAGTGAATCAGCAGTAGTCAGCCGGGAATACGTCGCGCACGCCTCCGGATATCGCCGGTCTGCCATATGAGAAAGCGCGGTCGCCACGAGTCGGTCTCTCTCCGAAAGCCCGCTTTCTGCTTGCAACGCCTGAGCGACTTCGTCGCGCCAATCCTGTCGCGCCGCAGGGGTTTTCCAAGCGAGCGACTGCGCGAGCCATACATGAGCAGGCCCGAAGTTTGGATCAGCCGCTATCGCG
>DASZZU010000090.1:0-3366 GCA_035544855.1 Gemmatimonadaceae bacterium | reverse complement strand
AATGGAATCGGAGTGTCGCTGCAAGGACGCGAGCAATGGCGGGGCTAAAGCACGTTCCATGTTCCGAAACCGCGAGAGCTTACAGGCGGAAGCGCGCCGATTAACGCCTAGACACGTTTGGCGGCGGGAATGCTGCGCCGCATGATGAGGAATACCGGCCAGCTCGCGGCAAGAAGAAGGAGCGAGTAGAGGCTGTTTCGCGTGTCGGCGGCGATCGCACCTATGAGGAATGCAACTGAAAGCACGAACACGCCTCCCGTCGTCCACGGATGACCTTTCGCCTTAAACGGTCGCGGGGCTTCGGGCTCTTTCTTCCGGAGTATCAGCAGGCTCGCGAACGTAAGCGTGTAGTTCGCAACGAAGAAGAAAGCCGTGATTGCGAGCACCAGCTCGAACGTTCCCGTAATCACGAGTGCGAGTACCACGATGGTGCTCAACAACAATCCAACAGATGGCGTCCCGCCACGATTCACGTACCCCGCTGAGGGCAGGAATCCGAGCGCGCCCAGGCGGTACAGAATCCGGGATGCCATCAGCTGAAACGCGTTGACCGCGCTAAGCAGAGAGATGATCATGATCGAACGCAGAACCGTGTCGCCCTTTGTTCCAAAAACTTCGCGCGCCGCGGAGCCGGCGACGAGCGGGTCTCCGGCCATTCTGGAGAGAGGAAGGACGTACAGGAAAGCGAGATTCACCAGAACGTAGAGAAGCCCTACCGCTATCACACCGCCGAAAATACTGCGCGGGATCTCCTTCGCCGGGTCCCGCACTTCGCCCGAGAAGTATGTGATCGCATAATACCCGTCGTAGGTGAAGATCACCGCCTGCATTGAAAGAATGAGAGCGGTGACGAGAGCGAGCCCACTCGGCGCAGCAAGGCGCGCGGTATCGTTGGCCTGCCCCGTGATTCCGCGACCCCATGCAAAGCACGCGATAATGAGAACGATGAATGCCGCGGTCTTCGCGATTGCGGTGATCATCTGCGTTCTGCTTCCGGATCTGACGCCAATCCATTGGAGTAGAGCGAACGCAATTATAACGGCTGATCCGACCGTCGAAGCCGCGCCCTTCGGCCAACCGAAAAGTAGCGCGCTGTATTCACCGATGACGATTGCAGCGAGCGCCATGCTGCTACATGTAGATAGCCAGTCGCTCCAGCCGATGACGAATCCAGCGTACGGGCCCATGGCTCGGCGTACGAAAACTGTGAACCCGCCCGATTCCGGCATCATCGTCCCCAGCTCGGCCAAGGTATTTGCGCCCAGGGCAGCGTAAACGGCCCCCATCACCCAGACGCTCAGAAAGAGGGGAACGCTCGGCAGGTGTTGAGCAATCTCACCGGGAGTACGAAGAATTCCCGATCCGACGGTATTGCCAATGATTACCGAGAGCCCAAACACAACTCCCAGCACTGCCAGGAGACTCCGCGCGGGTCGAGCGACTTGGGTGGTGACCGGCTCCCGCGCCTCCGCGGCCTGCGTCACGCGCGAGGCGTCAGTCTCGAAGACCCGTTCGTGGCGAGCGGTCTGGCCATGAAGTCGGCGAGCAGCTCGTGGAAATGGTGCGTGCCCACTTCACGACGCTCGGAGTATCGCCCACGGTCGTAGAGACGCGACCGCACCCCGCGCTGCACCGACTCGACTACCTCTTCATCCTCCATCTCCACTCGATGAAGGCCGGCGCCGACTCCGCTCTCCCGCAGAGCAGCATTCCAGACGTAAGAATGAAAGGCGACTTTGGTGCGACCCGCGCTCAGCGGAGTTACCACGTTGAGCGACAGCCCCCACGGGTAGAAGTTGAACATGATGTTGGGGAAGAGCCAGAAATAGAACGCACCCACTCGCTCCTTTGCGTTCGGATGATCCTTCGGAAGATCGAACCCAGGCTCGCCTTGCTTCGCGATCCCAAGCTGTAGGTTCCCCCAGCGGTATCGCTCCGTCCTGTACCCGGAGTAATCGAGCTTATCGGCCAGCCCCGCATGCACGTACGGGATGTGGAACTCTTCCAGATAGTTGTCGCAGTAGAGCGCCCAGTTGGCATTGATGAGATAGTCCATCGACGTCGCGCCGTCGCGCACGAATTCGTCGAGCGGCATCCACGACACGCGCTCGCGCACCGGAGCAATCCATTCATCGAACGGCATCTCGGGCGCAAGTCCACTGAAGAGAAGCGGCCCCAGGCGCTCGAGCTTTAGCTGCGGGAGATTGTCCTTCTCGGATGGAAAACCGACGGTCGTATCGAACTCCGGCATCGACACGAACTTGCCGTCCAGCGAGAACTTGCGACCGTGGTACCTGCAGCGGAGCGATTTCGCGTGTCCCTCGCCCTCAACGACTATTGCGCCACGATGGGTACAAACGTTCGACAGACAGCGAACCGTTCCCTCGTCATCGGACGTGAGGACAAGCGGTTCGTTGAGACATCCTTCGAGGAGTGTGAACGGCGAAACGCGTCCCGGTGCTTTCACGCGAGCGGCGTCGCCGATCCACTGCCAGCTGCGCGCGAAGACCCGATCCTTCTGCAGCTCGAAATAATCGGGGTCGGAGTAAACGCGCGCCGGCAGCGTCGATGCACGGCGGATGTCCTTGTCGATCCCGAAATCGCGGGTGCTCATTCACGCGAATCTATGTTCAGGCTACGCGTCCGCCAGATCCCGAAGCCGGGTTTGAAAAGCAACTGAAGACTACCCGCCGAGTGCCGTCGGCGAGCCGGCTCGGGGCCGCGGGCTAGACATGATTGCACTGAGAGACAGCCCGCAGCCAACGGCCGGCCCGCCCATCGCCCTTGGCAGGTAGTCTTCAGTTGCAGTTAGAGTCCTACAGTTTGCAGAGGCCCCCGTACGTCTCCGGCCGCCGGTCCCGGAAAAACTGCCACACGTTCCGCACTTCGCGGATCTGGTCCAGATCGAGTTCCGCCGTTAACAGCTCGTCGCGATCCCGGCTCGCCTGCACCAGAATCTGGCCGCGCGGATCGCAGAAGTAACTCTGTCCATAAAATTCACCGATGTTCCACGGCTTCTCGAATCCAACGCGATTTATCGCGCCCACGAAGAACGCGTTCGCCACCGCATGCGCCGGCTGCTCCAGCTTCCACAGATACTCCGAAAGCCCGGCCACCGTCGCCGAAGGATTGAACACAATCTCCGCGCCATTCAGTCCCAGCTCGCGCGCGCCCTCCGGAAAGTGTCGGTCGTAGCAGATATACACACCAATGTCGGCATACTGAGTCTTGAACACCGGATATCCGAGATTCCCCGGACGGAAATAGAACTTCTCCCAGAACCCCGGGCCGCAGTGCGGAATGTGATTCTTTCTGTATTTGCCGAGGTACGTTCCGTCGGCGTCGATGACGGCCGCTGTGTTGTAG
>DASZZU010000089.1:0-13886 GCA_035544855.1 Gemmatimonadaceae bacterium | reverse complement strand
ACAATGGGCGACAGTACGACCAGGCGATCACCGAATGCCAGCGGGCCCTCGAGCGGGATCGCACATCTTTCCTCGCTCTGCTGGCAATGACTCTGTCGTACGCCGCAAAAGGGATGTACAAGGAAGCAATCGATCATGCGGAACGAGGTGTATCGCTCTCGCCTGATGTCAATCTGTTGCGTGCGCTTCTGGCCGTCGTTTACGCGATGGCCGGCGAGCGCGCCTCTGCGGAAAAGGTGCTCGCTGAGCTGCTCGAGCGCTCGCAGCAGGTATACGTCGGACCGACAATGATCTCGTGGATTTATGCGAATCTGGACGAGCCCGATGCCGCGTTCGACTGGCTCGGGAAAGCATCTTCGGCACGAGACTGCACGCTGGGATTTGGCATTAGAGCGCCAGTCTACGATCGAATCAGCGGTGATCCGCGGTTCGAAGCGCTGTTGGCCGGCCTCGGATTAGGCTGAGGCGCAGAATTTTTCCTTAAGGTTGGCCGCGAGGCAAACCTATGCGTCGAGAAAACTGGCTTCTGATTGCGCTGCTTCTCCTGATCGGGTGCCGCCCTCCGATTACGATCTACAACCAAGTGGAATCGGGGCCACACGCTGTCGGATGCGCGGCCGCCGAGTGCGGCGATCCAGACCGCGTCATTTCCGTTACGTACCTGGGAGTCTCGGGTCTGCTGATCGAGCACCATGGTCACGTCCTGTTGACTGCGCCTTTTTTCAGCAATCCTCCCTTCCCGAAGGTCCGGCCCCGACGGAGTCGGCTGCTTCGAAGCACGCCGCGTATCTCGGCAGACACTCAGGCAATTGAAAAGCTTCTTCCAGCCGCCGCGGATCGAGCCACGACAATCCTGGTTGGCCACGGACACTACGACCACCTAATGGATGTACCGTACATCGCGACGAGGCGCGCCAGGATATCGAGGATTTACGGTGGGCCCTCCGTCCGTCACATGCTAATGGGCGACTCGACATTACGATCGAATGGTGGGCAGCGAGTCGTGGCGATTTCTGTCGCAGCGGCGGGGAGGAAGGAGCGGCGAGGCGTCTGGTACTACACCAGTGACAGTGCGTATCGCTTCATGGCCCTGATCGCGGATCACGCGCCAAATTACCGTGCGTGGAAAAAAAGCTACATCTTCGCAGCCGGCTCCCTCGACACCGATCTCGATAGCCTCCCTCACGCTGCAGGCGAGTGGGAACTGGGCGAGCCATACGCATTTCTAATTGACGTCCTATCCAACGACACGAGAGAGCCCGTCTTCAGAATTTATTTTCAGGACGCGCCTAGCGAGCCCCCGCTCGGATTCCCGCCCAGCGAACTTCTCGCTGAGCGCGCAGTGGATCTTGCGGTGTTGTGCGGGGCGACTTCGTCGAACGTTTCGAATACTCCCGACAGCTTGCTCAGCGTGCTCAAACCCTCACAGGTGATCGTGGCGCACTGGGAAGATTTTTTTCGACAACAGACGCTGCCGATCCAACTGAGTCCTGGTACGGATCTCGATGAACTTCGAGAAAGCCTGAAAAAGTCGCTCCCAAGATCATCGGGCTGGGTTATGCCACTGCCTCAGACAACGTTTCGATTCAGAGGAACGGAGCGCGAATAGAGGAACCCGGTGAGAGCGCCGGCCGCCAGCTTCAGCACCGACGCGAGCACGTAACCCGCCGGCACCCCCTGATGCCCAGCAATAGAGCCCGCGATCGAGAATGCGCTCGCGGTCAGAGCCACGACAAGGCCATGCGCGATGAACCGGGTGGTGAGACGCTGCATTAGTAATCGCGCGAAGAGATAGGTGTAGAGCGTCCCACCAACGATGCCGACGATCCCACCCACCCGTTGGCCAAACGCGGCGTATTCGGCATCCGATAGCCCGCTTGCAACCACGTAGCGATACGCCATCACGATCACGACGATCGTCAGGATCGTCGCGATCTCCGCGAGCAACCCATAGCCCACTGCGCGGAGCCAGCTTGATACGATCTTCGTGGACATGGCGGGACTCTGCTGAAGAGCGTGGCGAACTGACTGAGAGAGCGATACATACTGCAGTTGCGCGCGAGCAGGCGCAACTTGCATTCGCGGAGCAGAAAAAAAAACGGAGGCCGCTTCGCGACCTCCGTATTCTCCAGGGCCTGAGATCAACCCTAGTACATGCCTCCCATTCCGCCCGGAGCACCGCCGCCCTGAGCGCCAGAGCCGGCCGGCTCCCTCTTCTCCACGATCAGCGCTTCCGTCGTGAGCAGAAGTCCCGCAATCGACGCAGCGTTCTGCAGCGCGGTGCGGGTGACCTTGGTCGGGTCGATGACGCCCGCCGCGACCAGATCTTCGTACTCATCGGTGAGAGCGTTGTAGCCGTAGTTGTTGTCCTTCGACTGGCGAATCTTCTCGACTACGATCGAGCCTTCACCACCCGCGTTCTGCACGATGATCCGCATCGGCTCCTCGATCGCTCGACGGACAATGTCGACACCGATCTGCTCATCGGCTTCGGTGAGCTTGAGGGTCTTGAGCGCCTTCTGCGCGCGAATGAGTGCGACACCGCCGCCGGGCACGATTCCCTCTTCGACTGCGGCGCGAGTCGCGTGAAGTGCGTCTTCGACTCTCGCTTTCTTCTCCTTCATCTCGCTCTCGGTGGGGGCACCGACGTTGATCACGGCCACACCGCCGGCGAGCTTGGCCAAACGCTCCTGGAGCTTCTCGCGATCATAATCGGAAGTGGTCTTCTCGATCGCCGCTTTGAGCTCCTTGATGCGTCCCTTGATCTTCTCCTCGTCGCCCTGACCATCGATGAGCGTCGTGGTCTCCTTGTCGACAACGATACGCTTGGCGCGACCAAGATCGGTCACGACGGCGTTTTCGAGCTTGAATCCGACTTCCTCCGAGATCACCTGGCCGCCCGAGAGGACTGCGATGTCCTCGAGCATTGCCTTGCGACGATCACCGAAACCTGGAGCCTTGACCGAGGCAACGCGGAGCGTGCCACGGAGCTTGTTGACGACCAGAGTCGCCAGTGCCTCACCCTCGATGTCCTCGGCGATGATGAGCAACGGCTTGCCTATCTGCGCAACCTTCTCGAGAATCGGGAGAAGATCTTTCATGGAGGAAATCTTCTTGTCGTGAACGAGAATGAGAGCATCCTCGAGCACCGCTTCCATCTTCTCGGGATCGGTGACGAAGTACGGCGAGAGGTAGCCCCGGTCGAACTGCATGCCTTCGACGGTCTCGAGCGTCGTCTCAAGGCCCTTTGCCTCTTCGACGGTGATGACGCCGTCCTTGCCGACCTTCTCCATCGCCTCGGCGATCAGATCACCGATCTCCTTGTCGTTGTTGGCGGAGATCGATCCAACCTGGGCAATCTCCTTCTTGCCCTTGGTGGGGAGGCTCATCTTCTTGAGATCTTCGACGATCGCAGTGACGGCGGCATCGATGCCGCGCTTGAGCGCCATCGGGTTCACACCCGCGGTGACGTTCTTCAGGCCTTCGCGGAAGATTGCTTGTGCCAGTACCGTTGCGGTGGTAGTGCCATCTCCAGCCAGGTCGCTAGTCTTGGTAGCGACTTCCTTCACCATCTGCGCGCCCATGTTCTCCAGCGGATCCGGAAGCTCGATCTCCTTGGCCACCGTCACTCCGTCCTTGGTGACGGTCGGCGCACCGAACTTCTTGTCGATGACGACGTTCCGTCCCTTCGGACCAAGCGTGACCTTGACCGCTTCTGCGAGCTGATCGACGCCGCGCTTGAGAGCCGCGCGTGCATCGGTATTGAAGTGTAGTTCTTTGGCTGCCATATGGATCGCTCTTTAGGTGTCTGGTTAGGCGATGACCGCGAGCACATCGGACTCGCGGAGGATCAGATACTGTTCGGCATCGATTGTGACTTCAGTGCCGCTGTACTTTCCGTAGAGAACCTTGTTTCCGACCTTGAGCTCCATCGGAACGCGAACGTTCTTCTCGTAGCGGCCGGGGCCAACGGCGATGATCTCGCCCTGCTGCGGCTTTTCCTTGGCGGTATCGGGGATGAACAACCCGCCGCGCATCTGCTCCGTCTCCTCGAGCGCTTTGATCATGACACGGTCTGCGAGGGGGGCGACTTTGGTGCTCGATAGTGTTTTTGTGGCCATAATTAGCTGCCCTTCTGCTTAAAATGTTGGCTGGATGGTAGGAAATGTCGTTGTTAGCACTCGACAGTAGTGAGTGCTAACCCCCAAGATAACTGATTCTGGAGTCCTGCGTCAACCCGCGGGTGCCCGGAGCGCTGCGACGCGGCCGGAAGGGTCAGCCAGCGAGGATTTCGTAGCCCAGTCGGATGCCTTTAAGCGTCAAAAAGGGGTCTACCAGCTCCAGCTCGGAGGAATGCGGCTGGATCGATTCGGCCATGCCACCAGTGGCCAAAACCAGTGGAGCGTTCTTGTTTGGCCACTCCTTTTTTATCCGCCGGACGATTCCGTCGATCGAGTCTACCGCACCGTAAAGCACGCCGGCGCGGATGCACTCGTCGGTGCGCCGGGCAATGACGCGTTTGGGAGGGACTATATCCGTCGCCGGAAGCTGCGCGGTGCGTCGAAAAAGAGTGTCGGCTGAGATCATGACACCGGGTTGGATTACCCCGCCCAGAAAAGTCCCGTCCGCGGTAATGCAATCGTAGGTCGTGGCGGTTCCAAGGTCTACCACAATTGCATCACGCTTGTAGAGCCGGCTCGTCGCGAGAGTGTTGGCGATCCGGTCAGCGCCGACAGTAAAGGGCTCCTCCACATCCAGCTTCACCGGAAGCTTGGCGCGCGCGTCGATCATCACCGGCTTCCGGCCGAAGCACATCTCGCACGCTTCCGCCAGCATCGGCGTGATTGTTGGCACCACGGAGCAGATCGCGGAGCCCGTAGTCCCCTTGGACGATGCGATGGCGTCGCCGGTGATCGAGCGAATCAGAATCGCGAGCTCGTCGGCCGTCCGCGGAGCCGCGGTAGTGAGACGCCAGTGGGACACGAGCTCCTCGCCTTCGAAGATTCCAATCGTGATCTCGGAGTTTCCGACGTCGAACACGACAATCATTGCGTATCCTCTAGTACGAGAGAGCCGGACCGAAACGGAGCGACTGTATCAGCGAGCGCCACCAGCAGCTCGCCGGTCGCCGTGATTCCCGCGACGCGACCGAGCGCGGGCTGGGTGCACGTTTTTCCCCGCGCGAGATCCCGCGCGTTGAACTCCTCCAGCTCCTCTGCGCCAAGCGGACCGGTGGCGTGAGCCGCGTAGCGAAGAGCGGGTATGAGCTCGGCAAGAACATCCACGCGAGCTGTCCCCGGTTCAAGACCCGCCGCGCTTTCGATGTTCTCCGGGCGCCGGACATTGATCCCCAGTCCGATCGCGATCCACTCCACGGATTGCTCGCGCCACCGCGCCTCCACGAGAATCCCGGCCAGCTTTCCCCGATCCACGTAAAGATCGTTGGGCCACTTGAGGCGAATGGGCTCGGGCGCAAACCGGTCGAGAGATTCCGCGACCGCGAGTCCGACCCTGATCGAAAGAACATCGAGGCCCGAGGTGTCGGCCGGGCGCTCGATCAGCGTCAGCCAGAGACCCATTTCGGGCGAAGATTGCCAGCTCTTCCCGCCCCTTCCGCGCCCCGCCGTCTGCTCGTTCGCGATCACGAGCGTTCCCGCGGGAGCTCCACTCGCCGCGAGTCGATGCGCGACATCCATCGTCGAGGTGGTTGATTCCAGAAGCTCGACTCGAGGAAGATCGAGAGCCTCCGTCAGCTCGGCCGCCGTCGCGCCATCGAGGCGCGGTGCGTCATCCGCGCGCGTATACCACCGCCAGCACAGCGAGTCCGAGAATGATGCGATAGGCCGCGAAGATGCCGTAACTGTGGCGGCTCACGTACCGCATCAGAATCGATATCGCGAGCCACCCGCTGATCGCTGACGCGACCATTCCAGACATCAGCTCGTTCGTCAAGCCACCCTGATGCAGTGCCTTCGGACCTTCGAGAACAACGGCCGCCGCGATGATCGGCATGCTCATTAGAAAGCTGAATTCGGCTGCACTCTCCCGATCGAACCGGAGCCCGCGTGCGGTCGTAATCGTCGACCCCGACCGCGACACCCCCGGAATCAGCGCGATGACCTGCGACAGTCCTATCAGCGCGGCATCGACCCACCGCATCTCGCCGAGAATCCGCCGCTGGTCGACGAGCTTGTCGACGATCCAGAGCACGGCTCCCAGAGCAATGAGCGCGATGGCGATGATCTGGGGACTCCTGAACGCGGACTCCGCCCTCGATTGCAGTATATAGCCACCGATTGCACCCGGAATCGTGGCGATAATCAGATAGACGACGCGCCGCTTCTCCGGCGTCTCGATCCGACCGGTGGTGATGATTCCGAACGCCGCGCGAATGAGCGCGAGCCATTCCATCCGGAAGTACCAGAGCACGGCGAGAAGAGTCCCGAAGTGGAGCGCGACATCAAACGCCAGCCCGGGGTCCTCCCACCCGAAGAGCCACGGCGCGAGGGTGAGGTGCGCTGAGCTGCTGATCGGCAGGAATTCGGACAATCCCTGAATGACGCCGAGGGCAATCGCCTGGAGAGGAGTCATGTTGAGTTGGTTGGAAGTAATGTGCGATAGAGGGATTCATACTTCGTGACGATGGCATCGCGGGAGAAGCGCGCTCGTGCATCGGCGCTGGCGAGCCGACTCATCTCCGCCCAGCGTTTTGGATCCTGTAGAATCTCGAGGGACGCGGCCGCCATGCCGGGAACGTCTCCAACAGCGCAGAGGATTCCCGTCTCCCCATCGCGCACGACTTCAGGAAGACCGCCGGCGTTCGACCCCACGACTGGAACCCCGGACGCCAGCGCCTCGAGAGCGCTAAGTCCAAACGACTCGCTCTGGCTCGGCAACAGAAAGAGGTCGGCCTCTGCGAGAAGCGGGGCGATCTGCTCGAGCTTCCCAAGAAACGACACTGATTCCTCGAGCCCAAGCATGCGCGCTTCCTCTTCGGCGGCGGGTCTGTCCGGTCCATCGCCGATCATTACCAGCACGCTTGGGAGCTCGCGATTTACTTCCGAATAGATGCGGATAACATCGCGAACGCGCTTGACGGCGCGAAAATTCGACACATGCATCAGAATCGGCTTCGAGCGGCCGAACTGATTTTTGAGGAGCGGCGGATATTTCTCCCGGTTGTAGACGTCGGGGTCGATGAAGTTGTGGATCACGTCGATCTCGGCCCCGTCGCAGCCGAAGGCCCGGCATGTTTCATCGCGCAGATAGTTGGAAACTGCGGTGATGCGGTCCGATTTCCCGATCGAGAACTTGGTGATCGGAAAGAACGAAGGGTCCTGACCAACGATGGTTATGTCGGTTCCGTGCAGAGTGGTGATGAGATGGACGTCTTCTTTTGTCTCACGCAGCATCTCACGCGCAATCCATGCGCTCGTGGCGTGCGGAATGGCGTAATGACAGTGCAGCAGCTCGAGCCCGTGAGTGCGAACGACCTCGTGCATCCGTACGGCGAGCGCAAGATCGTACGGCGGAAACTCGAACAGCGGGTAGCGGCCGACATCGACTTCGTGAAAGAAGATGCGAGGAAGAAAGGACGGTAGCCGAAATGGCTGCCGGTAAGTGATGAAATGGACTTCGTGCCCGCGATCGGCCAGCGCGATCCCAAGCTCCGTCGCAACGGCGCCGGACCCGCCGTACGTCGGATAGCAGGTAATTCCAATCTTCACTCAGCTCTCTCCCACCACTCTCGCGCGATAGTCAGAGCGTGAGGGTCTTCTGGATTTACATGCGTTACAGCCGCCGCTGGCAGCTGGTGTCTGAACCACGTGCGTTGGCGCTTGGCGTACTGCCGTGTCTCAATAATGACCCGCTGGGTGGCTGATGACAAATCGAGCGCTCCTTCGACGTGACTGCGCATTACTGTGTACCCGCTCGCTTTCCACGCCGGCGCGTCGGGCGAAACCGTCCGCATCAGCTCACGAACTTCATCTGCCCAGCCCGCCCTGAGCATTGAGTCAACGCGCGTTTCGATTCTCGAGCCGAGCGCGGACCCGGGATCCACAACCAGGTACGAAGGCCTTTGGCCGTCGCCTTCAACGGCCTTCGCAGCATTGTGCCGCGAGTGAAGATCGCTGATACGCGAGCCGGAAAGCAGCGCCGTCTCGATCGCGCGCAGTAGCTGGGTGCGACCAAGGTGCGCTCGTGCCGGGTCAAGCTGTTCGCACCATCGGCGCAGCTCGTCGAGGGACATTATCTTAAGCTCGCGCTCGAGCCGCGCACGCTCGGCTGGATCCTGGTCAGGCGCGGAGAAGAGCGGGTCGACCAGCGCTTTGATGTAGAGTCCCGTTCCCCCGACGACCACCGAGTCCTTTTCGATCTCGCCGGCGCTTTCGATCCATTCCTCCGCCTCGCTCGCCCATCTCGCCGCGGAGAACCGTTCTCCCGGTTCGACGACGTCGATTCCGTAATGGGTTATGCGAGCGCACTCTTCGCGCGTCGGCTTGGCTGTTCCAACATCGAACTCGCAATAGATCTGGCGCGAATCCGCGCTGACGATCGCCGCGTTGTATGTCTCGCAAAGCTTCAGCGCAAGGTCGGATTTTCCTGAAGCTGTCGGACCGCAGATGATGCGCAGCTTATCGCCGGCCAAACCGCCGCTCTACTTCGTCCCAGGTGAGGTGGACTATCGTCGATCTACCGTGAACGTCGTGTGCCGGAAGAGTCGTGTCACGAAGCGAGGCGAAGAGCGAGCGCATCTCCGACTGCGACAGCTCCTCGCCGGCCTTGATCGCCGCTTTGCAGGCGACAGTTGCCGCGAGACGCTCGTGCTTGGCGGCGGCGCCGGCGACACGATCTCCCGTGAGAGCGTCGAGCGTCTCCCGCAAGCAGCGCTCGGCGTCAAAGCGGGGATGCGGCATAGGCACCGTGTTCACTATCAGCGTGTGTCCTCCGAAGCCTTCGACCTCGAATCCCAGTTGCTCGAGGTATTCGCGATTGGCATCGAAGGCTTCGCCCTCAGCCGGGCCGAGGTGAAGTGTCAGTGGAAGCAGAAGCCGCTGCGCGGGCGCGGTGCCGCTCTCCAGCGTGTGCATGAATTGTTCGTACAGTACGCGCTCGTGGGCGGAATGCTGATCGATGAGCACCAGCCCATCCTCATGCTCGAACGCGATGTAGGTGCGTCGGAGCTGAATAAGTGGAGGTATCGGGGCGGGAGGAGCTGCGACTTCGGCGGATTCCTCCGCGGCGAATTCGGGTGTCGCGCTCTCGAAGTCGGGGACTGATTGCTCGAATAGAGGGACATCTCGAGCGACCTGCGGCCGCAGAATCTCGGAGCCCGGGTTGGGCGGAAGATCGACGGGCCGGAAACTGAAGCTCGATCCACGGAATCCAAGAGACGCGGCGCTGTCGAAATTTCCCAAAGCCCGCCGCACCGCCGCTTCGACCGCACGCTCAATCGTCCACCTGTCGCGGAAGCGAACTTCGGCTTTGGCGGGGTGCACGTTCACATCGACCGCGTCAGCGGGCACGGTAACGTTGAGGAAGAAGGAAGGCCTCACTCCAGCCACGATCGTCGATCGGTACGCAGCTTCCACAGCCCGGGCGATCCCCGCATCGCGGACAGCGCGTCCATTGATCGAGAGGAAGGCGCGACGTGTCGAGGTTCCGACATCGGCTGGTCTCTGGACGAGCCCGCTCGTATGAATGGGACCGGCAACGTCGTCGACGTCGAGCAGGTCTTCCGCGTATCGTCCGCCCCAGATAGCGCCCAATCGCGACCGAACGCTGGTCACCGGAGGAAGCGTGAGGGCGCTCTTGCCGTCGTGGGAGACATTCATCCGAACGGTTGGCTGAGTGAGCGCGAGCGCCGTGAGGGATTCGACAGCGCTCCTCCACTCCGATCGCGTGCTCCGCAGAAATTTGAGCCGGGCAGGCATGTTGTAAAACAGCTGCGCAACCGTGACAGTCGTCCCGCGTCGCCGCGCGATGCGCTCTGCTCGACCGATCTGACCTCCCATGACTTTTGTGGAGGTGCCTTCGCCGTCCGCAGCCGCCGTCTGAATCTCGAAGTGCGAGACGGAAGCGATGGCGGGAAGTGCCTCCCCGCGAAAGCCGAAGGTGGACACACCCACGAGATCAGACGCCTTTGTGATCTTGGACGTGCCGTGACGCGCGAGCGCGAGGGGAACATCGTCGGACGACATGCCCGCGCCGTCATCGCTCACTCGAACGAGCTTGCGGCCACCATCCTCGAGCGCGATCTCGATTGCCGTGGCGCCGGCATCGATCGAGTTCTCGACCAGCTCCTTCACCACCGATGAGGGCCGCTCTACAACTTCGCCGGCCGCGATCTGATCCGCGACGGCGCTGGGAAGAATTGAAATCAAAGCCATGCTGGTTCCGAAGCTACCAATCCTTGCCTCTCGGTGGCGTGGGGACGTTCTTTTTCTGCCGCTTCCCCTGAACGTCGGTCTCCTTGTCCTCGGCGGCGTTGAGCACTGCTTCCGCCTGTTGTGGCGTCATCCCAGGCACGGGCTTCGGAGCAGGAGCCTGATTCTGGCTCGGCGCAGGCGATGGACTGGGGTTGGCGCTTTTTCCTCCGCCGCCACCTCCGCCGCCACCGCCTCCCCCACCCCCGCCGCCTTTTCTCTGACGCAGAGCAAGCTCGTAGTTCCATCGCCCATCCGAATCAGCGACCGCTACCTCCAGTATTTGCTTGTAGCGAAACAGGGCGCTGTCGAGCGGCGCGTCGGCCGAATCCTTCGCGCGCCGCCCCTGCACGAGGTAGTCGAGGCCGAGGTTGAATCTCGCATGGTGCCTTACCTCGGTGTCCTTTGAATCCGCGGCTTTCGTCAGCGGCGGAACCGCCGGCTTAAGAGAGTCGCGCTTAAGGAGCGTCGTCCCCGCGTTGTAGAGCGCAATCGCGGCCTTGTCGCGCTCCGGCGCTCGTCTACAGGACGCAGTCAGCAGGAGCATCGTCGCCGTCGTCGCCGCGGCGGCGACCGCCCTCCTCCGACGACGACGAGTCTGGGAGAATGTGTCGGCGGTGAGAAGGAGAAGCGCCGCCAGTACGAACCATTGATATTGTGCGCCGAGATTCTCGCCGGAGACGACGGAGCGCGGATTCGCGTGGAGGTTGTTGAGAGCCTGTCGGATCTTCCCCGCCTTGTCCGGCGTCCGCGCGTCGACGAAGACGCCTTTCGCCTCGTCGGCGATCTGCTTGAGCAACTGAGGATCGTAATGCGTCACGACAACGTTGCCATTCTCGTCCCGCTTCTGGGTCACGACCCGATTCTCGACGATTGGAATCGTCGAGCCTTGAGTCGTACCAAAACCCACGGTGATCACGCTGAAGCCCATGTCGCGAGCGCGCCGCGCCTCGGTGAGTACTTCATCGAGATTGTCGAATCCTTCGCCGTCACTCATGAGAACGATCGCGCGGTCGCCCGGCGATTTGTTCAGTGCCAGCAGATTGGTCGCCTGTCTCAAGGCGCTCGCCAGTGAGCTTCCACCCTGACCGACTATCGACGGATCGAGGTTCTGAAGAAACAGGTCGAGGGCGCTGTTGTCGACGGTAAGCGGCGTGAGGATGTAGCTCCGTCCAGCGAATGCCAGCAGCGCGAAGCGGTCTCCCGGAGAAAGATCGCGGAGCCGGTTGATCTCCTGCTTCATCGCCTGCAGGCGGCTCGGTCTTTCGTCGGTGGCAAGCATCGATAATGACGCGTCGAGTGCGAGCACGACGTCTACGCCCTGTTGTTTCACGACGGTCTGTTCGACTCCCCAGCGCGGGCCAGCGAAAGCAAGGCCGAGTAGCAGAGTGGCGAGAGCGGCGCGCAAAACACGAGTCCACGCGCGGTGTGAAGTTACCGACGGTGCGAGCCGCGCGATCATGGAAGGAGTGCCGAGCCGGGCAAGTCTCTGGGTACGCGCTCGCACCCCCCAGCGCACCAGCCACGCGGCTACTACCGGCAGGATCACCGCCAGCGGCAACGCCCACGGCCATTGGACGAAGCGCATGAATGCCGTCACGGCAGCGGCGCCTTCCACGCGACGAGCGCCAGCTCGCCGAAGAGCGCGAGGAGCCCTAGCGCCAGCGGCCAGCGATAGAGCTCTCTAAACCTCACGGTTGTGGTCGAGTGTACGGGGGCTCGTTCCATCTGATCGATCTGCGCGTAGATGTTCTGGAGCGCCGCCGCATCGCGGGCGCGGAAATATCTGCCGCCGGTCATCCGCGCGATGTTGGTGAGCAGCGCGTCATCGATTTGAACGGGCTGGTATTCGTAATTCAGACCGCCCGCTGCATTCCGCCCGACCGGGACGGGCGCCATGCCGACGCTGCCCACCCCGATGCCATAGATCTTGATGCCGTAAGCGGCCGCTGCCTTCGCCGCGGTGAGCGGATCCACTGAGCCCCGATTGTTTACGCCGTCCGTGAGGATGATCATCACCCGCGATCTTCCGGGCGCATCTCTCAGTCTATTGGCGGCCGTCGCGATTGCGGTTCCAATCGCCGTTCCGTCTTCCAGCTGCCCCGCCTGGAGATTCGTCACGGCCTGCATCACTACCGGATAGTCGGTGGTGAGCGGAACCTGTGTGAGCGCCTCTCCGGCGAAGGCAACGATCCCAATCCTGTCGGATGTGCGACGCGAGATGAACTGCTTCACCTTCTGCTTCGCCACCTCAATCCGGTTGGCCGGACGAAAGTCGAGCGCGAGCATCGAGCTCGAAAGATCTATGGCGATCACGATGTTGATTCCTTCACTGGTCTTCGTCTCTATGTGGGCGCCCGAGCGCGGCCGACCCAGCGCGACGACGAGCAGAGCCAGGCCGACGTTCCGCAGCAGGAAGATCATTCTCGGAATCCAGCTTCCGGTTGCGGGCCCGCTCGCCAGCACCGACGTGCGCGAGAAGACGATCGCATCCTTCCGGCGACGCCTTCGCCAGATCCACCAGACTGGAAGCAGAAGCAGTAGCCAGAGCGCTTCCGGAGTGTAGAACTCGAACAGCCCGAATACGCTCACGCCGCCTTCTCCCGGGTTGCCGCCGCTTTTTTCGCGGGCTCAGACTCCGGGTTGAGTCTTGCTTCGACGTGATCGACGATCGCACGTATCGCCAGTCCCGCCTCGCGCGCTTCGTCGCGCGTCACATCCGCGCGCGCAAACTTGACGAGATCCGCTCGCTCCAGGAGGCGCGGCAGCTCCGCTTCGACCCCGTCGCGTGGCTGCATCGCGTGCAGAAGCTCCGAGGTTGTATCGGAGCGACGTACTCCAGGGACGCGCGCCGCGAGGTACTCGCGCGCTACGTCCACGATCAGCGCCAGATACTCACGCCCACGACCGGCCTCGAGGAGCCCCATTCGCTCGATGCCCTCGAATTCGCCTTGCGCTCGCACGTAGGGATCGACCGGTGCCTGTGGTCTGTTCCGGTAGCGGCGCCACGCCCACCAGAGGAGAACCGCCGCGATGATCGCGGCGAGGAGCGCGAGCCACGGCCACCAGTTGAAAACGGGGAGAACGATCAGCGGACGCGGGGGCTTGGGGACTCTGAGCGAAGTATCCGCCGGCAGCACAGACTTCACGAACACCGAGGCGCCGCCGAGGGGGGCGCTCCGCTCCTCTCCACCGAACGTGACTCGCACATCCGGAATCCGGAGCGGCTGTACACCGACGTCCCACGCAACCAGATGGTAGAGCGCGACCGCCGTGTCTCCAAGCATCGACACGATCTTCTCGCCACGAAGCTCGACGGGGCGAACGCCGTTTTGCGTGGTGGTATCGGGCCCAGCAGGAAACTCGAAGCGAACTCCCTTCGGCGCGAGAACCTTTACGAACAGATTGAACGGCTGGCCGATGATCACGGTGTCGGGGCTGACCTTGTAGCCCATTTGC
>DASZZU010000088.1:0-2283 GCA_035544855.1 Gemmatimonadaceae bacterium | reverse complement strand
CTCTTCGACCGAGCGTACACCCTCGGCCACGAAGAGCGAGTGCTTTTCGCGCGCCTTTCTGCGCCCGAGATCGCGCGCCAGTGTCAGGAGTTTCACGTCTTGGTTTTGCAGGCCTCAGCTGGAATAGGACTTGCCTCCGCGTCTCATTTGGAATCTCATTGCTGGAGTATCAATGAAACGAATTGTCGTAGGTATTGCGATTACCTGCTCCCTGACTGCGTGCGCCATTTCGCAGCAGCAGGAAGTGCAGATGGGACAGGAATATGCGCAACAGATCAACGCGCAACTACCGATCGTCCAGGATCCGGAGTTGAACCGCTACGTCAATGTGTTGGGCGACTCCATCTCCAGGCTCACCAGCCGGCGCGATCTCGACTGGCACTTCTTCATCGTCGACAGCAAGGAAGTCAACGCGTTCGCGGTGCCGGGCGGTTTCGTTTACGTAAATCGCGGGCTCATCGAGCGCGCCGACAAGATGGACGAAGTCGCCGGCGTTCTCGCGCACGAGATCGGACACGTTGTCCGCCGACACACGGTCAAGCAGATGGAGAAGGCGCAGGGCGCAAACATCGGCATAACGCTGGCATGCGTGCTCACCGGCGTGTGCAACAGCCAGGTTGCGGGTGCCGCAATCCAGATTGGCGGCGGCGCGCTCTTCGCGCGTTTCACTCGTCAGGACGAAGCGGAAGCGGACCAGGAAGGTTTCAACAACGTGGTGCGCGCGGGAATCAGTCCCGAAGGGATGGTGAGCATGTTCCGGAAGCTTCTCGAGGAGCGGAAGAGCCGTCCCGCGGGAGTGGAGGCGTGGTTCATCACCCACCCACTCGAAGAGGATCGCATCGCGGCTATCCAGGCGCGCATGAATCAGCTTCCGCCGAGTACGCTCGCAAGACTCGGAACGGATACGCGCAACTTCCACACGTTCAAGGCCAGGCTTCAGTCGCTGCCGCCATCCCCACCGCCGCGGCAGCCGCAGTAACAGGTCCAGACCGCTCGCAGGCTCGGGGTGCGCCGTGACACGTCACGGCGCATCTTTCGTTTCATGCGCATTGCGCTCACCATCGCGGGCTCTGATTCCGGGGGCGGCGCCGGAATCCAGGCCGATCTCAAGACGTTCCAGCGGTTCGGAGTCTTCGGAACGTCGGCGATTACCGCGATCACAGCCCAGAACACTCGCGGAGTGAACAGGTGGGAGCCTGTGTCAGCTGATCTCGTCCGCGCGCAGATAGACTCCGTCTGCGAAGACCTCCCTCCCTCGGCGTTCAAGACGGGAATGCTGGCGACCGCCGCGATCGTATCAGCCGTCGCGGATGCAATCGAGACGCATTCCCTGACGAACTATGTTCTCGACCCTGTGATGGTCGCGAGCTCGGGCGACGTGCTGTTCGAGCGCGACGCTATCGACATGATACGGACCCAGCTAGTCTCGAAGGCGTTTCTCGTCACCCCGAATGTCCATGAAGCCGAAATTCTGGTCGGGGAAAAGATCGAGGACGAAGACGGAATGGCGCGCGCCGCCGAGACAATCGTGAGCGAAATGGGCGCGCAGGCGGTGTTGCTGAAGGGCGGACACCTGAACTCTGGTGACAGAGTCGTCGACGTACTCTACGACGGAAACGTGCGTGCCTTCCGCGGCCAGCGTCTGGAGACTACGAGCACTCACGGAACCGGCTGCACTCTCTCCGCGGCGATCACAGCGCAGCTCGCGAAAGGTGAATCGCTTCACGCGGCGGTCCGGCGATCGATTCAGTACGTGCATAACGCGATCGCGAGCGCGCCGGGGCTTGGATCAGGTCACGGACCTCTGAATCACCTCGCCGAAGACAGCTGACGCGCAGCGGATTGCGCCAGAAACTCGGTAACCAGCGCCTCGAAAACACCGCTAACGCGCTGCGTGGTTTCCAATACTTCGGCATGACTGAGTGCCGCCCCGGTGACTCCCGCCGCCGCGTTGGTGATGCAGCTGATCCCGGCGACGCGAATGCCGAGCGCTCTCGCCATGATCACTTCCGGGACCGTAGACATCCCGACTGCATCAGCGCCCAACAATCGCAGCATCTTCACTTCGCTGGGCGTCTCGTACGAAGGGCCGAGCAATCCGGCGTACACGCCCTGCTGAAGCGGAATGTCGAGCTTCTCCGCCGTCGTGCGCAGCACTCTTCGCAGCCCGGGGTCGTAGGCGTCGGTCATGTCGGGGAAGCGTGTCTCGCCTTCCTGAGCCGGCCCAACCAGAGGGTTGGTGCCCATGAGATTGAGATGATCGGAGATGACCATCAGATCTCC
>DASZZU010000087.1:0-5774 GCA_035544855.1 Gemmatimonadaceae bacterium | reverse complement strand
CTCGCACTGGCGGGACGCACTCCGGAAGCGGCCGCGGCGGCGTTGGTGCGGGGCACGCGGGTCAGCGATCCGGCATTCCGGACATCGCTACTGCAGGGAGGCGCACCAGCCATCGCCGCCTCGACGGATCCGATGATCGTTCTGGCGCGCGGAATCGATCCGCTGAACCGCGCGGTCACCGCGAGAGCGAATGCGCTGAACGCGATAATAGCGATGAATAGCGAGAAGATCGGGCAGGCTCTCTTTTCCGCTTACAGAACCGCCCTTCCGCCCGACGCGACCTTCACGCTTCGCATCAGTGATGGTGTCGTCAAATCGTTCCCATCGAACGGCACGATCGCCCCCTACAAGACGACCTTCTACGGCTTATACGAGCGGTCGGCCGCCTTCGACGACAAGGATCCGTTCAAGCTTCCCAAGCGGTGGGTCGAAAGGAAAGGAAATCTCGATCTGTCGACTCCCTACAATTTCGTCTCGACCAACGACATCATCGGCGGCAACTCCGGCAGCCCGGTGATCAACCGAAACGCAGAAGTGGTCGGCCTGGTGTTCGACTCGAACATCGAAGGCATCTCGAACCGGTTCATCTTCTCGACCGACGTGGGGCGCACGGTGAGCGTGCATTCGCGGGGGATTACGGAGGCGCTGCGCAAAATGTACGACGGCTCGCGCATCGCCGACGAGCTCCAGGGGAGATAGACTTTCTTGGCGCATTGATTTTTTTGGGATTATTGCGCCGGTCAGTCGGGGATGCGTTTGTTTGGCGGGGCAGAGTCGCGCTCCGTGCGACTGCTTTTCAGCCTTCGAGTTAACGACGTGCGTGCGCGCGACGTCGTTGGTCTCGTGGTCGAATCATGCACATCGCACTCGGCTCATAGGCGCCAACGAGAATCGCGCGAGGAGATTGACGCGCATACTGTCTTATAGATCTCTGTATGGAGAGGCGGGGTGTCCTCGCGGGCGACGTCCAAGCGAGCGCCCGAGGAGACCAGCTCCGGAGCGCGGAGCGCGAAGGAGCGCTTTGTGGCTCCGACCAGCGAGCGTCGTCGCCGAAGAGGACACCCCGCCTCGACCCATACAGAGATCTAAAGGCAACGCGTCCGACCAAACTCTATCGCGCGATTCTAGAAACGGCGCCGAAAATGAGCCGAGTGCCGAAGTGCAGCGATTCCAATGGCACGCGCTCATCGTGCCCGTGCATGCGCTCTTCATCCGACTGTAACATCGGGAAAGGAAGCACGCCGTAGGCCTTGACCCCGAGACGCCGCAACCGCGCGCTGTCGGTCACTCCGGTACTCAGATAAGGCACCACCGCCATCTTGAGATCGAGCTCGTGCGCTGTTTCCGCGATGGAGGCAAACATCTCCGAGCCCGGGTCCGACGCCGGCGCCTCTTCGCCCCGGTGAGTGATCTCGATCGTCACACCCGGCTCGGACACGATCGCTCTCAACCGGTTAACCACTTTGTCGATCGAATGACCGGGCAGCGTGCGGACATTCAGCACGGCTCCCGCCGAAGCCGGAATGACGTTGAACTGCTTCCCTCCTTCCACGACCGTCGGGGAGATTCCGTTCCGCAGCACGGCGTTGAACACAGGAATCGGCGAGAGAACGCTCGCGCCGGCCTCCGTGCGTTTTGGATCAGCCGAGACGAGATCGATCATCGCCTTCTTCTCGACATCGCGCGGCCAGATCTCGGCGAGCTGTGCGAAGAACTTGCGCGTAATCTCGGTCAGCATCACGGGCTCGACGTAGCGCGACAAGGTCTCGAGCGCGCGAGCGAGCCGAAAGATCGCGTTGTCAGGCAGCGGAATCGCCGCATGACCGGCCGACCCGTGGGCGGTCACCGTAACGACGTGCGATACCTTCTCCGCGCTCTGCACCGCGAGATATCTCTGGCCACCCTCGATGATGCGGGTCCGCCCTCCCTCGTTGAGCGCGAACTCGGCGTCGAGCACCTCCGGGTGGTGCTTCACGAGCCAGCCCATTCCCCATTCGCCGCCAGCTTCTTCATCAGAGGTAGCGAGGAACACGACATCCCGGGAGAGAGTTCCACCGGACTCGGAGAGCGTACGCTTGAGGAGCAGCATCGTCATCAGATTCGCCGCCAGCATCCCCTTGTCGTCGATCGCACCGCGACCGTAGAGGTAGCCGTCCCGGACCTCTCCCGCAAAAGGATCGACTGACCAGCGCTGCCTCTCGACCCCGACTACATCCATGTGCGCGAGAAGAATCACCGGCCGTTTCGTTCCGTTGCCGGGAATGCGGCCAACCAGTACCGCGCGATTCTCCTCAGGTTTGAAGAGTGTGGTCTCAATGCCTTGTTCGCGAAGCGCGGTCTCGAGATAGAGCGCGAGCGGCAGCTCGTTGCCCGGTGGGTTCGTTGTGTCGAATCGGATTATTGCCTGCAGCCTGGAGACGGTCTCTGCGCTCGCGCTCTGCCAGTCAGGCTTCAAGCAACGCCTCGACTTTTCGAACCAGAGGCTGGAACGAGAGCGAGCCGCCGCCCACGCGCGTCGAGATCTCTTCCGCCGTCTCGCGCTGACCGTGCGAGAAGAGCTCGCTAACCATCCATGGCCCTGCGCTCGGATTCCTGAACCAGTCGATGTCAAACCGCGCCGTCAGCTTCTCATTGAGCGCGGACTGAAGCTGCCACGCGCGCAGATACCGCGCGGAATAGAATCTCGGGTCCACATCCACGAACGCGTCGGCGGCGTCGTATTCGAACCCGGTAGCGTTGCTCAGAAGCGAGACGTACAGATCCGGCAGCTGATCCCACGGCACCTCCCCACTGTAGAGAGCCCGCTCATATATAAACTTTGCGCAGTAGCGACGAAGGAAGTGAAGCTCCTCGAAGCCCGCGGTCCGCAGAAACTCCGCTACTCGGTTCGTGCCCAGCTGCGCGTACCGCAGCAGCCATCCCCTGTCGTGCATCCGGTGATCAAAGAGCATCGCATAGGACTCTGTCACCGAGTTGTCTCCGAGCCACCGGAACTCAAATGGGTAGTCCGCGCTCGCGTAGGCGAAGTGAAGCGCGTGTCCCAGCTCGTGTAGAAACGTGTTGTAGTCGCTCTGCCCGCCGTGTGGACGGAGCACCAGGTACACTTCCTCGGGAACGCGAACGGGCGAGCAGAAGGCGCGGGATCGCTTTCCCTCCCGATCGCCTACGTCGAAAATGATCCGGCCTTTGGCCGTCGGATCGATTCCCATCTCTGAGACGTGCCGCCGGATCACCGACTCCATGTGGTTTCCGGGGAACGCATCGTCGTATTCGGACGCCCTGAAGAGCGCGAGCGCATCGGAGCGCTTCGCCTGGGATGGTCTGATCCCCAGCGACTTCTTGAGAACTCGCGGAAGCGTGTCGTCCCACATCGATTGGGTGTCGCGCAAGAACCCTTCGCAGCTCTCCGCGAGTGTGGCGAGCGAGATTCCAGTCACCGCCTCGAAGGAACTGTTGTAATCATCGGCGACACCGAGCGACTCGATGTACTCCTTCTCGCGCTGCAGGCGCTCTCGGCGAAGCGGAGCGTGCTCCTTCTCGACCAGCTCCGCCCGCGCGGCATCGAGCGCGAGACGAAGCTTCCGGTCGCGGGTGTTCGCGATCTCGATTGGCGCTGCCTGGTACTGAATGATGCGCCCGTCAGGGGAGCGGATTACGGCGGAGTTCTCCCACGCGATCTCGCGCTCATCGAGAGCCGCCAATGGCTTGGAAGCCTGAGACTCGATCTCCCACTCCAGGAGCCACCGCGCGGATCGCTTGTCGTCGCTCTGTTCGGGGGCGGAACGGAACATTTCGAGCGTCAGCTCGAGCGCGCCGGCTCCGAGAATTTGTTCGTACTGTTGGTAGATCGGCTGGAATTCCGCCGTTTTCTTGTGACCAGCGAGCGCCAGGTATCCCTCGCGCGAGATCGCTTCCATGAACGCCTGGCCTTCAGCTCGCAGGCGCTGAAGGGTCAATGGGCTCACGTCGTGAGCTTCGCGCCTAGAAAGTCCTTCAGCTTGGTCGCGTCGACGCGTTCCTGTTTGAGCGTGTCGCGGTCCCTCACCGTGACCGTTCCGTTCGTGATCGATTCACCGTCGACCGTGATTCCAAACGGGGTGCCCACTTCGTCCTGCCGCCGATACCGGCGGCCGATCGCTCCACTGTCGTCGTAAAAAACCGTGAATGAGGCTCTCAGCTCGTCGGCGATCCGATGCGCCATCTCGGGCATCCCATCCTTCTTCACGAGCGGAAAGACTCCGGCTTTGATCGGAGCGATCGACGGGTCCAGTCCCAACACGGTCCGTCCCTCCGCCTCGCCTTCGACGGCCTCCTCCCGGTAGCCGTTCACCAGCACCGCAAGTGCGGTTCTGTCGGCGCCCACCGATGTCTCGACAACGTACGGCAGAAACCTCTTGTTGTTCGGCTGGTCGAAGTACTCCAGCTTTTTACCCGAGAACTGCTGGTGCTGCGAGAGGTCGAAGTCACCGCGATTGTGTACACCCTCGATTTCCTGAAAGCCCAGCGTTCCGCCGAAGTCGAACTGAATGTCGAACGCTGCCCGCGCGTAATGCGCCAGTTCCTCCTTGGTGTGCTCATGGAATTGCAGCCTGTTCTCGGCGAGACCGAGTCCGCGGTGCCAATCCATCCGCTGCTGCTTCCAGTAGTCGAACCACTTCATGTCCGTGCCGGGCTCGACGAAGAACTGCATCTCCATCTGCTCGAACTCGCGTGTGCGAAAAATGAAGTTGCCCGGCGTGATCTCGTTGCGAAACGCTTTTCCTATCTGCGCGATCCCGAACGGAACCTTCTGCCGCGTCGATTGCTGCACATTCAGAAAATTCACGTAGATGCCCTGCGCCGTCTCGGGGCGCAGGTAGACGACGGATGCCGAGTCCTCGACCGGACCCATGAAGGTCTTGAACATCAGATTGAACTGGCGCGCCTCGCTCAAAGTCCCTTTCATCCCGCAGGCGGGACACTGCGCATCGGGCGTTCCGGGAGTGCCCTTGATGCGCGGATCGTCAGCTCGAAAACGTTTCTTGCAATTTTTGCAGTCCACGAGCGGATCGACGAAGCCTGCGAGATGCCCGCTCGCCTCCCAGACGCGGGGATGCATGAGAATCGCGGCGTCCAGCCCTTCGATGTCGTTCCTGGCGCGCACCATCGCGTGCCACCACCGGTCCTTGAGATTTTTTTTCAGCTCGACGCCGAGCGGGCCGTAATCCCAGACGGAGCCGGTGCCGCCGTAGATCTCTGAGGATTGGAAGATGAAGCCGCGCCGCTTGGCGAGCGACACGAGCTTCTCCATCACATCGGGGTGGTTTGGCATGGGGGAAAGCTAGCAGGCACCAGGTACGAGGCGAGAGTCGCCGCGACGCTCGTACCTCTAGGTATCGAGCTCCGCACTCAGTTTCGGCTCCGATGGCGCGCGCTTACCGAGCAGGTGCGCGACGATGCGATCACCGTGATAGCGGCCATTCTCGATGAACACTTTGTTCGCGTCGTAGCCGGCGACCACCACACCGGCGATGTACAAGCCCGGGACGGACGTCTCGAGCGTCTCCGGGTTGTGTGCTGGGATGCCGGTTTGGGGATCGATCGGGACACCGATCTCGCGCAAGAGATCGACGCTCGGTGCAAACCCGGTCATGAGGTACACCCGGTCCGCTTTGAGCCTCTCCTCGCCTTGTGGCGTCCGGATGACTACGTGCTCGGGCTCGATCGCTACCACACGCGCGTTCCATCGGGCACCGATAACTCCTTCCTTCACGCGATTGGTGAAATCAGGCAGC
>DASZZU010000086.1:0-19773 GCA_035544855.1 Gemmatimonadaceae bacterium | reverse complement strand
ACGGGACTGCATGATCGCGTCCTGAATGACGCGGTTGCCGGCAGTCTTCGCCGTAATCTCCAGTCCTTCGAGAATGCTTACGCCGGAGCTGATGAGCGTGCCGAGCGTGCGGGTGAAACGTGACACCGCTGACTTGCGGAGGACGTCACCGAGAACCGGCACGCGCAACATTAGCCGGTCGATTACCAGCTTTCCGTTCGACGAGGCGTAGTACTTCTTCAACATGAATCCGCCGACGATGATCACGGCGCCGATCACCCACCAGTAGGCCTTGAGGAAGTTTGAGGCACCGATGACGATTCGGGTCGGCAGTGGAAGCGCCATGCCCGATGATGCGAACATGCCCGCAAACACCGGGATGACGAAGATCAGCAGTGTCACGACCGCGATGCCCGCGACGCTCATGATGACCGTCGGATAGATCATCGCTCCCTTCACCTTTCTCACTAGCGCGTCGTTCTTCTCGAGGAACGTCGCGAGGCGCATGAGAATCGTGTCGAGAATACCACCGGCTTCACCGGCGGCGACCATGTTCACGTAAAGGTTGGTGAAGGCTCGCGGGTGCTTGGAGAGCGCGTCCGCTACCGTGTTACCCGACTCGACGTCGAACACCACCTTCCTGGTGACTTCCGCGAGCGCCTTGTTGTCCGTTTGCTCGGCCAGAATCGTCAGTGCCTGCACGAGTGGCAGGCCTGAGTTGATCATCGTCGAGAACTGACGGGTGAAGATGACGACGTCGCGGGTCTTGATCGAGCCTCTGCCGACCTTCTTGGTCGCATCCTGATCGATTTTGACGACGCTCAACCGCTGCTTTCTCAGCTGTGCAATTACGTCATCGCGAGAGGAAGCGTCGATCGTGGCAGTGCGCAGATCGCCGTTGAATGCTCTCGCCGTGTATGTGAACGTGGCCATGTACTAATCCTCTCCTAACGTTTCACTGGGGAGCCCGAGACGGGCCCACGTGTGGCTGCCGGCTTGCCGGCTGTTGACTTGCCGCTATCGTCCGACGGATCGAGCTGTCCGATCATGCGCTGGAACTCGGTCGGATCACCGCTGACGCGGAGGCACTCATCGGCCGTTACTTCGCGGTTCATATAGAGCGCGTACAATGCGTCGTTGAGCGTCTGCATGCCCCACTTCTTACCGGCCTGCATCGACGAGTAGATCTGGTGAACCTTGTCGTCTCGGATCAGAGCGCGAATCGCCGGAGTCACGACCAGAATCTCGGCGGCCATTACGCGGCCCTTGCCCTGCGCCCTGGGAAGAAGCGTCTGAGTCACGATTCCCTCGAGCACGAACGCGAGCTGGGCTCTGACCTGCGACTGCTGGTGCGACGGAAATACGTCGATGATTCTATTGATTGCCTCGGCCGCGGAGTTGGTGTGCAGCGTGGCGAATGCGAGGTGACCTGTCTCGGCGATCGTCAAAGTTGCGGCGATCGTCTCCAGGTCGCGCATTTCACCGACCAGAATGATGTCTGGATCCTCGCGGAGCGCGTATTTGAGCGCGTTGGCAAACGACTTTGTGTCGCTGCCGATCTCGCGCTGGTTGATGATGCATGACTGGTGCTTGTGAATGAACTCGATCGGGTCTTCGACGGTGATGATGTGGCCCTTACGCTCGCGATTGATCTTGTCGATCATGGCTGCGAGGGTCGTCGATTTACCGGAACCCGTCGGACCGGTAACGAGCACGAGTCCGCGCGGCTTTTCCGCCATCTTGGCGATAGAGCCGGGGAGCCCGAGCTGATCGAACGTCTTGATCGCGAACGGAATCTGCCTCACCACCATCGATACGCAGCCGCGCTGCTTGAACACATTGCCACGGAAGCGGGCGAGGTTCTGAATGCCGAACGAGAAATCGAGCTCGTCCTCGAGCTCGAAGCGCTTCTTCTGCTGCTCGGTGAGGACCGAGTAAGCGATCTGGAGCGTGTCCTTGGGCGCCAGCTCGAGCTCGGGCGCGGCGTTTGTTATATCGCCATCGATGCGAAGCTTGGGACGCTCACCGGCTACGATGTGAAGGTCGGACGCATTGCGGGAGACCATTTCCTCGAGCAACGAGCGGAGGTTGACTCCCTGCGCCTTCGGCGGTCCTGCCGGGGCCGACGTGTCTATGAACGGTAAGGATGTCATCAGATATCGATTCGAGAGTTAGAGATCACGCTGAGGTTTCGCGTACGATCTGGTCGAGGGGACAGATCCCCTTGAGCACCTTGAGCCAGCCATCCATGCGGAGCGTGAGCATTCCCTCTTCGATGGCGGCATTCTGAATTTCCGCGGCGCCCGCGCTCTGCATGATCAGCTTTCTGAGTCTGGGCGTCATGTTCATGACTTCGTAAAGTCCTTGCCGTCCCTTGAGGCCTGAGCCATCGCACTGCTCGCATCCCTTTCCGCGAAAGGCGGGGAGGTCTTCCATCTTGGTGTCGAGCGTGATCTGGTCCATGAACGGCTTTGCTGCCTCGGTGGCGCGGGCCTTGGCGTCGCTGAGTGCCATGTCGGTGAAGTGCAGATCACGGAGCGTGACACCCCCACCGATCTTGGCGCCGGCGATCTCCGCCTTGTCCATCTTGTAGGCTTCAGAGCATTTGCTGCAGACCCGACGAACAAGCCGCTGAGCGAGGATCAGGTTGAGCGCCGAGGCAACGTTGAAGGGCTCGATGCCCATGTCCATGAGACGTGTTACCGTTTCTGGAGCCGAGTTCGTGTGCAGGGTCGAGAGCACGAGGTGGCCAGTGAGTGCCGCCTTGATGGCGATGCCGCCGGTCTCCAGGTCTCGAATTTCTCCCAACATGATGATGTTGGGATCCTGACGAAGGAACGCCTTCAGCGCCGCGGCGAAGGTCATCCCGATGTCGGTTCTCACAAGCACCTGGTTGATCCCGAAGAGATTGTACTCGACCGGGTCCTCGGCCGTCATGATGTTGACGTCGATGTTGTTGATCTTGGACAGCGCCGAATAAAGCGTCGTCGTCTTACCGGAACCAGTCGGTCCCGTAACGAGCACCATTCCGTAAGGATTGGAGATCGCTTCCATCAGCTCGCGCTCGGCGCGGGGCTCGATGCCGAATGTCCCGAGGTCGAGCGTCAAGTTGCCCTTGTCGAGAATACGAAGCACCACCTTCTCGCCGAAGAGGGTCGGGAGGGTGGAGACACGGAAATCGATGACCTTGGTTCCGATCTTCAGTTTGATACGCCCATCCTGCGGCACGCGGCGCTCGGCGATGTTCAAGCTAGCCATGATCTTGAAGCGGGAGATTAGAGCCGGCCGCATCTTGATGGGCGGCTTCATGATCTCCTGAAGCGCTCCGTCGATGCGGTAGCGGACGCGGAGCTCTTTCTCGAAGCACTCGAAGTGAATATCCGAAGCGCCTTTCTTGAGCGCGTCGGTCATGATGGCGTTGATGAGCTTTACGACTGGCGCTTCGTCGACGAGTGCGGCACCAGCGTTTGCCGGGTCCTCGGCTTCGCTCTCGAGGATCTCGATGTCGTCGTAATCGGCGATGCTGGAAAGCAGATTCTCCATCTGCGCTTCACCCGACTCATAGAACTTCTCGATCGCGTTGCGCAGAGTAAACTCGCCAGCGATGACCGGGAAGATGTCCAAACGGGTGATGAACTTGATGTCGTCGAGGACCGACATCGATGCGGGATCCGACATGGCGACGGTGAGGGTGCGGCCGTCGCGCTTGAGTGGGAGCACGCTGTGCTTGAGCGCAAGCTCACCGGGAATGAGCTTGGCGATGCGCGGATCGACCTGGAACTTGGACAGGTCGACTGCGGGCATCTTGTGCTGGCGCGCGAGCATCCTGGTGAGGTCGGTTTCCTTTACGTAACCGAGCTTGACCAGGTTGTAGCCGACGCGCGTGCCGTTGTGTCTCTGCTCCGCGAGAGCCTTATTGAGCTGGTCTTGTGTGACCAGCCCTTCTCTCAAAAGCAGTTCGCCGATTCTCGGCGCTTTGGCGGCAGGAGCTGTCAAGGAAGCATGTCCCTCCGGTGAGGCTTCCTGCGTGCTTTTGGCAGTTCGGATGGCCTGGATATGACTCTGTTTGTAGGACGCGGAACCAGCGAGAAGGTTACCGTTGAGTCGAGCTTTGCTACCATAGAGGGACCGATCCCTTTGACGCGCGTCAGACCTTCCATAGAGCCGAAGGGACCGAAGGAGTCGCGGTCGGCCACGATGCGCCTGGCGAGCGTCGGGCCGATGTGCCTCAACGCCTCGATTTCCTGCTCCGTTGCCCTGTCGAGGTCGACCGGTCCGGCGGGCCTGGGTGGGCTTTTCTGCTTTTTCTCCCGTTTCGGCTTGCGCAGGCCAGACCGGCGGGCGGAATCCGCGGCCTTGATCTGCCGTTCCAGAGCCGACCGGGCTTGCGCGTCGGCCGGAGAGCGGCTGTGAAGCGTCCGATACGCCCGTGTAGACGCGCCGAGGACGAGAACGGTCGAAAAGAACAGCAGCGCTTTGCGCTCAGCGGGAGTCGGCATCCCCGACCCTACCACTGGCGCGCGATTCTACGTCATCGAAGGGGCGCGGCTCGCGGCATAGTCTTCCATCGACGTTGTCAGGAGGACCGTGAGTTTCCCCTTCATGCTCTACTGCCGCGTGACCAGCACCGTTGCAACGTCTCCAACGGTGGCGAGGGACTTCGCGGAGATCTTGTCCATCGTGTCCTGAGGCGTGTGGTGCGGCGGATAAGTGAGATCGATCACGTCGATCACACGCAGTCCGGCCTTCAGGAGCGGGATGTGATCGTCGGTTATCTCGCCGCCGCTCTCCTGAACGAATGCGTCAGCGTGGCCCAGGTCCGATGCGGCCTGCCAGACCCGCGCGACAACTTCGGGGGCCTGCCGGAAGGAGTTCATCTCATAAGGGATGCGGAGGTCCTTGTCTCCGATCATATCCCAGAGAACCCCGTACAGCGGCTTGTAATCCGGTGACGGCAGATGCGTCGCGAAATACTTGGCGCCGATGAGGACGTCGACTTCGGGCGGGCCAAACTGCCCGTAGTCCTCACCGTCCGTGAACAGGAGATCAACTCCGACGTTCGGCTTCTTCTTCTTGAGAACGTCGGCGAGAGCGACGAACATCCCGACACCGGAGGCGCCGTCGTTGGCACCGGGCACAGGCTTTTTTCTCTCAGCTTCCGTGGTAGCCGACTCGGAGATCGGCCGGGAATCCCAGTGGGTGAGATAGAGAACCCTCTCCTTCAGGTCGGGCCGAAATCGGGCGAGAATGTTCCGAAGCGGAAGTTTCTTTCCGTCGGCCGTCGTGTAGGTGAAGCTCTGGACGATCACCGTGTCCGCTCGCGCGCGCATCTGGCTGATGATCCAGTCGCCAGCCTGTTTGGCCGCTAGTGTTCCGGGAACACGGGGACCGAAATCGACCTGCGCTTTCGCGTAGTTGTACGCCGCGGCTCCGTTGAAGCCGGTCGCAGTCGCGGTGCCGTTCCCTTCTCGTTGGGCAGCGCTTCCCTTCTGTGCATCACCGCCGCAGGCAATGACGAGAGACGCGAGCGCGACAACCGGCATTGATCTCACTTGAACTCCCCGGCGTAGAACTGAAGGTGCATCACGGCGCTCAACACGGTCTGCGTGAAGCGGCGGTTAAGGTTACGGTCGAAGCTCTCGACGCGCGAGACCACAAAGCTCGACGACAGATTTTCAGCCACATCCGTATCGGCGCTCATGCTGAACGCTCGTCGTCCGTTGTCGCTGAGCCGGCTCTCACCAGTCAGCGCGAGCGGATTGATCACGAAATTCTGGCCCTGGCTCTTCTGGTAGCTGACTCGGGTGCGGAGATCGCTGCGCGGGCTCCAGTCAGCGGGCAATTTCCATGGCTTCGCGACGTCGATGCTGAAGTCCGAGTTGTCTCCGTTGCTGCTCAGGCCCGGCTTGGCATCGAGACGCTTCGAGAGCGAAAATCCGACGGTGCTCGAGAGGGGACGAGCGCCGGCGAACACGATCGACCCGCTCATTGGATAGCTCCGGACGCGAAGCCGTCCACGATCGTCCGTGACTCCTCCGAACAGCGGCTGCGTGCCGTTGAACTGTCTCGTCTCGAGCACCCGAGCGTTGGCGCCAACAGTCGAGATGATCGCGCTGAGCGCAACGGGCCTGCCCGTCCAGCGGAGCGAGACATCCGGGAAAACGATCTGAGTGCCATCCACGACCTCCTGGGCCGACTGGAATCTCCGCGTCCAGTTGCGCGTGTTGATACGCTGATATCTGCTCGCGATGCTCGCACCCAAGGGCAAGCTCAGTGACTGATTCAGAGAAAGTTGCGTGACTAGGCCGACGCTCGTGGCGAGCTCGCCACCGAGCTCGCGGAATGAGTTGATACGCCCGACCGCGAACTGATACCCGAGGGTTGCCGGAGCCGCGCTTCCATCGTACACCGAAAGCACGCTGCGGTTGAAGTTGACGTCGAGGGGCTGCAAGCCTCCGAGAAACCCGCGCAGGAAGCTGTTGCTATCGGTGTAGAGCTTGATCGCGCGTGGAAGGTCGAGCGTGAGACCGGCGGTAGTCGTCTGCGAGTTGCCAAGTCGGCGCGGGATGCGAAGGTTGCCGGTGCTGTCGCCCTGGCGCGCGAAGCTCAAGGTGTTTGGATCGCGCAACATGTTGTACGATGTTCCGAAATCCAGTCTTGGCCTGAACCACGCCGTAATCGGCGGCGATATGTTGATTCCCGCTTGCATCGCGCGCTCGCGCTCCAGGCCGGTGTCGTAGCCGAGCACGCGGTCGCGGTCGCTGGCGGCGACTATGCCGAGGGGCGAGTCGGTGCCATATCCCCGTAAATCACGAACCGAGGTGAGGTCCCACCTGACTGACGCAGCCTTGAACGGGTGGAAGACGAGGCTGCTTCCATTCCGCCAGGTGCGGTTCCGTCCTTTGACGGGGCGCGCTGTGTCATCAAACGCGATCGCGGGCTTGAGGAAAGACACGCGGTCGTCCCGTCCGTTGCTGTAGACGCTCGTGAGATGAAGCTCCGTCGGAGACCAGCGGGAGATCTCCGGGGCGAGAGCGCGTAACAGGTTGAAATCGAGACCGACAGCGAAGTTCTTCGCCTTGCCGTCCTCGTACTCGCTTCGCGACACGCCAGTCGTATACGACGAGTTGAGCGCGAGATTGTTGAGGATTGGCGACCACGCCGATCCGGTCGATGGTCTCGTGCGCCGAACGCTGAAGGTCATCGATGTCGCGGCAGATCGCGGCGTACGCAAGCCCTGTACGGCGTCGGCCTGGATGTCGGACTGTGAGATGTAGAACGGCTGCTCCGACGCCGAAGTGTAGTTGACAGTGAAAGGAATCGAGAGCCCGAGCGACGCCGGAAGCAGCTTCTCCAGATGAAACGCCGAGCTCACGTTCCAGCTGTTGTCCGTGAGGAAGGTTGGCTGCTCGGCCAGTTGTCTGAAGTTGGGATCGCGTCTGCTTGCGTTGATCCGAATGTCGGCGAAGTTGCTGGCGATTACGGTGAGCCCCGTCTGGCCGGCAAATCCCGTTTGATTGACGGCGCCCGCAAGTCTGATGTCGTCGACCCACATCTCCAGCGTGTCCGTTGGTATGATCGGATTTGCTCCGGGAGACGTCGGAAGGCGGAGCATCCCTACCGCCAGCTCCTGGACTGCGGCGAGATTGGGAGGGCTCACGCCGGGGTCGATGGTATAGACGATGTAACCATTGTCACACGCAGCGTAGCGAGAGGTTGCCGTCGTGCCGGCCGGGAGCGGAGTGTTCGCTATCAACGTTGAGTCCAGTCCTGTGCACGTGTTCCGCTGCTTGCCCTGCAGGTACGCGTTCTGGATCTGCGCTCTCAACGCGAACAATCGGTTGAAGTCCACGTTGATCTCGGGGAGCCAAGCCTGTTGGCCTGGCCCGAAGCTGAGGGGCGTCCGGTACATGTAAAAATTGTTGGCGTCGCGGGCGATCTTGATGTAGAACTGAAGCTCCCCGTCAGGACCCCAGCCGCTGCTGACGCCGCGGGCCCACACCCGCAGCTGCTTGTAGCCCATGAAATTCTTTTCGCCTTCCGGGAATCGGTAATACGATTCCGCGCGGTCCAGCGGCGAAAGATCGGTGGCGGTGAGGCGCAGCGAACGCTCGTTGACCTGAACTCTGCCAGGCTGGTACGCCACGGTCTTGCTGGTCGGCGCGTCCGTAACGCCGGGCGGAGACTCGTAGGATATGACTCCGTTGCGCACGTTCCTGTCCTGGGTGCCGACGACTCCGGAATGCACCGAGCCAAAGGTCTTTTGATCGCCGGCAATTCCGTGCAGAGTTCTGTCGCTGATCTTCAGCCAGGGTGCGCCGGTCAGTCGCAGTCGGGCGAGTGGAACCGTGCTGAACTCGTCGTCGGCGAGACCATCTCCTGAAATCATCGTGATACGCAGTGCGCGGGCGCGCCGGAGCAAAGGACGGCCGAGAGAATCGTCGGGGGTCCGGAAGGGAACGCGAAACAGAACCCAGCAGGCGTTGTCGCGAGGACCGCGCGGTTGGCCGGCGAGCTGAGGAGGCGCGCTGCACTGACCGTAACGCGTCCGCTTGGTAGTGTCCGCGAGGTTGACGACGTACCGATACCACTGCTCCTGATCGCGCTCCGCCGTGGTGAAGTTCAGGACGTTATCAGCATCGATGTCTTCTTCGGAGAGGCGGTTGTTGTTGATGGTGCAGTTCGTTTTGGAATCGCCGAGCACCTGCCGGATGCCGTAACCTCCCTTGCAGGTCCTGGCGGAGTAGACAGTGTCGATCCTCGGTGCTCCGCCAGGCACGGTGTCGTAAACGACGATGAGCGTGTCCATGACATCGCCCGGCAACCCATTGTCGTTCGTAGCGACGTTGAAGGCGCGCGAGAACGGATCACGCTCGCTGTCGAGCCTGTCGAGCCCCTGAATCCTCTTTCCGTGGTACGTAGTGTCGCGCAAGCCGGGCATCGCCCCCGCGCGCACGAATAGTGTGTCGGGACCAAAGGCGACCGAGTTTTCGGAGATATCTCCAAAGTCGAAGACAAGCGTCGGACTCTTCGTGCGGGAGGTAGTGACGGGAATCTGCGCCCAGAACTCGAGATTCTCGGCGCGGGAGATATCCGTTCCGCTCGGCCCGAGCACGGTTCGAACCGAACGCCACCGGCGCCCAGCGGGCGCGTTAGGGACGGTCCAGCGAAAAATATTGGTGGCGTTGTCGAGTTGGCCGCCAACTGAAAGTGGATACAGCGTGAGCCAGAGCAGCTGCTCGGGGCCCGCGACGCCGGTTCCGACCTGAGAGACAAGGGGATCGATCTGGTCAATTCGATAGCGAACCGCATTTCCGTCCGCATCGACGCCGTTGCTTTGCCAGGCGACCGTCGCCGCGCGGTCGAGATCGAAAACTCCCGCCCCGAACAGGGTGGGCATTCTCGTCCCGAGCGCGGGCTGGCTGCTGAAATACCACTGGGGGTCGCCGAGAGAAACCGCGAGCCCGCCCTCTCCCTCGAATGATTCGAGATACGCCTGCTGCGACGCATTCGTCTGCGGTCGGCTGGCCGCGAGCTCGGCGGAAAATCCGATGCGAGAAGGGATCGTCGTCTGACCAAAGGGAAGCTTCGAGACGAGACTCGTGAGCGGCTCGGCGTCGAAGCTGAATAGCGCGCTGACGCCCGCGACCAACGACGCCGCTGGCTCGAATCCGAGTGGGGGACGGGTGAAATTCGTACGCTGGCTCTGGGAGATCGCGGTGAAATTGATCTGCCCGTTGTCGAAGGGGAATTCCGCGGTCGCGCCGAAGATGGAAGTCGGAGTCTCCTCGAATACGGGATTTTCCTCGTACTGAACCGTCACCTGTCTCGGGCGAGGGAATAGCGTGTCGGGTCGATTGAATGAAACGCGTCCGAGATCGTAGTCGACGGAGTAGTCGGTGCCGCGGGTGAGCGTAATGCCATCGACGAGCAATCTCTCGGAGTTCGGGCGCACCTGAACTGTGCCGAGCATGAGAGCTCCTCCCTCCCCGCTTCCTTCGGCTTGATAGCGCGCGCGGATGTGGTAGACAGCCTCAGGTCGCTGCGCCGACCGCACGTATTCCGGCGGCGTAGTGTAAATGGTGTCGTTGGTGGGATTTCCAGCAGACGCAAGCCCGTTCGACGCAAACGGCTTCGCGGACGGGAATATCAGAAACTGGTCGCGGATCGTGCGCGAGCCGGGCGAGCCCAGGCTGAGCTCGAAGTTCGGATCGCTCGGCCTGGGCCAGATGCGATTCTCGAGATCGAAGCTCGAGCTGTTGGTAGCCTGCGCGAGCCCGAAGAGCTTGAGATAAGTGTCAGCGCTGCCGGCGACCGGCTTCTCCTGATCCTCGCTGCTGCCTGTTACGATCTTGAGAGTGACACTCTGTCTGCGCAGGTCGGGGCCGCCAAGCCGATAGACGCTTCTGATTTCGCGATCGAACGCCGGATCGCCGGGCTGCACGTCGGGATCCCAAATCAGATTGGCGAATTGCTCGCGGGTAGGCGTGTAGGAGAGATCCGGCGTTCCGCCGGTTGTGGTGTAGATCGTATCGCGGCCGTTGATGCGAACGCGATACGCTACGACAAGCCGCTCGTTGTTGAGGGCGAGAGGCCGAACCAGCGCGATCCAGAGCAAAGATGGGTCAGCGTAGTAGTCGACGCCTTCGCGCAGATACTCGTAAACCTGGCCGCGCCGCGAGCGTGGATTGCCGAGCAAACGAAATTGCGGACCGCTCGGATTGGGCGGCTGTCCGCCGATGAGCAGGCGGTAGAGAAATATCTTGGTGGGTCGCAGGGTGTCGGGAAGCGAGGCGGAAAGAACGACCATCCGGCGCGTATCGAGAATGTCGATGTTCGGATAGGCGCTCCCGAAAAGCCTGGGGTCGACGGTCAAGAAGAAGCGTCGTGGCTCGAACTGATAGTCCTCGATCTTTCTGTCGATCGCCTGGAGCGTTCGATCGCCAACCGTGAAAACGTGATCGCGAACGATGTTTCCCTTCTGCTGCGCGAGAATCGTCTTGAGGCGCATGGACCCCAGCTTCATGACACCCTGAATGCCGTAGTTGCCGCTCGGTATTCCAGCGGTGATGTAGCGCGACGCGGGGGGTTGGAAGGTGACATTTCCTACCTCGAGCCGCTGCAGCACCTCCCTTCCCTTGCCTTCGTAGTAGATCGAGATGTTGTTCGAGGCGTCGAACTCGCGCTGGGTGTCGTAGTCGAGATTGACGTGAACCCTGTCGGCGACGGTTCCACCGGACTTGGCGGCGAACTGGAAGTCGACCAGTGGCTCGAACGCGCTCCTGCAGTTGGTGCTCGGATCGAAGAACAGATTCGAGGAGCACAAAGCGCTCTGATTTTTTTCGCCGCGGAATTCCAGACGTCCATCGAGCTGGAGTCCGAGATCGGCGTACTCACCGAGAATGGGCACCGGCTTCGCCGCGACGGTCGGCTTCGGCTTGGGCGGCAGCTCGCCGGGATATGATGGCGTCTGGGCAGACGTGGCGAAGTTGCTCGTGGCAACCTGGCCCCATACGGCCTCCAGAATCATGCGCATGTTCTGCTGAAACGCGGTGGCGCGCGCCGCTTCGATCTGCGCCTGCGCCTGGCGGAAGGCTTCCCTGTCTCCAAGAGAAAAAACCGACGGCAGAATGAGGGGAAGAGTGTCGCGGCCGATCCGGAGGCGAATTCCAGGTGTGCCGGGCGTGCCAGTTGGCGGTGTGACGGGCTGAACAGGTGTGATTTTTCGCGTGGTATCGCGCGGGTCCTGTGCGCGCGCGGTCGAGCTCACGGCGCAGAGCGTCAACAGCGCGCCAATCACGAGCGTGAAAATCGGTGCGCTGTGCTCCGTCGAGTGCGCGGAACTCGTTGTCTGCGTGTCGCTTACCCTAGAGCGCACGGTATATTTCACTCTGTGAAGATACTGCACCGTTACGTTCTAAAGGAACATCTTGGGCCGCTCACGTTCGCCCTTACGGCGCTCACTTCGATCCTGTTGTTGCAGTACATCGGCAAGCATTTCGGGGAGCTGGTCGGCAAGGGCTTGCCGGCCTTCGTCATCGCGGAGTTCTTCGGGTTATCGATCCCGCTGACGGTCGCGCTCACGCTTCCGATGGCGGTCCTCGTAGCGACATTGTACGCCTTCAGCAGGCTGGCGGCAGAAAACGAGATCACCGCGCTGAAGGCGAGCGGAGTGAGCCTGGTCAGCGTGCTCACGCCGGTCCTTTGGGCGGCGCTGGGAGTAACTCTCGTGATGGTGGGCTTCAACGACCAGATCCTCCCGAGGTCCAACCATCGGCTCGCTACGCTGCAACGCGACATCGCGCAGAAGAAGCCGACGTTCGGGTTGCGGGAGCAGGTGATCAACGAAGTGAATCCCGGAAAGTTCTATCTGCGCGCGGGTCACCTCGACGAGGCTTCGAACATGATGCGCGAAGTGACGATCTACGACATGTCCGACCCGACGCGCCGGCGCACCATATTCGCCGACAGCGGCAACATGGGGATGAGCAAGGGGATGACCGACCTCGAGCTCACGCTTTACAACGGCAACATGCAGGATGTTCCGACTGACAACCCCGACGAGCTGCAGCGGTTGTACTTCAACGTCGATCTCATTCGGGTCCGTGGCGTGGGCAACCAGTTTCAGAAGACCACGGTCGACTCGTACAAGAGCGATCGCGAGATGACTGTGTGCGAGATGCAGGCGGCTCAGGACAGGGCGCGCAAGGAGCACCAGCAGGTGCGCAAGGATTTCGAGAAAACGCTCGCGTCGCTCCGAAAGGCGAAAGCGAAGGTGAGCAAGGAAGTGCTGAACGAAGATCCGAGCGAGCCGTGGGATATCGGACTCGGCCGTTTGTACTGCAAGGCGATTGCGCTGCTGACGCCCAGGACCGCTCACGCCCAGACAGTCTCGTCCACGAGCACACAGGCGACATCGAGGATTCAGCCACCGGTGACGATTCAGCCGCCGTCACCCCAGATCACATCCCAGCTCGCTACCATCGAGTCTTTGCGCATCAGACTCGACGACAGCGCGCAGCAGATGAACGCGTACGGCGTCGAGATACACAAGAAGTTCGCGCTCGCCGTCGCGTGCTTCGTTTTCGTGCTGCTGGGCGCGCCAATCGCGCTGCGATTCCCACGCGGCGGCGTGGGACTCACGATCGGAGTCAGCTTGTTCGTGTTCGCACTCTACTACGTGTGCCTGATCGCCGGAGAGTCGCTGGGCAAACGCGGACTCATGCCCGCGGTCGTCTCGATGTGGATGGCAAACATCATCTTCGCGATGATCGCGCTCCTGCTGCTGGCAAAGATGGGCAAGGAGGGAAGCACGGCCCGCGGAGGCGACATGAGGGAGATGTTCGACTCGATTCGCGGATGGGCCCGGGGCAAGGTCGGTCGGAAGAAACCGGTAATCCAACCTGAGAGAGCCGCGGCTTGACGAGAATGGTGCGGGTACTGGACCGTTACGTGTTTACGGAGTTCTGGAAGATCTTCGTCACAACCGCGCTGGGATTTCCGATTCTCGTCAACATCATCGATCTCACGGACAATCTCGACAAGTACCTTGGCCAGAATCTGAGCGCGGGCCGAATCGCGCTCAGCTATCTGTACTGGCTGCCGGACTCGATGTTCATGATTCTTCCGGCGGCGGTCCTGTTCGCGACGGTATTCTCCATTGGCGCTCTTACCCGCCATTCGGAGATTACCGCCGCCAAGGCATCTGGGATCAGCTTCTACCGCTTCATCGCTCCGATATTTGTCGGAGCCGTCATTGCGACCATGCTTGGGCTCACTCTCGGTGAGCTGGCGCCTCTGACAAACAAGAAGCGACTGGATATTCTGCAAGTCAACAAGACCAACTTCAGCTCCGACCGATACAATTTCGCCTATGCCGCCGATCGAGGACGGGTCTACAAGATTGGCGCGCTGCATCTCGTGGTGCCGTCGATCGAGGGAATCGTGATCGAGCGCAAGGGAAAGGGACCTGACTATCCGTCCTATGTCATTTCGTCCAACAACGCCACTTACCGGACAGGAAAGGGATGGCTATTGCAGAAGGGCGCGATGCATCTTCTCACCGACTCGATGCAAAACCTGACCTTCAGCTTTGACTCTCTGGTCGATCGGCACTTCACCGAACCACCCAAACAGCTCACCCTCACCCAGAAGGCTCCGACCGACATGGGCTTCCGTGAGCTGGGGCGATTCATCACGTCAATGGAGAGATCGGGCGCCGAGGTGAATGAGCTTCGGGTCGAGCGTATGCTCAAGATCGCGATCCCAGTTACCTGCATCGTGATTCTACTCTTCGGGGCGCCTCTGGCGACGAGCACCCAGCGCGGCGGCGCGGCGTACGGAGTCGGGCTGAGTCTGGCGACGACCGTGATCTTTTTGATGCTCATTCAACTCACGAAGGGCATCGGCGGCAAAGGAATGATTCCGGCAGATCTGGCAGCGTGGCTGCCGAGCATCATATTCGGCGTGGTGGGAATCATACTCTTTGCGCGCGTGAGAACTTGAGCCGCGACCCACTCGGCCTTTTTCGCAGAGTCGGCGAGCGCGCGTACTTCATGCGCGACATCGGCCGCGCATTCAGGGATCCGAAGACATACGGACCCGAGACAATCCGACAAATGCGGAATATCGGCGTCGATTCAGTTCCGCTTGCCGCGATCGTCGCGGCGTTCATCGGAGCGGTCACGGCGTTCCAGACGCGGTACCAGCTATTTGGAGGCGTGCAGCTGTCTGTCGTGGGTCTGATCTCGCGCCAGTCGATCATTCTCGAGCTGGGGCCGCTGCTAACGGGATTGGTGCTCACCGGGCGGGTGGGCGCGCGCATCACGGCCGAGATCGGAACGATGCGCGTGACGGAGCAGATCGACGCGCTAGAGACGCTGGCGTACGATCCGATCGCATATCTGGTCGTGCCGCGATTGATCGCTGCGCTGGTGATGCTGCCGGTGCTCACGATTCTCGCCGACGCGGTGGGAGTTGGCACCGCGATGTTCACCGCGGTAACGGCCACCGACGTCACCGCCGCCGCCTTCTCCGAGGGGCTCCGTCTCTCGTTCACGCCCTTCCAGATAGTGTATAGCGTCATCAAGGCGACTATATTCGGGGGCGCGATCGCCTTCTTCTGCTCGTACGAGGGCTACACCGCGAACGTGGGTGCCGAAGGCGTCGGACGCAGCACGGCGCAGGCGGTGGTGGTGACATCCGTGGCGATACTGGTTCTGGATGCGCTCACCGCGCTCCTGCTGGCCCCATACCTCCAGGCATGAAGACAAGAGACGAAGTACTGGTTGGACTACTCGTTACGGTGGCGATCGTCGTGACGGTGCTCGGGTCTCTCTGGCTCGCGCGCGGCGGATTGTCGAAGGGCTATCCGCTCTACGCGAAATTCCCGTGGGGCGCAGGCCTCAAACAAGGGCAGCCGGTACTACTGGTGGGTGTGAACGTCGGGTACGTCGACCAGGTCGATCTGCATCAGGATGGAATTCTGGTCACGACGCTGCGGATCGCGAAGAACTACAAGGTGCCGGTCACGAGCAAAGCCACGGTGATTCCGAATGGCATATTCGGCGATCAGGCGGTCGCGCTGACTCCTTCGAGACCTGACCCACACTCTTTCAAGCAGGGCGATACCATTCCGATCGGACCGTCCACGCCCGGGATTGCCCAGCTGACGAGCAAGGCCGACTCGATCGCGAGCGCGGTGAACGCCGTAACTTCGGCGTTGCAGCACGAGATGGTCGCCGCCGGCGGGATTCGTGACATGCGGAACGCGATCGGCGCGACAAATCGGCTGGTGACTGAATTCGCAGCGATTTCCGAGGAGCAATCGCGACAGTTGTCGGCGACGATGACATCGCTGCGGCGGGCGACGGGAGCGATCGATCCGGCGAAGGTGGATTCGACGGTCAAGAATCTTCGCACGGCGAGCGCGAACATGGCGGAGATGAGCGCTCAGCTCAAGGAGACGTCGGGCAAGCTCGATGTGATAATCGCCAAGGTGGACAGCGGAAATGGCAGCGCGGCGAAGCTGCTTAACGACCCTGGCGTCTACAACGACGTGCGTCTGCTGCTCCAGCGGATGGATTCACTCGTGGCCGACATCAAGAAGAATCCAAAGCGTTACATCAACGTACGGATTTTCTAGCGACGACTGGTTTGGGCCGATGCACGCGCGGCGGCGATCCGGCCTGACAAAGAAAATCCCGCCCGAAGGCGGGATTTTCTTTGTCAGGAGCAGCGCGATCAAACTGCGTTGCTCACGCCCCTTCTCTAGTTAAATGTGTATCTGAAGCCGAGCTGCACTTCAAATACGTCGGCTCTGCCGGCAGTGGGCTCGAACGTTTTATTGATGAGCTCGCTATTGACTACCTTCAGGCGGTAAGTCGCTCTTCCCAGCGCATCGACACCGGGGTCGGTGAGAATCTGTCCATTACCCCCGAGAATGCGCTGACCGGTTCCCCAGTTCTTATTCAGAAGGTTGCCGACGTTCACGATGTCGGCTCTCATCTGGAAGCTGTTACGTCTGCGCGCGAAATCAGTAAACAACTCTTGCTGGATGCTGAAATCGGCACGCTTCACGATCGGGAAGAATATCGCATTGCGCTGCGAGTACTGTCCCCGGTGAGTCCTCAGATAATCGTCCTGTTGTATGAAGGCCTCCCAGGCGTTGGCCTGGTCAGCCGAGGTAAAGGTCTTGTCCGTTCCGCATGTCTTGGCCGGGCACGTGAACTGCGAGAAATTCATCTCCAAGACATCCCGCGGGATGTAGATCAGGTCATTGACGACTCCGTCACCGTTCAAGTCGTTCGCGAAGGTGTAGCTGGTGTTGCCATTCGTGTGCGCGTCGAAGAACAGAGAGAGGGTCGTAGCCCCAAAGCTGAAATATTCCTTGCGGTACGATGTCGCAATGAAGAATCTGTGGCCCGGAGAATTGGCCGAATACGAGAGACCGGGATTGTTCGGATCGCCCGCCTGTGGATTCCCGTTCCAGGAGCCTGACGCAATGCTGCCTGGATCGATCGTGTTCTTGGCAACTCCAAAGTTGTAGGCCGCCTTGACGAAAAGGCCGTTGCTGAATGGTCTCTCCAGGGAGCCATCAATATTCCAGGAGCGTCCCACGTTCTGATTCTTCATGACGATGTTTCGCGCCACGATGTTCCCTGCGGCGTTGTTGATTCGGTTCTGACACGGTCCGGGCGTCGGGTTCTTGCACGACAGTCCGACCCAACGTAGCCGCGAATCCGCGCCGACAAACGCGGACTGGGCGGCGGGAAGGTTGGCGTTGATGTAGTAGATGCCGTCGATATCGCGGTTGTACATGTATTCCACGGTTCCGATCAATCCAAGGGGCAGCAACTTGTCCACCCCAATGTCCGTTCTCCACAACTTCGGAAATCTGAAGTTCGGATCGGTCAGAGCCAGCTCGTAACTGGCCGCTGGCGCCCCAGTGATAGTTGTGGGTTTGTAGTGGTTCGGATCGGGGTTGAATGGGCGTGTGGTGGTGGCGTCGAACTGGTCGAACCCAGTGAGCACGCCGGTGTTGCCGATCTGATTGGAGATCCAGACATAGGCGGGACGGCCGCTGAATATTCCCGTTCCCCCTCGAAACTGGACGCTGCGATCCCCGTTGACATCCCAGTTGATCCCGAGTCGCGGCGAGATTGTGACCTTCGTGTCAGGGAGCTTGCCTGTATTGTATTGAACCGTGTTCCCCTTCTCATCCCTCCAGAAAAGCTGGTCCGCGTTGACGTTGTCGAAGGCGGTGTTCTTGAACTTGGGAATATCGAACCGGACGCCCAGATTCAGCTTGAGGTTCTGGGTTGCGCGCCATTCGTCCTGCGCATAGATGCCGCTGTATAACACCTCAAGCGGCTGCACCGGCTTATCCTGACCTGGGATGTTGTTATAGCGCACCTGAAAGCGCGCCAGGGTCACGGGTGAAACAGTCCGAGCCGGATTGGCAAGATATCCATTCGCATCAGTGTACCAGTCAGCGAGTGAATTGTAGACGTACACGCTCTGAGACCCTGGGAAGAACGTGTTTTCCGAGTGGTACTTCTCGACGCTTACGCCGAACGTAAAATCGTGATTGGCGGTGTACTTGGTGAAATTGTCCTGGAACTGAAGAGTGTTGTAGAACAACAGGTTGTCGGGAGTGAACGGCTCAAAGCCGAAGGAGGTGTAGGTAAAAGCACCCTCCTGAATGTCCACGAGCGGAAAGAATTGTCCCTTCGGCTTGCGGCTCTCGTTCTGTCTGGTATAACCGATTATGAGGCTGTTGGCCATGCCGTTGCCGATGGTCGAATTCAATTCTCCCACGGTGGATTCGATGTTCTCGAGCGCCCCGTAATTCGAATTCGAGAAATTCAACGAGTTGGCGTTGGTTCTTCTGTTGCCTTGAACCCCTAGCGAGGCCGAGTTCGATTCGAGAATGTCGGCGCTCGAGATTAGCCTGTTGTACCGCAGGACAAACTTGTTCTGATCGTTAAGGTTGAAATCCAGCTTGCCCAGGAAGCGGTGAGCAGGCGTCTGGTTGTTGTACCCCTGGTAGGGGCCTGTGTCGTAGCTGAAGTTGTTCTTGAGGAAGGTGCTGAGCGAATCCAGGGAAGACGCTCTCACTCTCGTAATGTTGCCGGCAACGGTCTGGGTGCCTGTGTTGGCCAACCACGTGGTTCCCGGCTGTGTCAACGATTCGTCTTCGATGCTGCCGAAGAAGAACAGTCTGTTCGGAATAATTGGACCGCCCAGCCAACCGCCCAGATTCTTGTACTTGAAGACTCCCGGATCGAAACGCAGGCGCCCTGCTTTTTTCCCGACGAGGGACTGGTCGCGGCGCGAATATCCGATCGAGCCCTGCAAGCGGTTGGTGCCGCTTCGCGTCACGGTATTGATGTTCGCGCCTACGAAGTTTCCCTGACGCACGTCGTACGGTGCAACGTCCACCTGCATCTGCTCTACGGCGGAAAGCGAGATGGGAGCGACGTTTGTTCTATCGCCGGGCTGACCGCCCAGGCCAAAGGAGTTGTTGAAAGCAGTACCGTCGACGCTGATGTTGTTCATGCGTCCGTCCTGCCCGGCCAGGCTGCACCCTGTACCAGTCGAGCACCCGCCGAACTGCGGAGTCAACCGAACGATCGACTCGAGCTTTCCGGTTATGGTCGGGAGCGTCGCCAACGCCTCTCTGCTTACCGTGGTCGCGGCACCCGTCCTCGAAGAATTCAGAATCTTGTCGGCACCCACCGCCGCGGTAACCGTCACCTCCTGGATCTGGACGGCGGTCGTGCGCATCACGAACTGGAGATCGGCCGTCTGACCAAGCGTGAGAAACACGTTCGGCTGCGTCTGGCTTTCGAAGCCGATTCCGGAAGCTGTGACGGTGTAAGGACCGCCAACTCGCATTCCAGGCAGCGTAGCCCGGCCATCGTCGCGAGTTCTGCCTTGATATACGCTTCCCGAAGGCTCGTGCACCGCGGTTACGCGGACTCCGGCGCGGGCATTGCCGCTGGCATCCTTAACCCTCGCGGAGATCGTCGAGGTGGTTACACCCTGAGATGCCAGAGGTAGGGGAGAAAGAGATGGCAGCAACGATGCAAACGCTGCGATCAGCAGACGCTTCTTATTCATAGGCTTGGACTCCGGTGGCGAACGAGCTCGGATGCGACTGGAACGCGCATAAAGTACCAGCCAGCCCATATCGCGGCAAGGAAAAATCCGGGCGCGATCGCAACGGAATTGCAACGAACGTCGAAATCAGTCCGCGAAGTTTCTCACTGCGGCGAGCCGCGAAGTCGGGTC